>CALJGU010000038.1 GCA_938075565.1 uncultured Opitutales bacterium | reverse complement strand
CCATTACACTTTGAAATGGATTTAGATTTACTTCCTAAGATTCAGAGGCTGTGGCGCCTGGATATAGGAGAATATGTCAACAATGGATTGCTCATCCATACCAATGAGAAGCCTAGGAGGCATAAGGGAAACACCCACATCTTCCATGCTTTCGATCCTAGATTCCTCAAGGACCACAGGTTGCCCTCCAACAGGACGCAAAACAACCACGAGTTCATCACGGTCGACAATGAATCCAGACAAAATCTGACCATCATTCGTTCGAACCAAGTGATTTTCATAACCCTCACGTATTTCCGCATTCGGATTTGTGATTGCTAAAAGCAGGCTATGTAGATCACTCCGCTGGTAACCAGTTAACTCAGGTCCAATCGCTCCCCCTTCATTGTGCAAGGAATGACAGGCTCCACAACGAGCCAAATAAAGTTCTCGTCCTTTGTGCCTGTCTGGAGTTTTCCCTAGGCTCAATATGGATCTTAGCCGATCCATTTCCTCTGACGCTTCCTCGTTACCGTTTCCATCCTCTGGCCAGATCTCACCTACCAGTAAGCTCAATGATGGATCACCGAGACGGCGAAGCCCGTTGACTACATCTATCGGGATTAAATTTTTAGCAATCGAACCTTCTTTGACAGACTGGATCCATGTGGTGGCCCATGCAGGTCGACTCATAAGTAATGTTTGAGAAGCGGTTTGAACTTCGCCCGCAAGCCCTGAGTAAGAGCGACTAATCGATTCTCCAACAGAAGGATCATTGTAAGCCCTCAATGCCGACAAGCTTGCGATGCGTATAGAGTCGTTATTTCGATTCAGTTGCTTAAGTAATGAAGGGAGTAATTCCGGAGATGGAACTTCACCCAGGGCTTCAATAGCCCGCTGCAAGTCTTCTTCGTTCGCAGATGGATTTTCCAGTAAATGTTCTGCCTCTTCGGTCGCAGAAGCCATTCCTTGCCGAATCCTCATGGCAAGTGACCCACCTCCAGACTCAGCAATAGCAGTTAATAGTTCGTTCGGAAGCCCAACCATGGATCTGCCGCGGTAGGCTTGTTCAAATCCGGCCAGTAGGACCCGTTTGCTCTCCGCATCGGGAGCTAACCTGAGAAGGCGCGCACATTTACGGAGGTAATCTCGCGTACCTTCCGCAGCCAAACGTCGCATGATAAATTCCAAAGTTGAATTTTGAACCATCGCTTCATCGAACAGTCGACCTCCTTCAAATAGACTCACCACCTGATCCGCGTTATTCGAAATGAATTCTTCTAATGCCCACCAAACTAACAGCGGCATAAAGGCATCATCTGCATCTTCATCACGTTTCAATAATTCTCTGACAATTGATAGACTTCCGTTCATCTGAAGCCGCTTAGCGGTCGAACAAAGTTGCTGCCGCACTTCTATATTGGGGTCACTGGCAGCCAGATCTCTCATGGTGCTTAGCTCCCAATCCTCAGCAGTTTTCTCATCTCCAATCAATCGGACCGCCCACTTACGAACGTGAGAATACTTGTGTCCCAGTGCCAATTTTCGAATCTCTTTACTAAAGCCTCCCAATAAATTGATGGCCCATAGAGCCTCTAAAGCCGTTTGGCCGTTTTCCTTTATCAGCAAATCCTTCAATACGGGAAGTATGCTCTCATCCTGCCGTTGATAAATCAGTCGACGCGCTGTTTCCCTATACCATTCCCTAGGGTCTTGTAATAGGTCTACCAATTCTAGGGTCGAAGAAGTTCTAAGATCTAGCTTGGCAGGCTCATAGCCTTCTTCTGAACGAATTCGATATACACGGCCATCGGAGGGACTCATTCGGCCCACAAAGTTTTCCATGTGATTAATCTGCTGATCGTACCAGTCCGCCACATACACAGATCCGTCAGGTCCACTTTCTGAGTAAACAGGTCGAAACCATCGGTCCTCAGAATCAACCATGACATCTACCAGCTCAGAATGAAAAGTCGGACCTTTGCTTACTGGACGTGAAGCTAATACTCTCCCGATCAGCGGATTCGCAGTAATGATGGTGTCCTGGTAGCGATCCGGAAGCGTATTATCCGAATAGATCATCAGATTAGTAGTCACACGCTGGGAACCTGCTTCTTCTACTCCAAAAAAGTATCCATAGGTATGCGGATTGGATAATTCTCCATGCTTGCCAAAATTCTTCTTATTGTAGGCGCCTTGCATGTAGTGATACCCCAACTTTCCTCCTTCGTTGGCGCCTGCAAACAAACGTCCTTTTGCATCGAACTGACAGCTCCAGATATTGCCACCCCCTTCTGCGAATTTCTCGTAGACATGCTTCTTGGGGTGATAACGCCACATCAATTGCCCAACACTTTTTATGGGTGCCGCATCACTACCTTCGACGGTAATCGCAGCCGTTACGGTTGAGCCTTGGGCCCCATACAACCAACCATCAGGGCCCCAGGTTAAACTATTCGCATAGGAATGAGAATCCTCGAGACCGAACCCACGCAGATGTACCGCCGGAGGACCATCGGGAGCATCGTCATGATCTTTGTCCTCATAGAATAACAAAAATGGAGGCTGAAGAATCCAAACTCCATCGGCATCCCAGGCCAAACCGGTGACCATATTAAGACCATCGATAAACGTTGTGTTCTTTTCAAGACCTCCATCGCCGTCACTGTCCTCAAGTATGGTGATTCGATCGGCACCCGGGACAAAGTCAGGATGCCCCGGAGGCGCTGGGTATTTCTTGTATACATTTCGCCAATACTCGTCTGTTGCCACAACCTCAAGACCGGCTGGATGAGGGTATTGTCGATACTCAATCATCCATAAACGACCACGCTCATCGAATCGGAGG
>CALJGU010000037.1 GCA_938075565.1 uncultured Opitutales bacterium | reverse complement strand
AGCACCGGCATCAGGATCGTTCTCAGCCGCGCGATCCCAACTCCACCAATAAGCCCCCGCGTTATCTTTCCGGAAACGGTAAGAGTGTGTGGAATGAATCCAAGTTGGCTCAAGGTTTCGAATGTACTTCCAATTTGAGGTTCGAACGGAGCGAATGGGATAAACATTCGCCCGACCGTCGTTGTCATGGATGGTGAAGATCCGGTCGCGATGCTCGGCCTCGGGATGGGTCAATACATGGGCGAACGACTTTCCATCGATCTCTTCACCTGCATCACCACCCGCGATTTCAATTAAGGTCGGCAGAATATCGATCCAGCTGATCATCGCATTGGATTGAGAGCTTGGCTCAATATGCCCCTGCCAGGAAACCAGAAAAGGCACCATGAGACCTGCGTCGTAGAGGTTCCATTTCGCAAACGGCCACTGAGATCCGTGGTCGGATGACATGATGGTGAGCAGATCTTTATTCATGTAGGTCGAAGCCAATTCCCGGCAGTAACCAAACTCAGTATCCGAAATCGTGATAGCGGTGTAGTAGCGTGCCCGGAACTGACGAGTCATCGCCGTATCAATGTGATTGGGAGGTAGCCACAGACTTTCCGGATCATAGCCATCGTTATCCGGCCAGGGAACGTGTGGAGAATGGGTACCAACAAAGAGGCACAACGGCTTACTCTGGTCACGTTGCTTTAGCCAGGACTCGATTGTGTCACGGTCCAACTTTCGGTCCCAATGATCAAAGCCATGGGTTTCAATGTCAGAGCCTCTCCCGTGCGATACTTTCCCGAAGGCGGCGACCTCGTAACCCAACTCACTTAACAGAGGTGGGAGCGAGGCGATCCCTTCTTTCTTGTAGGTATGATTTGCCATTGCCCCATTCCTGGCCGGCATCAATCCGGTCAACATGGCGGCACGACTGGGAGCACAAGCAGGTGAAACGATAAAGGCCCGGTTGAAACGCATACCTTCATCGGCCAGCTTCTGGAAATGGGGCGTCTTCACATCGGTCGATCCGTAGGGAGTGATGTCGAACTGACTTAGGTCATCGTCGGTGAAGATCAGGAAGTCAGGCTGAGAGGCGGAGACCGAAATCATCCAGAAACAAAGAAGCAGGAAAATGCAGGGAAATTTCATTAAGCTCCCACTCTATACATGACGGAAACCAAATCACGCGAATAATCATGTTTCCACGACCATGAGCTGGGAAACCTTTTAGCTTTCGTTATGGGCAGGAATTCATAGAACTATAGGCCTACTCAAGAATACCCCATGTTAGCTAATTCTCTAAATCGTCGACAATTTCTGCGTACGGTAGGCGTTTCGCTCGCCCTTCCCTCCCTCGCATCCTTTTCAAAACTCTCGGCTGCAACCGGTCTGGTAAAGGATGCAGCCAAGGCCAAACGACTGGTCTGCATTGGAGCCAATCTAGGTCTGCACGCTCCTTCGTTATTTCCCAAAGAAACGGGCAACGCGTATTCCCCCACTCCATTACTAAAGGATCTCATCCGCCATAAGGATAAGCTATCCGTGTTTTCAGGCCTGGATCACCGGGCGCCTAATGGTCACAAGAACTGGGACAATTACTTGAGTGGCCGGAAAGCGGGTGATGTTACGCTCGATCAGATAGCGGCCAAGAAGATTGGCGCTCACACCCGGTTTGAATCACTGCAGATAAGTGCCGGAAGAGGGAGCAATCAGCAAAAGATGGTTTTTAATGAGCAAGGCATTCCCTTACCCAAAATTGAACGACCGAGTGTGGTTTACCAAACGCTATTTGGGCTTCCAGCGGATGCGGATCGGACCGAGTACCTTTTAAAGAGTGGGAACAGTTCACTCGACAAAGTGACCAGCGAAGCAAAGCAGCTGCAGAATCGCGTAAGCACTGAGGACAGGCATAAGTTGGAAGAGTACTTCTCCTCAGTTCGCGATCTTGAAAAACGCATGGCACGTCAGCTTAAGGGATTACACGATCCGAGGCCTGAGGTGGATTATCAACTCCCTACCTTCGATCCGATCGCTCCCACCCAGATGCTCGAAAACCAGGCGCTCATGTATGACCTGATGGCGCTCGCGCTTGAGACTGATTCGACACGTGTCATTACTATGATGCTGCCAGGCCTGGGACAGGTATTTACCATCAATGGAGAAATGTTGTCCGCCGGTTACCATGCACTTTCCCATCACAGAAATAACTCCCAAATGATAATCGATCTGATCAAGATTGAAGGTGAGCATATGAAACTGCTAGCTGGTTTCATAGGGCAACTGAAGACTAAGACAGATACCGAAGGGAATCCACTCATCGATTCCACATTGGTTATGTGGGGTGCAGGTATGGGTGATGCAAGTCGTCATTCAAACGCTAACCTCCCCATCCTCTTGGCTGGTGGTGGGCTGAAGCACGGAAGCCACCATTCCTTTGACCGAGAGAACCCCAACGCTCCATTACTGGGTGACCTTTACATTACCTTGTTGCAGCAATTAGGCCTGGAGACAGATACCTTCTCCAATGCCACCCGCAACATGAACCAGTACTTGGCTTAGACTACTAGTGATGAGACACTGGATACAGAACGGCATAGTACTATGCCTGCTTACCACAGGATTATCGCTTTCGGCGGAAACACCCATTCCCGATAAATCGTTTCAAATATTAGACAACTACTGCTTGAGCTGCCACGACGACGTCGAGTTTAAGGGCGAAATAAATCTGGATAAACTGGCCATTGACTGGGGGGACTCTGATCAAATCCATCTCTGGGAGCGCGTTATCAAAATAATCGCACGCGGTGAAATGCCGCCCAAGAAAAAAAAACAGCCCTCCCAAGCTGAACGCGATGAACTAGCTGGCTGGCTGGACGGGATGCTATCCAAGCATAGCTCAATCGGAGGGACGACACTTCGGAGACTAAACCGAAGAGAATACCTCCACTCCCTAAACGATCTGTTCAACATCAACTACGAACTTTCCAATGGATTTCCCCGGGATAACGAAGCCCACGGATTTGATAATCAGGCGGAAGCGCTGACACTATCTGGTGCTTTAATGGAATCCTACTCCCAGGTAGCGACGGATCTCGCGGAGAAGTTGTTTCCACCTCCCCGCCAAACACTGGAAATCGAAACCACAGAGATCCCTGCAAAGGATTTTACCTATGCCTATTCTTCGGGCTTGTTAAGAGAGGGCAAGATGCGATTGGTCAGTAACACACACCAGCTCGCTCACAGTGCTTCCTGGCCAACACATTTCGTCGCCAAAGCGACTGGAACTTACCAATTAACCATTGATCTCTCAGCTCTGAATCCTCCTGCAGGCACCCAAGTGGTTGCCAACGTCTACGCCGTGGCCGCTGAAGATGCATCTCAACGAGACGTACATGAGTTAAGACTCCTGGGAAGTTTTACTGTGAAGGCAATTCAAGGAGAAAGCTTCGTGACTGACGTGTTGCTGGAAAAAGGTGAGACCCTGGCTTTCCACTACGCAAACGGTGTGATCAGCGAAGATCCAAAGCACTTGGCTAATTTCATATATCCAATGCTCGAGGGGGATCCAAAGCTGGCAGCGGCATTCAAGCAAGCTGGAGGCAAAGTAGCTCGTGGGCGTGTGGGTTTGGATCATGTATACTCTCTAATCCAAGCGGACGAATTGCCCCCACCCCCAGTTGGTGAAGAGTTGGATAAGCTCGTAACCACTATGAGCAGTGATAAGCGTTCAATCGCAGAAACGCTCTCCTACAAACTTTTTGAAGAAGGTCCCGCACTCGAGATTCTGCACGTCGCGGTCAAAGGGCCCCTCACCTTGGAAGACAGCGAGGAAGATCAGTATTGGAAAGAACGGTCTGAAAAGCTGCTGGGTAAAGCTAAAGGCACTAACACCACCGCAGGGATAGATGCGTTTCTGAACAACCTTCTAACGGCAGCCTTCCGACGCCCGGTTGAACCATCTACACTCAACGAATACAGAGAAATCATAATGGCAGAAAAGACTGCGAGTGGTCGCCTTGAAGATGGTTACCATTTAGCCATTCGAACCGCGTTAACCTCGCCCCACTTTCTGTACCGAGGATTCAATGACGGCATTTTGGAAAGCTTCGATCTGGCTTCACGCTTGTCCTATTTTCTCACATCACGCCCACCGGACAGACAGTTAAAGAATGCGGCCGCCAATGGTTCCCTCTTAGATAGAGAGGAGTTGGAAAAACAAACCCAACGCCTGATTGCTTCCTCGAAATCAAATAACTTTGTGGAGAGCTTTCTTGGCCAATGGTTGGACTTGAATGAATTAGAAAATCTGGTCCCCGATACCAACCTTTTTGAAAACCCCAGGGAGTTCAAATACACCGAGGCTGAAAAGGAAGCCTATATTCAGGAAGCCCAGATGGTCTTCAGAGAGATCCTGGATAAGAACCGACCTTTAGAGGATTTTATCGATCCGGATTTTACTTATACTACCGGTGCAGTAGGTCGTTATATTTACGGCCTGCCAGAATTCAATAAAAGTAAGAAGAACGATAACAAGAAGATGAAACGCGCTACGCTCGAACACGGTGGGCGTTTTGGCGGCCTTCTTGCAATGGCAGGTGTTATGACTGCAACTGCTAATGGTGTAGACACTCAGCCCGTACTCCGAGGGGTATGGGTATTGGAAAATATTCTGGGCGACGCGCCTCCTCCACCTCCAGATGCAGTTCCAGCGCTTACACCAGGTACGGGCAATGAGGTATCTCCACGAGAAATACTAGCATCTCATATGGCTGATGAGTCTTGCGCCGGTTGTCACAAGAAAATCGATCCCGTAGGTTTTGTTTTGGAGTCCTTCGATCCCGTTGGCCGATGGAGAACCGAATACCCTGCTCCGCGGACAGCCAAGAGAAAGGAAAAGAAAGTCGGTCTACCGGTCGAAACAGATGGCCATTTGACCGACGGAACCGTACTCAACGATATCACTGATCTGAAGACCTACCTGAGAAATGACATCACACCCTTTGCTGAATGTATTTCTGAAAAACTCCTCACCTATGCCATCGGCAGAGAAATGAATTACAGTGATCGCAAGCTCATAAAGAGTCTGGTTGCTGCGAATCAGGAAAAGGGTGGTGGATTCCAGGATCTGCTCATGGCCTTGGTAAATTCTGGTAGCTTCCGAACGAAGTAAGTTTCGCAGCTAAAGCAG
>CALJGU010000036.1 GCA_938075565.1 uncultured Opitutales bacterium | reverse complement strand
CTTAAATTGGATGACTTCTTTTATGTATTACTTTCAGATTTCTTAATACTGATGACCGTTTACTGAAAACTGATGACCAAGCTCAGGCTAAGAGCACCTCGACCTTTTGCTTTTTGATATGAGAAATGAGTGCTTTAGGAGCGTCGCGATTTGTCACCAGTACGTCGACTGATTTCCAATCGCAGAGAGGTGTAAAGGACCGTCGGCCCATCTTGCTACTATCCAGGCAGACGATCACTTGTTGGGCGGATGCGATCATGGCACGTTGAATTTCTATAAGTAGCATGTGCGAATTCATGATTCCGTCTTCGGTCGCTCCTCCTGCACCAAGAATCGCAATGTCGGCATTGAAAGATTGATACGCTTTAACGGCGAGTTCACCGACAAGGACCTGTAGACGAGGGTAAATGACTCCGCCGCTTACGATGACTTCAATGTCGCGATGTCCCGCGTATAAATTGGCTATTGATAGACTGTTTGTGACGATATGCGGTGTTTTCTCCTCCAGCTTGCGCGCCACCTCAAAGACCGTCGAGCCAGCGTCTAAAAAAATGTTCTGATTGGGTGAAACGAGTTCCGCACAGCGTTCAGCGACACGGAGCTTACCATCGCTTTCCACGGTCTGGCGTCGAGAAAAGTTAAACTCCTCGCTGGGAGGTTGAATCAATCGGGCCCCTCCATGCGTGCGTTTGATTTTGCCGTTGTTGGATAGGATTCCGAGATCACGGCGAACGGTGGAGAGGGAAGCGTCTACTTTGTCCGACAGCTCCTCCAAGGAGGCAAACTCCACCTCCTCCAGGTACTGCTCTATTAACTTCTGTCGTAACTCGGCCTGCATATGTGCGATCGAAATTGGTAGATATTGAAAGATAATGCAAACTTTTGATTTGACTATTTTTGAGGAGAATATCCAAGATGACCAAATGAACAACACACGTGCGCCGTCGGGGTCATTCCTTGTAATCTTGACGAAGTACGTGGAGTCAACCGATTCAAGGTTTGACCCCTTTTGCTGAAATGAACGCTCGATGAATGAAACATCTTTGGAGTCTTTGTTGGATTTGTGCCACAAGTTAGGGTCTGTGGACCTGCGCTTGGCTATTCTTGGCGAAGGCAACGCATCGGTGAAGTTGGATGATGCAACCTTTGCCGTAAAAGGGAGCGGCTTTTCCCTTGCGACGGTGGAAAGAGAGGGCCTGGCGCATTGCCAGTTCGACGCCTTGGTTCCTGTGGTTGAGAGTGACACTCCGGTTCCTGATTCGGATGCGGTTTTGATGGCCTCTCGCACAGACAAAGAGGGAGTTAAGCCCTCTGTAGAAGCCCTCTTTCATTCCTGGCTCCTGACTTTGCCGGGTGTGAATTACGTGGCGCATACTCATCCCATTGCGGTGGGGCAGATTCTTTGTAGTGAACACGGTCCGCTCTTTGCTGAGAAGCGTTTGGTGCCTGATCAAGTTGTTTGCTGCCAAGCTCAATCGCTTTGGGTTCCCTACGTTGATCCTGGTGTTGAGCTGGCTCGTGAGATTTCAAAGCGCATGCGAAAGTTCATTGAAGAGCAGGGCACCGCTCCCAATACCATCCTCTGCCAAAACCACGGTTTGATTACGCTCGGATCGACTGCAGATGCTGCCTGGGGGGCTATGATCATGGCGGAGAAATGTGCCGAGATGTTTGTCGGAGCCGCTTCTATTAGTGCAACTGGGTTTCCAGAATTTATGCCTTCCGAAGAAGTCGAACGTATCGCTGGCCGTCCCGACGAAGAATATCGTCGAAAGATCCTAAATTTCACAAATTAAGTCGACTATCAGATGGAAAGCACAGGGGAGGATAAAATGAATTTTGTATTAGCGGTTAATGGCGATAGGGGTCTCTGCGTACAGTGATGCTTTCCATCTTCGGGCGGACATGCCGTTTTTCCTCCTTTCTGGCTCCCTCACGCACCGGATTGCGTTCAGTCGCCAGGCACTCGTCAATTCCAACATCTCCACTCCGTAGTCTACTGAATTTCAAAACCAAATCCACTTGCTGGTAAAAATAACACTGATCACCGATCACTGACACCTTTCCATTATGAGCCAATCCAATTACAAGCACGTTAACTACCTTTGGGATGACGCGATAGTCGAATTCATGACGCCGCTGCAACGTCTGCAGTATCGCTCCAATATTTTGGGGTCCGATCTTCGTATCACGAATACCGGTGGCGGAAATACGTCCAGCAAGGCGATTGAAAATGATCCCCTGACGGGAGCCGAAGCAGACATTCTTTGGGTGAAAGGTTCTGGAGGCGATCTACGAACTTCCAAGCCAGAGAATTTTGGATCTCTATACTTGGATAAGGTTTACAGCCTCGAAAAGATTTATCGCGATGCGCCCGTGTCAGGTGTTAAGTCGGACATTGAAGATGAAATGGTGTCCATGTATCGGCATTGCACCTACAACCTGAATCCTCGGGCTTGCTCCATTGATACACCACTCCACGCTTTTATCCCGGGCAGGCATGTCGACCACATGCACCCCAATATGGTGATCGCCGTGGCAGCCGCCGAAAACGGTGCCAAGCTGACCGAAGAAATTTACGGTGACGATGTCGTTTGGACAGAGTGGCAGCGTCCGGGTTTCGATCTGGGGCTTTCCTATCGCGATGTCATTGCCGGAAATTCCAAATGCCGTGGCATTATGATGGGGCAACATGGCGTGATCAATTGGGACGACGATGATAAGGCTTGTTATAAGTTATCGCTCGATTTGATCGAAAAGGCTTCCCAGTTTATCGAAACGAAAGCAGAGGGAAAACCGGTCTTTGGTGGACTGAAGTATGATCATGTATCCGATGTGCAACGCCGGGAGTATCTGGTGAAGTTGCTTCCTTGGTTGCGCGGCCGCGTTTCAGGAGAGCAACGCTTCATTGGAACCGTGCAAACGGATCAAAAGATGATGCAGTTTGTGAACTCACACGATGCCGCCCGCTTGTCTGAATTGGGCACCAGCTGCCCGGATCATTTTCTTAGGACGAAGATCAAGCCACTCTACGTCGATTGGGATGCTGCCACAGAATCGTTCGGCCAATTAAAGGGGAAGATCGATGAAGGCTTGGTGAAATACGTGGAGGACTATCGCGCCTACTACGATCGTTGTAAGCATCCAGATTCGCCTGCCATCAGAACGGCAGTGCCGACCGTGGTGCTGATTCCTGGTCTGGGTATGATCGCCTGGGGAAAGAGTAAAAGCGAGTCACGTGTAACCGCTGAGTTTTATAACTGCGCCATTGAAGTGATGCGGGGTGCGGAAGCGATTGATCGCTATCGTGGATTGCCCGAACAAGAAGCTTTCGATATCGAATACTGGCAGTTGGAAGAAGCCAAGCTGCGCCGTATGCCTCCGGAAAAATCGTTGGCCCGTCAGGTGGTCGCAGTGGTCGGTGCCGGAAATGGCATTGGTCGCGAGGTGGCTGAGCGCATCGTGCCTGAAGGCGCGCATGTGGTTGCGGCTGATTTGAGTGAAGAGGCAGCCGAACAAACAGTGGCAACACTTACTGAAAAGCACGGAGAAGGTATCGGAGTTGCGGGTACAGGAGTTTCATCCTGTGGTCCGGCGATGAGTGCCGCCGTAAACATTACGGATCGTGACTCGGTTGAAGCCATGATCGAACAAGCGGTTTTAGCCTATGGTGGCGTTGACTCGGTGGTGGTAACTGCCGGCGTGTTTATCCCGCCCGATAAGACAGGGCACATCGCTGACGACCGCTTTTCACAGACCTTCGATATCAATGTGAAAGGTAGCTACATCGTAGTTGATGCTTTGAAGCAACACGTCTTCGATCAGCAAGGCTTGTCGGGTAACGTTGTGCTCACAACCAGTGCCAACGCCGTGGTGGCGAAGAAGGGGAGTGTGGCCTACGATACTAGTAAAGCCGCGGCCAATCATTTGGTGCGGGAACTGGCCATCGAGCTCTCTCCGCAAATTCGCGTAAATGCGATTGCTCCAGCCACCGTTGTGAAAGGTAGCACCATGTTCCCACGCGATCGTGTGATCTCATCGCTGGTGAAGTACAATATCGAATATTCTGAGCAGGACGACGACGACTCACTCCGTAACAAGCTCGCGTCTTTTTACGCTCAGCGTACCTTGACTCAATCGCCGATCACACCGGAGGACCAAGCCGAAGCAGCCTACTTGCTTCTCACACAAGCCTTCTCAAAAACCACCGGACACGTCATTCCTGTCGACGGCGGCCTAGCCGATGGATTTTTGCGGTAAATTGGAAGATGGAAGTTAGAAGCTAGGAGATGGCAGCAAACAATAGCCCACTAATAATACGCTAATGGATATTCCTCGTCCTCCTACTTTTACTTATTATCAAAATCCACTCTTCACCTCTAATCTCTTTTGATTAGTTACTAAACTGACCACTGACCACTGACCACTGACCACTGACCACTCTCTATCTTAAACCTACCATGTCCTACCCCGTATATCTCGCCGTTGATCTCGGTGCCACCAGTGGCCGGGTGATGGCTGGTGTAGTTGCTGATGGAGCCATTCGACTTGAAGAGGTGAATCGTTTCCCGACCAAGGGAGTGGAGGTCGATGGAGCCTGGCATTGGGACGTGAAGGATATCTTTGCTCATGTGGTCGACGGATTGACCCGGGCTTCGATCTTGTTTGGTTCTCGAGTAGCAGGGATCAGTGTCGATACTTGGGGTGTTGATTACGGTTTGCTCGATGCTTCTGGAGAACTGCTTTGCGATCCTTTCATGTATCGGGATTCCCGAACCGACGGAGTGGAAGAGCGCATTCATGGGATGGTTTCCAAGGAGACCATTTACAATGAGACGGGTATTCAGTTCATGTTTTTTAACAGCATCAACCAGCTCTTTGCCGAAAAGGAATCAGGGGAGGGGAGGCTGGAGGCAGCGAGCGATCTCTTGTTTATGCCCGATCTGTTTAACTATTGGCTATGCGGTGCGAAAGTTCAGGAGCGGTCCATGGCGAGCACCAGTCAACTGCTCAATCCGGTCACTGGAAAGTGGTCCGATGTTCTGCTGGAAACCTTAGAGCTTCCCAAGCATCTTTTTCGAGATATCACCGAACCAGGAACGAGGATTGGAAGCTTGCTTCCCGCATTGCGGAAAGAGACGGGACTTGGCGATGTGCCCATCTTCGCAGTGGCCGGCCACGACACGGGATCCGCGGTTGCAGGTGCTCCTTTGCGCGATGATGCACCTGCTTTTCTAAGCTCCGGCACCTGGTCGCTGATGGGGATCGAGTCGCACCTTCCTTTGGTTAAGCCCGAGACCTTACTGGCCAGTTATTCTAACGAAGCTGGAGGGGAAGGCACTACACGTCTATTGAAGAATATTTGTGGCATGTGGCTCGTTGAGCAGTTGAAAGAAGAATGGCTTCTGAGTGGAGATGCGTTTAGCTACGATGAGCTGGTAGAGCTTGCACGCGGAGCGGAACCCTTTCGCTCGATTGTGGATCCCGACGATACTTCCTTTGCCCGACCCGGTCCCATGACGGATCGTTTACGCGATTATTGCCGCGAGCAGGATGAGCCCATTCCCGAAACCCGAGCTCAACTACTGCGTACCGTATTCGATAGCCTGGCTTGTAAATATCGCCTCGTATTCGATCAACTCGCCACCTTCACCTCAAAGCCGTTGACCGAGCTGCGCGTGGTTGGAGGAGGAAGCCAGAATGACTTTTTAAATCAATGCGCGGCGAGTGCGCTTAATTGCCAAGTGCATGCCGGCCCGGTCGAGGCCACCTCCCTCGGAAACATCCTCATGCAGCTGCGTGGGGCAGGGGAGATCGACTCACTCGAGTCAGGTCGCGAGATGGTCAATCGTTCCTTCGAGTCACACAGTTTCCTTCCTATTGCGCCGGAAACCTGGGAAGCCCCCGTCGAACGACTTCGCCAAAGGATCACCCTAAAGTAGCACACACATTTATAGGTAGGGCTCGATCGCCGAGCGAGCCGTCTTTCAAAGAGCTTCGTACGCCTCGGCGATCCGTCCCTACCTTTATTGCTTCAGGTAGGGCAAGAGCGTCCCGCTCTGCCGTTTCGTGCCCCCAAGGTCTTCCTCCTCCTCTTAGTCTTCCTCTTTCTCTCATTACCTAATAAGTGTTACATTCCTGCGCCCCCTGCGGGAGAACCATTACGTGCTGCTAGCAACATTCCGGCCCAGTCGGTTGAGTTGTGTTGGCTGGATTTCAAGCAACACATTTCAAATCTTTTCTCTTTAGCGTACATTAGCGTACTGTTCCGGTCGGTAAACCGCCGGGGGGTGTCGGCTTTGGAAGCCTCGGTAGAGCGGTATAAAATTACGTCGATGTAAGTTTGGCAGGCTCATTCCTTTAGGGGTGTAACGCCCATCATCTCCTATCTCGAAAGTTTCGCGCTCCTGCTAGCCTTCGTTAACTCCGTTACCTCCTGTTCAAAACCCCACGCTCCCGCTAGCAACATTCCGACCCAGTCGGTTAAGCCGTAGCGCTTATTATCTAATAAGCGTTCCATTTGATTCCTTCGTGTCTATTCGTGTTCTTCGTGGTTAATTTATTTTTCCTCTCTGTTATTCGTCACTTCGTTGTCATTTTTGCTGGGCTGCATTGAGGTGTCACTGCTTTCGGTAGTAGATGTGGCGGCATTCGCCTTGGTAGTCGTCACTCCGTGTTTTGTTAGTGTCGTCACGCTGTTCCTCGAAACGATTCGCTGTCGCCTTGCTGACTCGGTACCTCGGAACTCCAAATTAAGCGTCCCATTAGCGGTTTATACCGAGCGAAGCGACACATCTACAAATGGATTTATCCATGCGGAATAACAATAGTACGCCGCTTTAAATCCTGAGCTCTTCGAAGGGCTGCTCTCCTTTTTTTGTCCCCCTTTTTCTGTCCAATCTCTCATCTCGATTCAGTTTATTAACCAGATCCATCCCAACGACCAAATGACGCTCTATCACTTGATAAATAAACGGATGTTTACAGACATTCTATACTTAGTAAGCCTTATGGCTTCCTAATTATTTTAATTATAATAAGCCATTGGTGAATATGCAGATTTTAGTTACAGGAGGCGCTGGCTTCATAGGCAGCCACACAAACGTCGAACTGCTTGAGGCCGGACATGAGGTGATTGTGTTCGACAACTTTTCCAACAGCGAACGATCGGTATTGGAGCGGGTCGAAAAAATTGCAGGAAAGGCGGTCGAGCTTGTGGAAGGCGATTTGCTCAACCCTGAGGATCTTGCAGCGGTGTTTCGCAACCATTCGATTGATGGAGTTATTCACTTTGCTGCCCTCAAGGCGGTTGGCGAGTCCGTGGCGTATCCACTTCGTTACTACCGGAATAATATCACAGGCACCGTCAACCTGCTTGACTGCATGGTCGAGCACCAGGTGAACACATTTGTCTTTAGTTCATCTGCCACCGTTTACGGAGAGCCGAGCAAGGTGCCTATCACTGAAGATGAGTCGATCAAGGCGACCAATCCCTATGGGCAAACCAAAGCCATGATGGAGCAAATCCTCCTGGACTTGGCTGCTTCTCGGCCTGAAATGAAGTTGGGGTTCCTGCGTTACTTCAATCCCGTCGGAGCGCACCCGTCAGGACTGATTGGAGAAGCTCCAACCGGAGTGCCCAATAACCTGGTACCATTTATTGCGCAGGTGGCAACCGGCATGCGTGAGCAGGTGAGTGTATTTGGCAACGACTATCCAACTCCCGACGGCACCGGTGTCAGGGATTATATCCATGTGGTGGACCTCGCCAAAGCCCACCTCGCTACCTTGAACTATTTAACGGGTGATAAATCACCTGACGAACCCCTGATTGTGAATCTTGGGACGGGTAACGGCTACAGCGTGCTCGAAGTGATCCAGGCATTCGAAAAGGCCAGTGGCAAAACGGTGCCCTATCAAATCACCGACCGCAGACCCGGCGATATCCCCACCTGCTACGCCGAAGGCACCAAAGCCAAGGAACTCCTTGGCTGGGAAGCCCAACTCGACCTCGACGCTATGTGCCAAGATACCTGGCGCTGGATGCAATACAGCGAGTCCCTATCCAGTTAAGCCATCAGTCTCCTCTTTGTCGTCCTCTTCCTCCTCCTCTTACTCTTTCTCTCATTCACAACCCCCCTAATGACCAATAACAAAAATACCGCACCGAGCAAAGCGACATGTCAGGCTTTCTATCTTCGATATTGAACGCCAGTTAAACGCAGCAGAACATGCCCTATTAACCCTCTCTCTAATATCTATTCTTTATCTCAGAATAAGTAAACCTCCATTGCCTAATCTCTTCTTCTATGCTAAATCCTCAACGTAATAAATGAAAGAGCTTGGTATATCTAAGGTTAAGGAAGTCGGGCGCAGTCGTCTGTCTTTTTTGCAACGGTTTGGACGAAACCAACGACGTGTAGCCTTGGTGGCTCCAGCCTCTGGCCAAAAAAAAGGTGTGATGCTCTAACTTGGAAAGAGGTCGAAGCGTGTCGGAAGAAGAACTGACTCGTCCGCCTGATAATCAGGACCTCGTCTTTCTTGCAAAGGAACTAAATCGGCTCGAAGTAAAGTATATTGTTATCGGTGGCTTGGCGATCAATAGGCTCGGGTATGTAAGGGCAACAGATGATGTGGATTTGCTTATCTCAAAGGACTTGGCTAACCAGGAAAAAGTAAAGAAAGCTCTTGAGAAGCTCCCGGACCAAGCAATTAAGGAACTCGGTGATGAGGATTTAGCTTCATGGATAGTTGTTCGAGTGAATGATATCATCACGGTTGATCTAATGACAGAAGCCTCAGGCATCAATTTCCAAGAAGCTGAAAAAGATATCGATTGGGTAGAAACGGTACTAGAGGACCACTGTCTTTCGGTGTTTATACAGATTTTAATGGAGATAGTTTTACAAATATTGTTGGTAGTGCGATTGATATCACTAGTAGCTCCGCAGCCCTTGGAGAAGCAGATTTATCTTTTATTTCTGGTGTTACCTCAGTCAATATTAGGATTTACGTTTGGGATGCAGGAAACACTGGGAGGTGGGGAGGACTTGGTGGACAAGGTGGAACTGATGTAGCCACCTCATCAGGGGAAAGTTTCGCCTCTGGCACGGATATCGGCTTGACGGGCGAAGTTATTCCCGAACCCTCCACCCGCGCTCTCATATTTGGAGGGCTTGCTTTAGGAGTAGTTGTTTTCGTGAAGCGAAAAAGAGCAGCCATCGATCAAGCAGCGTAACAAGCTAATACAATTTACTTTTCAAAGCACTTCCTTCGGGAGGTGCTTTTTTGTTTTGGAAGGAGAGCGGAGCTAAGAGCTTAGAGCGTAGAGCAAAGATCTGAGAGCTAAGAGGTTGAGAGCAAAGACCTAAGAGTGGAGAGCGGGAGACCAGGTGAGTAAAAGATTTTGGACGATAGGTGTTTATAGATTTATGCAATAAAGAGCTTGAACTCCTTTATTACATAATTATGGTGCCTGTAGATGATTGAACGCGAGATAAAGGGTGAATTCCTCAAGCAGTTGGGTGAATTCCCGATTGTCACTGTCTTGGGGCCTCGTCAGGCGGGAAAGACTACTTTGGTTAAGGCCGTGTTGCCGAAATATGGTTATGTGAATCTTGAGGACCCACAGGTTCGGGCCGTGGCGGAGGAAGATCCGCAGGCATTTTTGAAACAGTTGGGTTTCAAGGTGATCTTTGATGAAATCCAACGCGCTCCTCATTTGCTAAGCTATATCCAGGTACTGGTAGATAAGCACGATGAGCCTGGGCAATTTGTTCTTACCGGATCGCATCAGCCCCAACTGAAAGAAGCAATCACACAAACCTTGGCTGGCAGGACAGGTATCCTTCAGCTTTTGCCTTTAACCATCGGTGAATTGAACACTGCGGGGATTCAATTTAATGATTTTGAGGCCTACGTCTTGTCGGGGTTCTTGCCGCGTGTGCATGTTCGGCGTCAACGTCCTCAAACCGCCTATGCTGCCTATTTCCAAACCCATGTAGAGCGGGACGTGAGGCAATTAATCAATCTCAAGGATTCGGGCCTGTTTGAGAAGTTTATGAAGCTACTCGCCGGTAGGGTGGGACAGTTGTTGGACTATGCGTCTCTTGGAAATGATGTGGGCGTGGATGGTAAAACGATTCGTCATTGGTTATCTGTGTTGGAGGCCTCTTTTATCGTTTTCAGGTTGCAGCCCTATTTTGAAAGTTATGGAAAGCGGGTTATAAAATCTCCGAAAGTCTACTTCACGGACACTGGATTATTAACCTATCTCTTGGGGATCGAAAGCGAGCAACAGATTACCCGGGATCCATTGGTCGGAAATCTTTTTGAAAACCTGGTGGTGTTAGAGGTTCTTAAGACCCGTCTAAATCAGGGAAGATTACCGCAACTGTATTTCACCAGAGATTCCAATGGAAATGAAATTGACCTTCTCTGTGTTTCAGATCGCTCGCTGACGGGAATTGAAATAAAATCTGCTGCGACCTACCACGCCTCTTTCAAAAAGCAATTGCTGCGGTTCCATGAGCAGGTGCAGTCACTGAAGAACCGATATGTTATCTATAATGGAGAAACACTTTCGTTTTCAGACGGCGTCCGGATATTGAATTTTAAAGAAGCGTCTAAGTTGTTGTAATTGCCGCGTGCCTTGGAAGAGTTAGAGGCGAAACAAATGAGTACCATTTTAGTAACAGGTTGTGCGGGGTTTATTGGGAGTGCGACATGTCGTCTGCTTCTGGAGCAGGGACATCAGGTGCTCGGACTTGATAACTTGAATGATTACTATGATGTAGAGCTGAAGCGTTGGCGGCTGGCGCAGCTACAGGGACGTGAGGGCTGGCAATTTGTTGAAGGCAGTATCGAGGATGAGGCGTTCTTGAATGGGATATTTTCAGATCATGCGTTTGAGGCTGTAGTAAACTTTGCCGGGAGGGCCGGTGTGCGCTACTCGATGGAGCACCCAAAGGCTTATGTGGAAACCAATGCGGTCGGCTTCTTACACCTTCTAGAAGCAATGAGGCAACAGGAGGTGAAGAAGTTGATACTGGCTTCGACCTCGTCCATCTATGCCGGACTCGAAATGCCTTTTGTCGAGTCGTTGCCGGTGAACACACCGATCAGTCCTTATGCGGCAACAAAGAAGGCCGCCGAGGTGATGGCTTACACCTACCATCACCTGTATGGTATCGATGTGACGGTGAATCGTTTCTTTACCGTGTATGGTCCGGCGGGTCGTCCGGATATGAGTCCCTTTCGATTTATCAAATGGATCGATGAGGGAACGCCGATTACTTTGTATGGCGATGGGACCCAGAGCCGGGACTTCACCTATGTCGATGACATCGCTCGTGGCGTGATCGCTTCGCTCAAACCCTTGGGCTATGAGATCATCAACCTGGGAGGTGGGCAGAATCCCATTTCCATCAACCGCATGATTAAGACCTTTGAAGAGCTCCTGGGAAAAGAAGCCGTGATCGATCAGAAGCCGTTTAACAGTTCCGACATGATGCATACCTGGGCAAACATCGACAAGGCTGGCAAAGTGATCGACTGGCAACCCGAGATCGACTTCGAGGAAGGCATGAAGAAGACAGTCGAATGGTATTTGGAAAACCGGGAGTGGCTAAAAAACATCAGCGTTTAATGTTTTTCAGCAGAGAGCATAGGTGTACTGTTGTTATTCCGCATGGATAAATCCATTTGTAGATGTGTCGCTTCGCTCGGTATAAACCGCCAGCCGTTGCCTAAAGGCTATGGCACGGCGCGGCTTATGTTCGCTAATGGTACGCTTAATTTGGAATGAGTGCTAAGTTGTATTATTGCAATGTGTAACAATACGGATCCACCGACAGAGTCGGACTATAACTATTGATGACGAAGAGAGGAGAGCAAGGAGCAGAGAGCTTGGAGTCTAGAGCAGAGAGCAAAGAGTGGAGAGATTGGAGCAAGAAGGCAGCTGTGCCTATGGGCACCGAAAGAATCAGTGCATATTTCTTGAATCGCTTGAGGGCCGTCGTTCAAGAATTCGACCTTGAGTCCGTTGAATTCATGCATGCAAGTTTTGTTTTCCATTTGAATCCTAAACCTTGATATCGGACTCTTCCTCACCAAGAGAAATGGTCCGGTTTATGAAACAGTTGATTCTAACAGTTTCGCTCCTAATCCCTTCGGGCGCTTTGTCCGCCCCAGCGCAGCCTCGCCGGAGATTGGGATGGTTTTTGTGCTCAGCGGCATCGTTATTTCTAGCTTCGCATTCCTGAATCTGCAAAAGAGATCGTTACCAAGTGCTCTGTTGGGACGTATGGTTAACAAGTCGGGAAGATCGCAGGTCTATTGAGAGGCTTGCATCCAATTCTGAGACTCATTCACCACTCGCCTGAAAAATCGGACTTGAAGGTCTGTTGTAATGGTCAAAGATAGGAGGCTTCCGAAGATCTAAATTTCAAACTGTTACCCATTATGACTCAATCAAACTCAGAAATTAATCGTCGTTCATTTATCAAGACTGCTGCCGGCGCGACCGCCGCGAGTATGGTCGCCTTCCCACATATCTCTACAGGCAACGCCCATGCTGCCAGTGAGAAGCTGAACCTGGCTTTTGTTGGTGTAGGGGGAAAGGGCGTAAGCTCGATCATGCCGCTCGCAGACCTGGGACACAATATCATCGGCTTATGCGATGTGGACGATCGTCGCATTGCTGCGGCTTATAATAACAGTCGTGGAGGAGACGCATTCAGGGCCGTCATCGAGAAAGCCGAGTCCAAGGGTGCCAAGTGGTTTAAGGACTACCGGGTCATGTTTGAGAAACTCGGCGACAAGATTGACGCCGTGGTTGTTTCCATTCCAGACCACATGCACTTTCCTGTAGCGATGTCGGCAGTGAACCTGGGCATTAACGTTTATTGCGAAAAGCCTCTTACTCACACGGTTGAAGAAGCCCGAATGCTTGCCAAAGGTGCCCGCAAAAACGGAGTCGTTACTCAGATGGGTAATCAAGGCCATTCCAATGAAGGGGTGCGCCTTGCTAAGGAGTGGATCGCTGCCGGTGTGATCGGCCAGGTGCGCGAAGTGTATTCCTGGACCAATCGTCCGATCTGGCCGCAAGGTTTGAGGAAGCCCAGTCACCAAGAATCTATTCCGGTGATTCCGAAGGGGCTCGATTGGGACCTATGGTTGGGGGTTGCTCCGAAGCGCGCTTATGATCCTGCCTACCTGCCATTCAGCTGGCGCAATTGGTGGGACTACGGCTGTGGAGCGGTAGGCGACATGGCGTGTCATGTGATGGACGCTGCCTACTTCAGTTTGGATCTTGGATTGCCTGAATCCGTTTCGGCTTTGGCCACTAATGTAAATGATCAGAGTGCTCCCAATGCCTCGGCCATTACCTACAAGTTCCCCAAACGCGGAAAGTTTGCTCCCGTCACCTACCACTGGTTGGACGGAGGTTTACTTCCACCAGCACCGGAAGGGCTCACGCATGCCGATATGCTGAGTCGGGATAAGAGTGGCTCTCTGTTCATTGGAGATGAAGGTTATATGATGACGGACACTTACACCAAGTCGGTTCGTATTCTACCTGAGGAACGCTTTGCTGAAATCAAAAAGAACCCACCGGCTAAAACGATCCCTCGCGTCAAAGGAAGTCACCAAGGCGACTGGTGCCGTGCGATCAAGGAAGGTGGACAAGCGTGTTCCAACTGGGACTACGCAGCAGGGCTCACTGAAGTCGGTGTATTGGGCAACGTAGCTATCCGCTCCAAGGCGGCCATCGAGTACGATGCCAAGAAGATGAAGGTCACCAACATCCCAGAAGCGAACAAGTTCCTGAAGAAGGAGTATCCGAAAGGGTGGATCTTGAGTTAAAATGAACCTTCACCGGGTTGAGCAAAAAGGTATATTTTAGATAATTTTGTGGGGAATACCTAGGGAGTTCTCGATACTCTCTGGTTGTTGGTTTTGCACAACCCTATCGCTCATTAGCGCGATCTGCTTTGTTACCTCCTTGGATGTGAATTGGTCACGACCCGACGGTCACTCCCATTTTCCATCAGTCCGTGCCTTGCAGCTCATCACTACTGAGCTTCCTGAACCTCTCATTTGAGTCTCAGGCGAATCCAAGTGCTTGGAACTGAGTTTTATACAAAGAGCGTCCTCTGAAACGGGGGCGCTCTTTTAGTAAGTGCAGAGTTAAATATGTTTTAGCGGTGTTACCACCCTTCTCGATTCGGGTCGTGAACCACTGCCACAGTTTCCGGGTGCCACCTACATTTCCTTAGACACTCCTTCCCTTTTGTCCTGTTTAAACTGATTACGGAATACCGACCACCGATTACTCAGGTTGCCGCGCTTTTGCTTCTCTGCTCCTTGCTTTTAACTTTCTCTCGAAGCGGCAGTGTCTCGCCATCTACCCAATCGCCTTGAATCAAAGCCACTAATGGATATCCGGGGATGCCCACCTCATTGCGATTAAGTTGGTCGATGATTTGATTGGC
>CALJGU010000035.1 GCA_938075565.1 uncultured Opitutales bacterium | reverse complement strand
CCAGCCCTGGCTATCGCGCACTCCGAAGTCTACTCCCACCTTTATGATGGCGGCCGCTACCGTTGGCAAATCACGATCAATCGAAAGGTGCATGGAAGTCTGACTGCGTGCAGTTAGAACGTCTGGGTCTCCGCCAGCTTTTAAAAGAATAAGGGCCGCTTCTGGACGCTTGCGCATAATGGCCTCGTGGAGAGGTGTCATTTTTGAACGACCGATGGTGTTAATGATATCAGGTGTCTTTTGCACATGGCGTTCAACATCTTCTATATCGTTGCGGGCAATAGCTTCACTAATCGTCTTATACCGAATGAGTCCTGAGACAGAGGAGGACACGCCCTTGGCAGGAACCTTTACCCCTGCAGCCCAGCTAATGCCATTCAGCACCTGTTTCCGAAAATCATCTTGTGACCAATTGTGATGAAAGTTTCCTCCGGTGAGGGCAAACCCTCTCCCTTTGCCTCGGTTTTCAGATACCCAAGCTAGATGTTGGGGGACATTATTTTGAAGCTCCGTGCGTAAGGCTGCATTGCCTGAGCGAGGGCCATCCTGGCCTAGCTCATTTTCGGTAGGTTGCGTTGAAAGCACTGGAGTGACTCCTTTCATGTCCTTTCGGAATCGCATGTGAAAATACCATTCGTCTTCAGTCAGGTATGGGCTGACTCCATTATTCACAGGATGATCCTCGAGTGTGACTTCTCGAAGTTCCCATTGAGGGTTAACCGACCAATCTACTTCGAAATAGCCACCTATTGAATCCAAGTAGAATTCGTTCATCTCCTGATCGGCGCCTTCAAGAGCGTAGTGAATTACTACTATGCCCGTGCCGGCACTATGGAGCTTTTTTAGTTCTTCGGTCTGTCCTTTGGCTACGTGGAGATCTTCACCATCTGTATAGAGTACGATGGTATCCACTTCTTTTAGCTGGGCAGGGTCTGCAGGCCATCCTTGGCTCACCTTTGCCTGAATGCCGATGTCGGCCTCGTTGAGGCAAGCAGCGAGTAATTCGCTTCCGGCGACAAATTCGTGGGCATTCCATTCATGACTAGGTTCACCTGCGAGGAAGAGAACGGTTTTGTCCTTCCCGCAACTGATGGCCGTGGAAAGGCACAGAATTAGCGAAAGGAGCCTGCAGATTTTGAAACTCATTCTGCTCCAGTCGAAGTGCTTTCAGCGTCCATGGCTACTGCTGGAATTTCTATGCCTTGAATTCCATTTCCAGCATCTTCGGATACGATTCTTGCATTGCGAATATACACTGCGCCTCCGCCTCCAGATTTGGAGAGTTTGTGGATTTGAAAAGCAATAACACCTTCGGCTGTTTTTCCATCAATCATGTTGAGTGTAGGCACGCCATTTACCCAGGTGCGAAAATGATCTCCGATCGCTTCAATCCGATAGTGGTTCCACTCTGATTTGCGGTACGCTTTTTGAGCATCTACTTTTCCTTCAAGTGAGTAGAGCCAACCTCTGCCTCCTTCTTCGTAAATCCCACCGGTCCATTGTCGTTCGGATTGGTCGATTTCCATTTGGTAACCGTACAGGTTTCCTCCTTTGAAATTAGGATTACTTTGGCCACGCAGCATAATGCCGGAGTTCAAATCTCCTATGACTTTCACATCTACTTCGAAGATGAAGTCGGAGTAATTTTTCATAGTAGTCAGGTAGGTAAATGCGTCGGTGTCTTGTTGGAGAGCTACCATGGCTCCGTCGTCTACCAGCACGGTGGAACTGCCATCGCGAACTTCCCAGCCGCTAAGATCGCGTCCATTGAACAGGCTCGTCCATTGTGGTTCTGGCAATGGTATCATACGCCAGAGTACTCCGGTATTGGGACTACGAGTATTGAGAGCGATATAGATGGAGCCATCTGGCGCTGAAGCAACTTCACGAACGCGCCCCTGTTGTTTGAGTATCGTTTCGATATGAGTTACCTTGCCGTCTTCGATCACGATGCGTTGTAACTCTTCCGCAGACATTCCGGTCGCAAGCAGGTTGTTTTTCCAGCCTGGAAATTTGTCTCCTTCGTAAAAATCAATTCCGCAAGTGGCGATCGACGGGAGCCAGTAGTGCACGGGTTGCTCCATGCCTTCCATGTGGGTTTTATCGGTCCATGGAGTGCCGTCATAGTTCATACCGTAAGTGATGACTGGCCAACCGTAGTTTACTCCCGGTTTGATTAGATTGAGCTCATCGCCTCCGCGGGGGCCATGTTCAGTTTCCCAAATCTCTCCTGTAACTGGATGCAGGTCCAAGCCCTGAGGGTTACGGTTTCCGTAGGTCCAAATAGTTTTGTAAGCACCCTTGTTGTTGTAGAAGGGGTTTCCTTCAGGCACACGACCATCGTCATGAATGCGATGGATTTTACCATGCGGCACTGTGAGGTCCTGTGCTGGATCTCCTTCTTGTCTGTCTCCGATGCCGAAGAAAAGGTATCCGTCCTTGAATACAAAGCGAGATCCGTAGTGGCCTCCCTTAATGGTATGAAATTTTGCAGGAGCTCTAAAGATCTCTTCTTCGTCCACCCACTTATTGTTTTTGATGCGGCCTCTAACGACGGCGGTCATGGAAGCGTCCTTGTCGTCAATCTTGGCACCTACATGTTCGCTGAATGAGAGGTAGATCCATCCGTTGCTTTCGTAGTCCGGGTGGGGGGAAACTTCCAGAAGACCTCCTTGGCCTACAGCGTGTACTTTTGGAGTTCCTTTGATTTCAGTTTTTACTCCATCTTTTAGGTGCCACAGGATACCGCTTCTTTGAGTTAACAAAGTGGAATTATCGGGGAGGAAATTAATCGACCAAAGGATGTCTTCCATTTCCAGGATCTTCTCCATCTTAAAGTTGTGAAGTTCGGTAGAGTAGACTCCTCCCAGGGGTTTTACTTTCTCGAGTAAGCCAGTGGTTTCAGCGAGCAACTTTTGTTCGCGCATAAGAATGATGAGTCCGCGGATTTGCTCTTCGTCTAAGACATCCTTCCAGGGAACCATGCCCATCTCTGGAATGCCGTTGCGAATGACCTTGGCGATGTCGGCGTCTGAACCACCGTATTTCCACACGCCATCGATGAGAGAGCCTCCTTGACCTCCCTCCATGTTCTGACCGTGGCAGGCAGCACAGTATTGTTTGTAGAGATCCATCATTTCCCCTGTTCCAATCCGGGCTTGAGCCGAAGCGATAATGGGAGTGAGACAGATGACGAGAAGGCTGGGTACGAGCTTTTTCATAATAAAATGGGTATTAGGGAAGAATGTTTCTAGCATCATTCAGTTGTTTGATGGCTTAAAAGTCCAGCCGACAAAGCTAAAATGATTGTGAGGTTTGGTAAGGGAATTGAGCGGAGCGTTTCGAATATCCGGTCAGAGTGGTCTATTTTAGGCGCACCACAGCATCCACCGGGTAGTGGTCGGATGGATAGCGTCCATTTTCCTGAGTGTAGTTGATACTGGCATTCAGGGTAACAAAATCCTGACTTGTGAGTATCCAATCAATCCGGTTACGAGCGCGTTCTCCAGTGAAAGCACTAAAGGTTCCTTCAAGATCTCTCACTTGTGGATGAATGACACGGTAAGTATCTAGCAAAGGTGCTCCGCTACTTCCCGTGGAGGTAACAAGTTCAGCGTAGGGATCCAGTTTCTCATGAGTGTTAAAGTCTCCCGTTACGATGACGGGGATTTCGGGTAATACGCTGTCGATGCGCTTGCGAATCAGTTTTGCAGATTCCAGCCGGGCGACCTGACCTCGATGATCCCAATGCGTATTGCCAAAAATAAATGGTTTATCGTTCCCTTGTTTGTCTCGTATAAGCGTCCAAGACGCGAGTCTGGGAAGTGCCGAATCCCAGCCCTTACTTCCAATGACTTCAGGAGTTTCGCTAAGCCAATAATGGCCTGACTCAATCATTTCGAATCGGTCTCGTTTAACCATAACTGGAACAATCTCGCCTTTGACTTTTCCGTCGTCACGCGCGACTCCATAAAAATCGTATTCGGGAAGCTGTTCAATTAGGTAGTCAGCTTGGAATCGGTGCACTTCTTGCAGACCTAGGAGGTCTGGATCGAAAGTGCGAATCGTCTCAACGACGAAGGCTTGTCTGAGCGGCCAGGCGTTTTCTCCATCTTTGGCCAATCCATTCCTGATATTGAAGCTCATCACCTTGATAGGCGGGTTCTCGGCGTAGGAAGATGCGGTACTAATAATCAGTAACAATGAGAGCCTAAGAATTAGGGTAGGGAAAAGTAGCTTCGGTTTCATATATATCTAAATAAAATAGAAGGTGAGTGTATTGGATGACTATAAAGCCGTTGCAATGGTTAAGAACGTTTTCGTGCCCAGTACCAGGTTCTTAAATTACCCCTTTTTCTACGTGTATAGGAGTTGTCGGTTTCGCAATGCAGGATTTCTCCTCCCGCATCGTGAACAAATTTCTCAATATTCGTTTTTGAAATGGGATGAATCTGGACAGGCGGTTTGCCTCTTAATCTTTTGACAAATGGCCGAGCTTTTTCTCGGTACCATTTTGCAAAATTGAATTGAAGGGATCCTTCTTCTGTATGTTTGCAATCGTGGACCAAGAAGACGGCAAGGCCGCCTGGCTTTAAGGCTCTGAAGAAATCTTTAATGTAGTTCTTAGATGCCGGGTAGGGGATGTGTTGGATTGTCTTGTTGCTGTAGACGAAGTCAAAGGTGTCGGATTTCAGTTGAGCAAGATCCTCTCTCTTATTCAGGACAAATGCAGTGTTGGATGCTCTTTTAATTTCATTAGCTCGGTCAATCATTGTGGAAGATACGTCTACTCCAACTGCCTCTTCGAAATGTTGAGCGAGAGCATTAGTTAACCGGCCCACACCGCATCCGAAATCGAGACAGCGACCTTTATTAACGGAGAAGTTTAATTCCGATAACCGATGTATTTGCGCATCTACTTCCGCTTTTCCTGATTCAAAGAAGGCGTCTTCGTTCTGATCGTCCAAGTATTCTGGGTAGGTCATGGCAGCCCAGAAGGCCTGTTTTTTTCCTAGATCTTCGTAAAGCGATTCAACCTCTTTAAAGGCTGAGGATATAGGTGAAGAGGTTACTGACATGATTTGAAGTGCCGTATTGCTGCAGAATGATCCTCGGTTCATAGAAAATCAAAAACCAGTGTTAAGTACCGAATTTTAATGTCTATCTTTTTAGCCCTAGGACTTGTATGAGCATCTCCTTTGCTTCCTAATTCCCCGAATGTTCGATTTTAGGACAGCCATAGCTGGATGGAATAGCGACTTTAAGCGACTCGCAGTAGCCACCGCTTCGTTGGGTGTCTTTTTTGGAGTGCTCATGACCTTGCAGCACAATTTTATGGTTGAGGAATTGGGCATTGAGGCACACGAGCTGGGAATCGTTGAAGCCTTCCGTGAAATGCCGGGTTTTTTCAATTTTGTGTTCCTGGCTATCATGATTGCGCTGTCACCGCCTCTTGCAGCAGCTATCTGCCTGGTTCTGATGGGGTTGGGAATAGCTATGTTCTCGCAGGTGGAAACGGTGGTAGCGTTTACCCTGTTTTCGGTGGTTTGGAGTATTGGTTTTCATGCTTGGGCTCCTTTGAGCCAGAGTATGGGGATTCTCTATTCCCCTGAAAATGGAAAAGGAAAAGCGCTGGGGCAATTGCGTGCGGTTGAAGGCCTTGCTTGGTTGTTGGTCATCGTCGTATGTAAGTTTGCTTTCAACTACATCGACTATGCAGGTTTGTTTGTCCTGGCAGGTGTGGCTTGCTTGATCGGTAGCTATGTCATCTTTGGGGCTACTCGGAAGAAAGTCTCTGTAGTGGACCGGAGTTTTCTTTTAAGGAAAAAATATTGGCTCTACTACACTTTGCAGTTTCTGCAGGGCTGTCGAAAACAGATCTTTATTACCTTTGCTGTCTTTGCGTTGGTCAAAGTGCATGGCATGCCCATCCATACGACCATCATTCTAATGTTCATCAACCAGCTGTTGATATTTTTAACGGGGTCGTGGTTTGGTCGGTTAATTGATGTTCATGGTGAGCGAAGGATGCTCAGCATCAGCTATGTCATTCTGGCTTTGGTGTTTCTTGGATACGGTTTCATCGAGCATAGGCCGACCCTCTATGTGCTCTACTGTGTGGACAATCTGGTCTTCTTTGGTGGGATTGCGTTGACCACTTACCTGAATCGCATTGCTCCTCCTGAAGACTTGAAACCAAGTCTCTCAATGGGCGTGACTTTTAATCATATCTCCTCCGTTGCTGCACCTTTGATTGGTGGCTTTGCCTGGCACTATTTTGGCTATCAAGCGATCTTCTTTGCGGGAGCATTCTTCGCCATAGTGTCACTCGTGTTTGCCCAGTTTCTGCCGAAGAGTGCGGCTGTGAATTGAGGCTTAGGAATCCGCTTTCCAGTTGGGGCCTATGAGCGATCGCAAGTGTTCACTTGTCGCCCAATCAGCTTTACCGGTGTATTTATCTATAAATGTCGGACCACCTCCAAAGCGAACTCGCTCAGGTGTCCACGCGGGAGTTACGACAGATCCTACAAGAAGGAAATCCACTGAGTCATGAAGGCGTACTGCTTTCCCGCAGCCTCCCGGTGTGACGACTATGGGGCGTTGTCCTTCTTGTAGGTTCAAACCTAAGGTCTTCTTCTCAACAGAGCCATCTTCGTGAAATAGATAGTAGATTGCCGGACCTCCTGCTATTAGGATGTGGTGATCATCCGTCTCTAACCAATGGAGATGATTTTGGGGATGTTCGCGAGTCAGGGCATAGTAAATGCAATTGCTTGCCGCCGAAGAACCAAGCTTGGAATCGACCTGGATGCTTGAGGTATTCTCCACCGCAAAAAGACCAGATTCATGGTCTAAATGCTGTAATCCCAATTCCTCAATCCAGTCTTTCATGTCTGATAATTTATTTCCGTCTCAGGTTACACTGTCAATGAGTCCTTGGACTGGTCGTGATGAAGCAGAAGATTTTTCTGTTGGAATACGGAAACGGATCTTCTAGACCTCGGTCACAATGAAAATGTCTACACTTCTATCTCTTATTACCCTAACGCTGGCGGGAGCCACTTTGGCTTTTGGTGCCGGTCATAAAAATGACGAAGGCTGGAAATCAGTTTTCAATGGCAAAAACCTCGAAGGATGGACTGCTAGTAAAGAGAATCCCAATTCCTATTCCGTTAAGAATGGCAACCTGATCTTGAAAGGCGGGCGCTCCCACTTGTTTTATACGGGATCAGTTGGTGGCTCCAATTTTAAGAATTTCGAGTTGAAGCTTCAGGCCAAGACAATGGCTGATGCCAACTCAGGCGTGTATTTTCATACTAAATATCAGGATTCGGGTTGGCCAGATCAAGGCTTTGAAGCTCAGGTTAATACTTCGCACAAAGACCCCAAGAAAACCGGAAGCCTTTACGCAGTCGCCAACATCTATGTTGCGATGAAGCCAGAGCCCCAATTTACAGTTCGCGTCGACAAGTCAGGTGCTCAAATCTGGCAGGACCAAGCACCCTCTACGGATGGGGAATGGTTCGATTACCATATCATCGTTGTTGACGACACCGTAACGCTCAAAATTAACGGAGAGACCATGGTTCAGTGGACACAGCCAGAAGGCTGGGAAGGTCCAAAGAATATGCCGGGACGAGTGCTTGGTAGTGGAACGATCGCGCTACAAGCTCACGATCCAGATAGCGAAGTTCACTACCGCAATATGAAGGTGAAGATTCTAGACTGATTCGGCGGGAATCAGTTCAGCACAAAATTACAGTTAGGGAGTGATTCCTTAAGCTGAGCCAAGACGGATTCTTCGTAGAGTTCTGTTTGGAACAGGTATAGGTTTTTGAGCTGTGTCAGTTGAGATAGCTCACTCACACGTTCGGAGCTAAGCTCCGTGCCATAGAGATTGAGTGACTCCAGGTTTTTAAGGGCTACCAGTTTGTTGAACTGCTGCCCTTGGATTTTCGTCTTGCTGAGATTTAGGCTACGCAGGTTCTCAAATTTTAAGAGTGAATCAAGTGCCTCGTCAGTTAATTGCGTGCTCGAGAAATTGGCCTCTACTACTTTGTCTGCATACGGCACCAATTTGGCCAAGGTCGAATCGTCGAAGGTTTTTTGAATGGCAAATGTTTCAATCGAAAATTCGGAGGCTTCCGATTCGATAGGAATGACAATGAGTCCAATCTCGTCATGTAGTTTGGTGAGTCCCAGGTAAAGGTTCTCCCGCTCGATTCGTCGCCTTTCTAGCTCCTCTTCTGAAACCATGGAATCGAAGATGGATTGGAAATAAGAATACACATTGCCAGGGACACCGTCATGTGCTCCTACCGTTTTTACCGGATCAGCGCCTTCCTGTATCCACCAGCCAATGACTTCGACTTCTGTATCGCTGAGAGGTGGCTTTCCGTCGGTAGGCATGAAGTCCTCGTCATCATGGGGTAGGGTAATGCGGTAGTAGAGCTCACTATCTTCTAATTCTCCCGCGGCTATGGAATAGCCCATCTCCCCACCTTTTAAAAGCCCTTCATAGCTTTCCATGTCCAAGTCGCCTTTTTTCTTATTTGGATTGTGGCAGGTGTTGCAGTTTTGTTCGAAAATAGTGTGAACGACATCACCGTAGACTTCCAGGTCATCCACCGAAGCAACCACTTTTACTTCCTCTATCTCTAGCCCAAACATAGTGCGAAGGGCGTTCGGCATGTGTTTGGTCAGGTAGTCTTCGCCGTGGGTGATAGAGCCTCCATTGTGGCTGGAAACAAATAGCATTAGGAGGCACGCGAACAAGGTTACCTTGTAGGCCACAGTCGAAATAGCTTTCCCACCGTATAGCTTCAATACTCCTAGTTCTAGAGTTAGAATTCCCAGGATCAAACTCACCCGCATGTGGTATACGACAAGTGGTTCATCTGCTCCACCTGCGTAGGCGAGTAGGATACCGGTGGAAACTGCTAGGATGGTAACCCCAATGGTGAGGATTAGAATGAAGGTGGCGGCCTCTTTGAACTTTCCGTAGACGGGGGTTATTAGCTCAAATATGGCTAGGAGCACGAAAAATCCAATGGGCAGGTGCAGCACCACAGGGTGAAAACGGCCTATGAAATTAAGGATGCCAGTATGCTCTTCACCCGTTAGTGGATTGGAAATCAGGAAGGCAAAGAAGACGATAGCAAGAAATGCACTCGCGACTGTGAGGATCTTTTTAGTCATTTAGCTTGTTGAGGCAGCTTGTTCTGAGTGGTCGGTAGATGCTCTTTTAACTCAGGTTAGAATTTCCTTCACGACTCGGGCCTCTTCAACTCCGGTCAATCGCAGGTCGAGTCCCTGGTGACGGAAGTTAAGCGTCTCATGATTGATACCGAACTGGTTGAGAATGGTGGCATTCAAGTCCCGGATATGTACCGGATTTTCAGTAATATTGTAACTGAATTCATCGGTGTCTCCGTAAACGGTTCCTCCTTTGATACCAGCTCCTGCGATCCACTTAGTGAAACAACGTGGGTGGTGATCACGGCCGTAGTTTGTTTCGGTCAAAGTTCCTTGGCAGTAAATGGTTCTACCGAATTCTCCTCCCCAGACAACGAGTGTATCGTCAAACATGCCACGCTGCTTTAGATCAGTAATCAGTGCATAGGTGGCTTGGTCGATATCTTTACACTGATTGGGGAGATCCTTGGGAAGCACGCCATGTTGATCCCAGCCGCGGTGGAAGATCTGAGAAAAACGAACTCCTTTTTCGGCCAATCGACGAGCCATCAGGCAGTTGTATGCGAAGGTCCCGGGGATTTTTGCATCAGGACCATATAAATCAAAAATGTAATCCGGTTCATCTGAGAGATCCGTGAGTTCTGGAACGGAGCTCTGCATGCGAAATGCCATTTCGTATTGTGAGATCCGAGCATGCGTTTCCGGGTCTCCAAATTCATGATACAGGTCTTCGTTGATCTCATTAACACCGTCCAGCATCTTTCTGCGAAGATCGCGACTGACTCCATGGGGATCGGTCAAATAAAGGACCGGATCTCCTTTGGAACGCATGGCTACTCCTTGGTGCTCCGATGGTAGGGGTCCTGCTCCCCACAGTCTCGAGTAGAGGGCCTGAGCTTCCTTGCGACCCGTCCAGGTGGAATTGAGGATTACAAATGTGGGTAAGTTTTCGTTCAAACTACCCAGTCCGTAACTTAACCACGCCCCCATGCTCGGTCGGCCGGGGAGTTGGTTGCCGGTTTGTATGTAGGTGATGGCCGGGTCGTGATTAATCGCCTCTGTGTACATCGATTTGATGATAGCGATATCGTCGGCAACTTTTTTGGTGTATGGAAGGAGCTCACTCATCCAGGCTCCTCCTTTCCCAACCTGTTCAAATTCGTAGATAGAGGGTGCTACTGGAAAGCGCACTTGGCCTGAGGTCATCGTGGTCAGGCGTTGTCCGCGTCGAATGGAATCTGGAAGATCTTTATCGAACAAAGCCTTCATCTCAGGCTTGTAGTCATACATGTCGAGTTGGGAAGGCGCGCCCGACATAAATAAATAGATGCCTCGTTTTGCTTTTGCCGGAAAGTGCGGCGATCCCAAATGACCGGTTCCCAGGGCAGGTTGACCTGATGAGGCTCCTTGAGCATTCGGACCAGGCATCGATGACAGGGCCGCAATGCCGAGCCCCTTGGCAGCCTTACCAAGAAATTGCCGGCGTGTTTCGTAGGTGACGTATTGATCGATTGGGTTCATTGGGAAAATTGTAGGAGGGGCTTTATGCCCCGATTGTTTTCAGATATAAAATGGTTCTTGATTCTGAATGAGTTGTGACGAGGGAAGATCTGAGTCTTAAATGTGAGGCCTTCGAGGATCGGAGCGTTACCGAGGAACTTCGTGACGACTCCTCAACAAGCGAAGCGCAGAATAACAAGCCCCTCCTACAGCTAAATTTAAACCTGCTGACTATATTAGTCTTTGAGTTCATTACTGCAGCGATGAATTGAGGGTTTCACGGAGTTGAGGTGTTGATGTTAACGACTGATAGGCGAGTGAGCGCACAGGTGTGCGTGATCGAGCCGAGAAGGAGGCAACTCGGCACGTCAGCACAAAGATGCATGCCAAAGGACAGTCTTGGCGTATCGGTTTTTCGACAAACAACCGAAGAAATATAATATATGACATTTTGGTATGCATCTGTTGAAACCCTCAATTCAATATTTGTTGATAAAGGAATCCAGATTCATGATTT
>CALJGU010000034.1 GCA_938075565.1 uncultured Opitutales bacterium | reverse complement strand
TATAGCCAAGATAAATGAGTCCTGTAAAATCGGGTTTGTAGGAGAACTGGTCATGACCGTCGACCCAGGGGTATTGTCGGCTGTTTAAAAGAGTGGTCATTCCTGCGGCATGAGCACCTGCTGAGAAACCCACTAGGCCGATTTTGTTTGGATCAATTCCGAATTCTTTGGCGCGACTGCGAACTACGCTTACAGCGCGTTGTGCATCCTGTACGCCTGCCTTCCACTTCATGTGTTGTTCGGGGTGCCGTCTGGGGACGCGATACTTCAGGAGGATCGCAGTGACTCCTACAGAGTTGAGCCATTGGACTACCTCGGTTCCTTCCAAATCGTAAGCGAGAATGTTGTAGCCTCCTCCGGGTGCAACGATGACGGCGGTATCGCTGTTCTTTCCCGCCGCCGGTTTGTAAACGGCAATTTGAGGTGTGGAAACATTGCCCAAGCGAATCACGCTTTTCCCAGCAACCTTTCTGCTTTCGTCATCGCTGGTATCAGCTTCTGGTGGAAGGTCTATTATTTCTCCAGGTGCCTCGCTGGGCCAAAGATCAAATATTTCCGGATCGGCTGCTTGCATTGTCAAAGGGGCTCCTAATAGAGCGATGAGTAGTAGTAGGGTAGATCTCATAAAGCTTAAGCTAAAATATCGTGAACCACGTGACCATGCACGTCGGTAAGTCGGAAGTCTCTTCCTTGGAAGCGGTAGGTCAATCGTTCGTGATCGAAGCCTAAGGTGTGGAGGAGGGTAGCGTTTAAATCATGTACGTGTACCGGGTTCTCGATGACATCGAATCCAAAGTCATCGGTTGCTCCATGAATATGGCCGGCTTTGATACCGCCCCCTGCCAAAAGCATCGTGAAGGCTTTGTTGTGGTGGTCTCGGCCGTCTCGTTCTTTGCCTTGAGCCATTGGCGTACGACCAAATTCTCCGCCCCAGACAACCAGTGTATCTTTAAGCATGTCTCGGTCTTTCAGGTCCTGAAGCAGTGCGGCAAAGGGTTGGTCGGTTTCCAGGCAATTTTCCCGCAGGCGTGCATCTTGACCACCATGGGTGTCCCAGGCTTCGTGAAAGAGTTGAACAAATCGGACACCGCGTTCCAGGAGTCGGCGGCCCAGTAGGCAATTGCGGGCAAAATTCGATTCCTTTGGATCCTTAACGTTATAGGCATTCAAGGTCGTTTGAGACTCCTGACTCAGGTCCATGAGTTCGGGGGCACTGGACTGTAATTGGTAGGCTGTTTCGTAAGCTTGAATGCGGGCTGCGGTTTCTGGGTCGGCAACATCCTCCAGTGTTTGCTGATTCAACTTTTTCAGCGTATCGAGAGAATCTCGTTGGGCTTTCCTATCGTAACCTTTTGGGTTCGAAAGATATAACACTGGATCACCCGTGCCACGAAAAGGAACCCCATTGTAAACCGTTGGAAGGAATCCGCATCCATAGTTGCTTGCTCCACCGCTGGTTCCTTTGGCGCTGGTAAGAACGACATAACCGGGAAGTTGTTCTGTTTCGGTTCCTAAGCCATAGAGTGTCCAGGAGCCAAAGCTGGGTCTGCCAAATTGGCTGTGACCCGTGCTCATAAAGATTTGGGCAGGAGCGTGATTCACCGCATCCGTTTGCATCGACTTGATCATGCAAAGGTCGTCTACGTGTTTGCTAATGTGCGGTAGGAGGGTGCTAATTTCTACTCCACTTTCGCCCTGCTTCTTGAAATCGTATTTCGTTCCCAGAAAGGCTGAGTTCGGATTAATGAAGGCTGCCCGATAATCTTTGAGTAAAGAAGCGGGAGGAAGCTCACCGTCTCTTTTGACGAGTTCCGGTTTATAATCGAACAAGTCCAGATGGCTAGGAGCACCGGCTTGAAAAATGAAAATGACTCGCTTTGCGGTAGGAGCAAAATGGGGAGCCTTGGGTGCTAGCGAATCACCATCAGCTGCGATGCCTTTTTGTGAAAAAAGCGAATTCATGGCGAGTCCTGCCATGCCGACTCCGCAGTTTTGTAAAAACCACCGTCGTGTATGAAGGGTCGCTAATTCTTTGCGTATTTCTTTTTCCATGACGCCTAGCTTTTGGTGAGTGTTTCGTCGAGATTGAGTAGGATGCGTGACACGATCGCCCAGGCAGCGACGTCTCTAGGGATGATGCCTTCGGGAAGTTCGGGAGGGCTCTCCGGATCTTTGAATGCAATTTCCCAGATTCCTAGCCATCCTTCTGAAAGTCGTGCAGTTTGTTCTTCAATCAGATTTAGGATTTCTTGAGTCTCAGTCTTACTCGCGGGACGTCCGGTAGAAAGGAGGTAACCGTAGTTCACGCGTTCTTCGTTGGAACTTCCTCCTTCTGAAAGGATGCGTATGGCCATTGCTTGGCTGGACTCTACGAATATGGGTTCGTTGAGAGAAACGAGTGCGGACAATGGCGTGTTGGATCTAATGCGTCTGACGCATGAGAAGTCGCCATTGGGAGCATCGAAGGACGATAATGTCGGATCGGGCATCGAACGTTTTCTAAACATGTAGAGGGATCGGCTGTAGCGATCTTCATCGGTGGCAGGATCCCAGTAGTTCGGCTTTACGTAATTATAGTCCAAAACCGATTGTGGAACGGGGGGGTAAACACTGGGTCCTCCTTGCTTGTCTGACAGGAGTCCGGACGATGCTAATGCAATGTCTCTAACTACTTCTGCTTCGGCGCGAAACCGTGGCCCTCTGGCCAGCAATCGGTTGCGGGGATCCATCGTCTCCAGTTTTGGGGTGAGGGTTGAGCTTTGCTGGTAGGTGCTACTTGTTAGAATGGTTTTCAACAAGGCTTTGGTGCTCCAGCCGTTTTCGCGAAACTCGACGGACAACCAATCGAGTAGAGCCAGGTGGTCTGGTTTGGGTGCACGCGTACCGAAATCCTCAGGGGTTAATACCAGTCCTTCACCGAAGAGCGCTTGCCAGATGCGGTTGACCTGCACTCGTGCAGTGAGGGGTGCTTTATCGCTGGTTACCCAGGTTGCTAAATCGAGCCGATTGGGCGAACCTGTGTTGAGTGAATTCAAAATGGAAGGTGTGCCTCTGGAAACGGAATGCAGCGGCTTGTCCCAGACCCCACGAGAAAGCACCCGAGTCTCACGTTCGAATCCTGTTTCTGTATCCTTGCTATGCAGGACACTGGTTTTGGCTTCTGGGTAATTGGCTTCGAGTTTAGCAATCGAACTATTCAGATCCTCCAGATCCTTTTGCGAGGATCTCCATGCTTTGAAGAGTGCAGCTGAGTCCTTTTCTGTCCGTTCCTCGCTTGGCTTGTTTAGGGCCAGTGTAGCCGCGTGATTGTATGGCGTTGCTTTGGGGGTTTGCGCATCGGTAAACGAAAAACGATAGCGACCTAATTGTTGGTTTTCCCGGTCGTTGCCGTCACCGCCATGATTTTGTTGAAGGTCAATTTTGATACGGCTTCCCTCCGTTAGTTCCAACGGTTCTTTAAATACTATGACTGCGACCGATTCTGTATGACGTTGGATGGAACCGCGATCGGGTGCCCAGGCAGTATCTTCATCGCCGTCGACGAGGAATTTGGCTGGTCCGATTCTTCGCTCATTCTGTGGATCTCGTGCCTTATGATGAAAATACTTTTTCAACTTTCCGGTCTTGGTCGCAAAATCAGCAGTCGCGGATGCAAGTTCGACGGGAGTCCATTCCTCTTGATCTGGAGTCTTTGAGTAAATCTCAACTTCACTGATGGCGAAGGTACCCCAGTAGCTGCGTCCTGGGCCATTGAATGGTTGGTCTCCATGCATCAAGGCTTCAAGTCGCATGCCTGTGATGGAAGGCAAGTTGGCTACGCCTTCTGTCATGGATAACCCCGTCACGGTTGGATGGCCCAAGGTTAGTATGCTGAGATCTTCCAGTTCTTCCGGGTGATTCAATCCACCATCCCATTCTTGGATATCTGTATCCCAGGTCTTCCAGATGGAGTTGGCTTCCTGTTGTTTCTTCGACCACTCAGTTAGCTCAGATTCCCAGTCAGGTTTGGATTCTTTGATTTGTGACTCGAGATCAGATATCTGCTTACGGATAGAATTGATCTTTTTAAGTTGTTCCTCCGAGTAGATCCATGACTTCGCTTCGTGCGTATCATTAAAGAAGGCGAATAAGCTGTAGTACTCGTCGTGGGTGATGGGATCAAATTTATGAGTATGGCATTGGGCGCATTGAAGCGTGAGGCCAAGGGCCGTTTTGCCAAAGGTGTCCATGCGATCAAAGATGCCTTCCAGGCGAAATTGTTCAGGGACGATGGCTCCCTCCTCATTGACCATGCCATTGCGCATGAATCCACTGGCTACTATCTGATCCTGAGTTCGGTTGGGTAGGAGGTCGCCAGCGAGTTGCTCGGTCAGGAACTGGTCGTAGGGCATATCCTCGTTGATCGCATTGATGACCCAGTCGCGATATATCCATTGGTCTCTAGGCTTGTCCTTTTCAAATCCATTGGTGTCCGAGTAGCGGGCAACATCGAGCCAATGTCGGGCCCACTTTTCACCGTAGTCGTCGCGGGTCATTAATTGGTCGATCAAATTGCTGACGGCCTTTTCGCGGTTTCGTTTATGGTCGCTAATGAAAGAAGTGATTT
>CALJGU010000033.1 GCA_938075565.1 uncultured Opitutales bacterium | reverse complement strand
AGTATCAGGTAGCCAATGCCCTTAGCCAACATGTTGAACGAAACGCTAACTAGTCTGAATACCCTTTTCATAATACGCCTGGTTCCAGCCTTCAGTTACTAGTGGCTTCATTTAAAGCATTCCAAATTCCCAAATAGGCCGGCTTCCTGTTCATGTCCTCATCAAACATATTGGGCGCATTGGGGCTCTTCCATTTGAAAGGAGGCACGCTATCCATCCAATTGTTTCTGTCTGTCAGTCCCCACAAGGTAACCCCACTGCAAGCCGGATCGTTTAAGCAGACTTCGACTATTTTCTTAAACTGATCACCTTGAGCCTGGTAGGGATCTTTCTCATTTCCAAACAAGCGTAGTCGAACATCAAGCTCGGTGATTTCGACTTTCAATCCCAACTGGCCGATAGATCGGATGTATCGTTCTAATGCATCCGTATCGTGAATACGGTTTATGTGATGCGATTGCAGTCCGACTCCATCAATGGGCACCCCACGTTCCACTAATCTCTTTAGAAGCGCCAGAAATGCCGTCCCTTGAGGCCCATCATAGTCTTGAATTTGTTCATTCAGAAACAGGGAACAATCAGGGTCCACTTCACGGGCGACATGAAAGGAGAAATCAATATACTCTTCTCCCATGCTATTAGAAAAGATGCTGGGATATAGACCCTTGCCGGCCATCGGTTCATTTACTACATCCCAAGCTGGGATGCGGCCCTTAAAGTGACCCATGACCGTTTCAATGTATCTCTTGATGAGCGCTTCCATGGTTTGCTTCTTATCGGAGGCACCATTGATTTGTTCGATCCATTGCTTGGGGAAGGTCATGCCTGGAAACTTCCCCCAAATAAGGGTGTGCCCTCGCATCCTCATGCCGTTGGCCTCTGCAAACGTCAGCAGCTCGTCCGCTTTTGAAAAATCAAATTTCCAGTTAGCCGCATCGACCAATAGCCTTCCTGGCTTCAAGTGGTTCTCGGCGGTGACCGAATTAAATTCTTTCGCAATTAAAGAATGGTGGGCAGGATTGGGCGTTAGAGCCACACCAATATAAAAGTCGCGAGCATCAGCCAAGTCCTTCAATGAAGTAGTCTCTATTTCAGCAGGCAGGTCCTGATCCAAATAATTTTTATCATACTCTCTTGGCCAGTATGTATTCAGGCCTAGTAGAATACTTCCTAATAATATTATCCCGCTGCTGCGGAGAAGGCGCTTTCTTGTCTGTGGGTACTTGCGAGGCCAAACCAACCAGGCAAGCAGGAGGGTTACAATGATTGCGACAAAGCTAATATGCACACCGAATAACTGCCAAATGATCTTCATAATCTATAGTTCTTCCTTAGTTCCTTTTTGAGCACTGTTTAATACATTACACTGGGAATCAGCTTTCCAGTGACTGGATCAGTCGTTTGTTGTTTTCTATAAATCCTTGATAGAAGGTTTCCAACCGAGCCAAACGTGACTGAACCTTTTTCCGTGACTTCGAGAGACCATCTCGCGCTTGCTTTGCATTCGCCAGAGCCCGGTTCAAGCGGAGGTTTATACCTGCCAGTAAACTCAAATAAGGTTCAGAGCTTTGCTGAAAGAAATCCCCTCGTTTACCAGGTTTTGAAACACGCTCAATAACCCCAAGGTTTTCCAGCAGCCTCGTGTTCGTACTTATACTACCCCGACTTACTTGGAGTCTTTCAGCCAGTTCGCCAAAGGCAAATGGTCCCTCTTCGATTAACAAGAGCCCCATCAAGCGGCCGGCGATTCGCGGAAGTCCTTCCGCTTGATACTCCATGCCCTTTTGCTCAATGAACTGCTCTACGATTTCTTGTTCCTTCTTCGTCATTTGTGCTTGAATATCTTCGTTTATATTGTTTAGTCAAGACTAAACAATATAAACAGTATCAATTAATATCATGACTTACACTGAAGAATCTCTCGCTCAGCTTCCCGTAAAAAATGGATTCCGCCTGCGGGGCGAAGCAATGACTCGCATTGAAGTTTTTTCGGATGCTGCATTCGCCTTCGCAATCACGATGCTGGTTATATCACTGGACGCGATCCCCAGAGATTACGTGGAATTTGTAGAGGCCATGAAGGGCATTCCCACCTTTATCCTTAGCGCTTCAATGATAATGGGTTACTGGCTAGCTCACCGAAATTGGAGTCAGCAATACGGCCTCGAAGACCCCATCTCCATGCTTCGTACTCTAAGTATTGTAGTGATTATTTTGATTTTCGTATACCCGCTCAAATTGATCATATCGTTCGCCTGCTACTTCTTTTCAGCAGAATACTTGCCTACCGAATTCTCTATAACATCGTTGACCGAAATGACCGGACTTATCCTTGCTTTCAGCGTGGCTGGATTTTTGTTAGCGGTGGCATTCCTCGGATTGCATATTCAAGCGATGCGGCAACGAGACATACTTAAGCTGAACTCAACAGAAACAATCATAACCCCAAAGATGATCGCGATTTGGAGTGTAACCAGTGCAGCAACCTTGATTTCTGTCCTCCTTGCTTGGCTACTCAATCCAGAAATCGGATACATTGGAGGCTACGTACTAATCATCTCCTGGATCGCGATACCTTTCATAAAAAGACGATACGCCTCGTAGAAAGCATACTTTGGTGAGGCTTACACCGAAAAGCCTATAATACCCGCGAATGAATAGGGAACAATTAAGTCCTGTTTGGGCGTATCCAAATACTTAATTCGGCTCCTGTCTCCTCCATCAGAGTATTCAACGACTTACGAAGCTTGAAACTGAATAGATAACATTCGGAACGATCCAAGCTTCTGAAAGAGAATATGAATTAGGGAAGCTGGAACTTTACTTGGCTGCGGTCTGTCGGGTAGGAATCATTTCGTCAGGAATTCCAAGGTGGGTAAAGTCGATGTTGGGATAAAATCGGGTGTAATAAATTATACGCTGGCGTTGCTCGTCATTCAATTGTGATTTTCCGCGTCCGATGACTCCCTTGTTTTTACGGGTTTGCGATCTTTTGGAATGCTCTATGGCAGCGCGAATTTCGTCATCGGATTTTGGCTCTCCCAGAAATTTGACGACCTTTGAGACAACAGCGAAGATATCCTTGTTCATGTCTTCATAGGCAACGATCAATGCTCGGTCCTTGGCTTTTATCAAATCAGAATTCATCCAACCGCAATAAAAGTTAAAATACCAAGGCACTACCATATCCACGACAAAATCGAGCTGCTCGGTTTCTTTAAAGGAGTTCCACGTGTCGGGGTCCATGTAAGCCATCGACCATTTGACGCTTTCCCTATTCATATGGTCTTTAAAGCTCACGACTATATCAAAAATACTGCGAACCTGAATAATTGTGTGAGCATTGCCGAGTTTCAACAGCTTGGTAGTTTCGCGACTATAACGTGTGTGGACGCCTGGGGTAATGATATCATTGCTGCGCTTAGTCAAAAGGAGCCGGTGAATGTCGAGCTCTTGCTCTCTCCTCCCAAAATGAGGGAGTAGATGCATAACTTGCCAGCCCAGTAAGGACATCAATACTGAGCTGAGCCAAGTTGATCCTGATTTAGGCGCGGATATCAAAGCAGCGTGTTTTCTCTTTTTAGGGACAAGGTATTCTATGATTGAGTCCGAATAAAATGCATGAGCCGGATTCATCATCGCCTTGAAAATAGTCGAGAATTTCATATCTGTGGTAAGGTCTTCTTTTCCCTCATTCGAAATGAGTAAAGGGAAATCTTGAGAGCAATACTTGTTTTTCTTATATTTCCTGGAGAGTCTATAAAAAAGATCAGCGTGGCTGGATTTTTATGGGCCGTCGCATTCCTCGGATTGCATAATCAAACGATGTGCCAACGAGCCATGCTGAAGCTAAATTCAATAGAAACTAACACTACTCAAAAGATGATCGCGATTCCTTTTTTTAAAAGACGATTCGCCTCATGGAAAACTAGTTTCACGCTAAATTAACCACCTCGGTTTACCCCAAAACAATAAAAAGGGGAATGGCAAGACACTCCCTAGTTGGATTGGTCGCCGAATTCGACCGTTACGGAGTCGATGTCGCCATTGGTGAACAGGGTGCCGCGGGCAGCGAGTCGATCGATATTCGGCGTGATGGCGTCGGGATGGCCATTGAGACAGCCGACCCAGTCGTTCATGTCGTCGACCGCGATAAAGAGAATGTTGGGGCGAGCTTCGTTAGCGTTTGCCGGTTCGGTTAAAGTGGCGAGGGGTATGGCCGCGAGGAGAGAGAAGAGGATGTGTTTCATGGGTATTTAGGCAGGGATGTCTTAATGACGTGGCCATGCGCATTTTCGAGGCGACGTAGTTGAAGGGAAAGTGAAATCGCGCCGCGATTGATTGTTCCGGTTTGATTGAAGGGGGTAGGTTGTTTCGTGGCAAATGTGGAATGCCTGAATTGGGGTGCGCCCTCTCGATCATTTTCTTTATGTACTATTCTCATTTACGATCGCAAGGGTGATAAAACGACCCTATTATCCCCATTTCGCTCGGTCTCTTTCCAAGCATTTTTGAAAAAGGGGTGGCAGGTTTCCGAGGATTTCCGGAGAAGTAGTTACATGGCGAAAGATAAAGACAAGCAGACACTGACCGAGGCGGACTTTGGGCACAGCCTTCGACCCTTCCTGAATGATCCTGAGAACGGTTCCTGGGACGGACCGGATGTCGCGCTAAGCGTAATCGAGGCGGGTGTCC
>CALJGU010000032.1 GCA_938075565.1 uncultured Opitutales bacterium | reverse complement strand
AAATGCGCAGCAAGTTCCATCATGGAGATTTAAGAAACGCTCTGATCCAGAGTGGCTTACAAATCCTGGCCCAAGAAAGCATTCAAGCCCTCTCATTGCGCAAGGTGGCCAAGTCAGCCGGTGTTAGTGAAGCCGCACCCTATCGGCACTTTAAAGACAAGGAAGCGCTACTAGCAGCCATCGCGGAGCAAGGCTTTATCCGATTGTCTGAGCGCCTGGAAGCAGTGGAAGAGCAATTCGCGGATCAAGCAGCTACCCTTTTCTACCAATCCTGTAGAACCTACATCGATTTCGCGTTGGAGAACCCACACTCCATGCGATTGATGTTTCGGTTCCGATCCACTGAAGGCTTAACGGACTACCCAGATCTCCAAGATGCCGCTGACGAGGCATTCAGCTACTTGATCGATATGGTTGAATACTGCCAACAGGAAGGTCTCGCACGATCGGGACATCCACTACCCCTCGCCCTAGCCGCATGGTCAACGATTCATGGCCTTTCCATGCTTCTCATAGAAGGCTGTATCTCACCAGATGTATTTCATGACAACAGTCAGGAAACCATGATTTCGAGCACGCTCGATACGATCCTCGCTGGTTGGCAACACCTTCCCATTGCTACCCATACATAAGTGAATATTGTTGCCCAATATTTACCATTCTGCAGCAAACTGTAGACTTCTAAGGACTACTTCTCTGGTGGGAGAACCCCCACACCACAGTATCCTAGCCCTTTTTCTTCTTACCCTTGATCTGCATATAAAAGCCAGCGATCGAGAGGCCAATTACCCCCATCCAGAAGTACCAGGGGCGGTGAAGCACATCATGAATTGAGCCGCCGCCATACTTATCCATGAGCATTTCCCATGGGAACAGGAATGGGGGAGGAATCTTCAGTAGAAAGAACAAACTCTGAACGGCATGCCAGGCACCGACTACGGAGGTGGCAATTTTCATCATCCAAGACTCCAATTTCAGCGCCGCAAACCCACCAACCAGAATGACTAAGACTAAGAGCCCAATCGCTGCGAGATCCTGCATCGATTGCAAAAATGGCAAAAAGATCACTCCACCCAAATAGGCGCCCAAGGTGAATACTCCGGCCTTGTAGAAGAAATTCATCAGGATTCCCAAGGCAAATCCGAGAACCCCGGCCGTGATCCAAACCAGGTTTGGTTGTTCCAGAAACAATAAGGGTGCGTAGAGCAAGCCCGCATAGGCGCCACTTGTCAGGCCCAGTAAGAAAAGAACTACCTTCAGGATCTTGTAGCCATGGAGACAAGTTAGCAGGCCAAATAAGAGCACCACCATACCTGGGGCCCACCAGGGAAGATTGTCTAAAGGAAGGGTTGTAAGGTCAGTTTCCACTTTTTCAGCCATGCCTACCCAAATTACTTTAATCTGACAAGGATTAGAACCCCTGCAAAATAGACTCGCCCTTTCCCAAGTGATTCTTTCCATGTTGGTGCTCTGAATGAACAGAATTATTGGCCATGGGGCCAAGTAAGCGCATCAGAAGACCATGAACAAAGACGTTTTATCAGAAGCAGCAACTATCGCTCGCGGACTGGCGATCGACGCTATCACCGCTTGCAAATCAGGCCACTTAGGACTCCCACTCGGAGCAGCAGAAGTCGGCGCCGTTCTTTTTGGAGAATCGCTTTCCATAAATCCACGGACTCCCGACTGGATCAACCGCGACCGCTTCATCTTATCCGCGGGTCACGGCAGCATGTTCCTTTATAGCTGGCTGCACCTCTCAGGCTATGACGTAAGCCTGGACGATGTTAAAAACTTTCGCGTTCTGCACAGCAAAACACCTGGGCATCCGGAATTCGGGGAAACTCCAGGGGTAGAATGCACCACCGGCCCATTGGGACAAGGTATTGGAAACGCAGTCGGAATGGCCGTCGCGACCAAAATGACCGCCGGCAAATTCAACACCGAGGATCACACGATCATTGATAACCACATCGTCTGCCTGGCAGGCGATGGTTGTTTCCAAGAAGGCATCGCGGCTGAAGCCAGTGCATTTGCCGGACATTTTGGATTGGATAACCTCATTCTTATTTATGACTCCAACGACGTAACGCTGGATGCCGCAGCAGATGCCACGCAAAGCGAAGACACCGCCAAACGCTACGAAGCCTATAACTGGGACGTAGAGACCGTAGATGGCCACGATATGGATGCCATTCAGGCAGCTATGACGAATGCCAAAGGCAACGACAACGGAAAGCCCAAGCTCATCATCGCCCGCACCCTGATTGGTAAAGGCATTGAGCAGGTCGCAGGAACCGCTGCCGCTCACGGAGAGGGAGGAATCAAGTTTTCTGCAGAATCCCGCGCTGGACTCGGCTTGCCCGAAGAAACCTTCTTTGTATCCGAAAAAGTTAAATCTTTCTTCGCCGAACGTAAGCAAGCGCTCGCCTCCAAATACAACGATTGGCTCGATACTTACAATGCGTGGAAGGCGGCCAACTCTGATCTGGCTGCCCAACTCGAAGGAGCCCAAGCCGACACGTCTGCGGATGTGGAAGCACTGATGGCTGCCATTCCTGAGGCTGATCCTGAAAAATCGGTGGCTACACGCGTTGCAGGTGGCAATGTGATCAACGCACTTGCAGCGAATGTTCCTCTACTCATCACCGGTAGTGCCGACCTATTTGGTTCAACCAAGAACTACATCAATGACGTAGGAGATTTCACTCGTGACAACCCAACCGGTCGTAATATCCGCTTCGGTATCCGCGAGCACGCTATGGGAGCCATCGTAAATGGGATTGCCTATCATGGTATCTTTATCGCCTCAGGAGCTACTTTCGCAACATTCGCGGACTATATGCGCCCCTCGCTCCGCTTGGCTGCATTGTCAAAGCTACACAATTTCCAGATCTTCACCCACGACTCGGTGGCTGTTGGACAAGACGGTCCGACGCACCAGCCCGTCGAAGTAGTCAGTGCTGTTCGCCTGATCCCTGGCATGGACGTCATTCGCCCAGCTGATCCTGAAGAAACAGCCGGCGCTTTTGTTGCCGCCCTGGAAAGAAAGGACGGTCCGACCTCACTAGCACTCTCACGCCAAGGAGTTCCGACTCTCAGCAACCTTTCTGTCGCTGAACGTCGTCAGGGTGTTCTGAAAGGTGCCTATATCGCCCGCAAGGAGATAGGTGAGCTCAACATGATCCTCATGAGTAATGGAGCTGAATTGCAACATGCCCTAGCCGCAGCAGAAGAGCTCGGCATAGGCGCACGCGTGGTATCCATGCCTTGTTTCGAACGTTTCGAACGCCAGAGTGACGAGTATCGCGAATCTATCCTTCCAGCTGCTTGCAGAAAACGTGTAGCCATTGAGGCGGGTGTTAGCGACGTATGGCACAAATACGTAGGCCTCGATGGAAAGATCATAGGGATTGACCGCTTTGGCCTATCGGCAGATGGCGGAATCGTCCTCAAAGAGTTGGGAATCACCGCAGAAAGCGTGATTGCAGCCGCCCAATCTTTGTAGTCTAGTTCATATTTAACGGAACCCGGTCTTCCGAGGCCGGGTTTTTTTATACCCAACTTACCCAGTGAAATCGATTACCCTAATTGCTCTCCTAGCGCTTAGCCTATGCCCCGCGCAGGCTAAAACGGTTTTGATCGGGACGATTCAGGGCACTGATCATCAATCCTCATACGTAGGAAAAACCGTCACGACTGAGGGAATTGTTACCAGGGTCTACAACAACGGGTTTATCATTGAATCCAAGTCTCCCGACAGCAGCCCTGAAACTTCAGGGGCTATCTATATTTACGAGAAAGACACGGAGGTATCAGTCGGGAACGAAGTCGTAGTCTCTGGGAAAGTTGAGGAATACATTCCGGGAGGCGAAAAAAGCTATAACCTTTCACTCACGCAAATTCGTCTCGATAAATTGAGACGACTCAGAGCCCAAGCATCCCTTCCAAAACCGGTAGTCCTGAACTACCTGCTCGCGGCGTTTCCAAAAACGATAAAGAGCCCCGGCTCCAATTTCGATCCCTCGCTCAACGCCATGGACCTTTGGGAAAGCGTAGAACACATGCGAGTCGTGGTGATGGATGCATCCGTCATCGGACCGAAAACGAAATACGGAGAGATTACGGTACGTGTTCCACAAAGTAATATTGAACCATCTACTCCCAAGGGAGGTGTAAAACTCACGGGCTATGATGCAAACGCTGCCCGCATCCCACTGATCCTGACAAAAGAAAACCTGCATGATTACAATACCGGGGATAGAATTCCGGAAACCATTCAGGGCAATGCAACCTACTCGTATGGGAATTATAAAGTGGGCGTCACTAAAGCTCTCTCGGCACCGAAGCCAAGTGAACAAACGCAATCACCGAAACCCCAGCAAATACCCGATACCGCTTTTAACTTCGCCTCCTTCAACGTGGAGAGCCTTTACATAGACCTACCCGACGAAAAATTTGAAGGCTTGGCCCGAATCATTGTCGAGTCTCTCCACGCGCCTGAGATTCTTGGACTACAAGAAGTGCACGACAACTCCGGTCCTACCAACGACGGGACCGTGGATGCTTCCAAAGTGTTGAAGAAGCTAATTGGATTCATCGAGAAAGCAGGAGGCCCCAAGTATAACTTCTTACAGATTAGCCCCGAGAACAATGCCGACGGCGGTTGGCCAGGAGCGAACATCCGAAACGCATACCTTTATCAGGAGGGCGTCACCCTCGGCAAAAGCTATTACTTACAACACTCAGCTTTTGACAAGAGTGATGAAAAGGGCTTCAGCGGAACTCGCAAACCCCTGGTCGCTTTTACGACCTATGATGATGAGAAATTCATCTTCATAAACTGCCACCTGAAAAGTAAAGGAGGAGACAGTTCAACCTACGGCTCTCTCCGCCCAGCTTTACGATTCTCGGAAACACAGAGAGTCGTGCAGACCCGAGCCATCAGGAAACACATCGATCAACTGCAGAAGGATCATCCGGAAGCTAACATCGTAGTCTTGGGCGACATGAACGACTTTGAGTTTTCGCCAGCCCTTCAGATTCTGACTGAAAACCAAGGTCTTACCAATCTGATTGATCAAGCACCCTTGAACCAACGGTATACTTACATCTTCCAAGGCTACTCACAGGTCCTCGACCACATTCTGGTTTCGCCAAGCTTGGCACCCCGACTGGAAGTGCAGATGATACACGTCAACTCCGACCTTAGCGAAAGCCTTCGCTCGAGCGATCACGATCCGGTCTTGGCCTGGGTCAAATAGTTCCGTCCTGAAGGGATAATTTCCTTGTCGCAGTCGATTTCGTTCCTTGGAATTTCCTTCCTTGGTTTATACCAACCGCCAAGTTCCCAAATCCTATTTATCCTTTTATTTTACCGATACCACGCTTGGTATCATTTAGCTAATGGCTGAACCCGTTTACGACGAAAAGTCGATTAAGTCGCTGGACTGGCGAGAGCATATTCGCCTCCGCCCCGGTATGTATATCGGAAACGTTTCCGGTAAAGGTACATCCGCTGACGAGGGCCTCTACGTCCTCATCAAAGAAGTCGCCGACAATTGCCTCGACGAATTCATGATGGGCTACGGGAAGCGCATTGAGATCATACTCAAAAACAACGTGGTCAATATTCGCGATTATGGTCGCGGAATCCCTTTGGGGAAAGTGGTTGAGTGTGTGAGCAAAATCAACACTGGCGGTAAGTATGATTCAGACGCATTCCAGAAATCCATTGGCTTGAACGGTGTTGGAACCAAGGCCGTCAATGCGCTATCAGAAACGTTCAAAGTGGAATCGTTTCGCGACGGAAAAACTGTCAGCGCTGAGTTCGAACAGGGAAACCTGGTTAAGCAGGACAAGAAGCCAAAAGCTAGCGGAGAAAAATCAGGCACTCTGGTAACCTTTGTCCCTGATAAAGAGATCTTCGGTGAATTCACCTTCCGGAAAGAGTACATTGAAAAATTGCTTTGGAACTATGCTTACCTGAATACCGGACTGACTCTTGTATATAATGGTGAGCGGTATCATTCCAAAAATGGACTGCATGACCTGCTAACTGAAAGCCTCGAATCAGACCCAAACTATCCGATTATCCACTTTAAGGAAGAGGACATCGAAATCGCTTTTACGCACACCAACCAGTACGGGGAAGAATACTTTTCATTTGTAAATGGTCAGCACACCACCTTGGGGGGCACACACGAAGCAGCTTTCAAACAAGCCCTCGTAGAAACCTTGCGTGGATTCTTCAAGAAGGACTTCCATGTCTCGGATATCCGAAGTGGAATAGTCGGTGCCGTCGCCATTCGCGTTCAAGAGCCCACCTTCGAGAGTCAGACAAAAGTAAAGTTGGGTAGTGATAGCTTCGGACCGAAGGGTCCGAGTATCCGCCAAGGTCTAACTAATTTTCTAAAAAGGGAGCTGGATAATTTTCTCCACAAAAACCCAAAGGCGGCCGAGGCGATTAAGAAACGTATCCTCCAAGCAGAACGAGAACGAACGGAGCTAAGGGGAATCCAGAAGATTGCCAAGGAACGGGCTAAAAAAGCCAAAGTGGTGAACAAGAAGCTGCGCGACTGTAAGGTGCACTTTAACTCAAAGCATAAGGATGCTCCCAAGAGCTCTGTCTTTATTACCGAGGGCGACTCCGCGTCCGGATCGATTACCAAATCCCGGGATCCAATGACGCAGGCGGTCTTTTCACTTCGTGGAAAACCTCTCAACACATACGGCATGAAACGTAAGGTGATTTATGAGAACGAGGAATTTTATCTACTACAAGATGCCCTCGATATTGAAGACGGGCTGGAAAACCTCCGCTTCAATAATATTATCCTGGCGACGGATGCTGACGTGGATGGCTTCCATATTCGCATCCTTCTTATGTGTTACTTCCTCCAATTCTTTCCGGAGCTTGTTCGCCGTGGGCACCTCTACATCCTTCAAACACCACTGTTTCGTGTGAGGAACAAAAAGGCTACGGTTTACTGCTACTCCGAAGAAGAAAAGCAACAGGCCATGGACACACTCAGCGGCAAAGTGGAGATTACCCGCTTCAAAGGCCTTGGCGAAATTTCCCCTTCAGAATTCAAACAATTTATCAGTGAGAACATACGACTCGAGCCTGTGGTAATCGGTAAGAATTCACACTTGGCCGATATGCTCGCATTCTACATGGGCAAGAATACACCCGAGAGAAAAGATTTCATTGTAAGCAATCTGGTGGTTGAAGAGCCCATCAATGAGAGTGCAACTTCCGAGTCAGAACCGGCAGCACTGCCAGCCTAGATTTCCATGGCGAAAGATTTACCAGCAAACCCTGATTTAGAGAAGGTCTCCGATCTCTATAAAAAGTATTACCTGGAGTATGCCTCCTACGTAATCCTGGACCGGGCTGTTCCTTCCGTCCTCGATGGATTGAAACCGGTGCAACGTCGCATATTAGCGACCATGTTCAAAATCAATGATGGTCGTTTCCATAAGGTGGCGAGCATTGTTGGAGAAACCATGAAGCTTCACCCCCATGGAGATGCAGCGATTACAGATGCATTGGTTCAAGTCGCACAGCGCGATCTTCTCATTGAGATGCAGGGGAACTTTGGTGATCCCGTCACGGGCGACCGAGCAGCAGCTAGCCGTTACATCGAAGCAAGACTTTCAAAATTTGCTCTCGAAGTTTTATTCAACCCCAAAACGACTGAGTATCAGGATTCCTATGACGGGCGAAATAAGGAGCCCATAGTATTACCCGCAAAGTTTCCTCTAGCACTATCCTCAGGGATCGAAGGTATTGCAGTAGGTCTCGCATGTAAAATTCTACCTCATAACTTCATCGAGCTGATCGACGCATCCATAGCGGCACTCAAAAAACAGGAGTTTGAATTATTTCCAGATTTTCCAACCGGAGGAACCGCAGACGCATCCGAGTACAACGACGGTCTCAGAGGTGGCAGAATCAAGGTCCGAGCAAAATTTGAGGTCCTGAAGAAACGCCAGATTGCGATCAGAGAAATTCCATTTGGAACAACAACGGCCTCGTTGATTGATTCTATCGTCAACGCCAGAGACAAAGGGAAAATCAAGTTCGACCGCATTGAAGACCATACTGCTGAAAATGTGGAAATCATCATCACGCTTTCTACAGGTATCAAGTCGGACATCATGATCAATGCACTGTATGCATTTACTGATTGTGAAAACTCTCTCGCTCCCAACTCGAGTATTATCGAGAAAAACCGTCCAGAGTTTTTGCCGGTTACTGAGCTACTCAAACGATCTGCCAAACGAACGCGTGCCTTGCTTAAGCTCGAGCTTGAAATCGAGCTAAGAGAGTTGGAAGAAAAGTGGCACTTAAGTAGTCTGGAAAAGATATTTATTGAGAATAGAATTTACCGCGACATCGAAGAATGTACCACCTGGGAAAACATTATCAAAACGATCCACAAAGGCCTAAAACCTTTCTTGCATCTGTTGCGACGCGAAGTAAATGACGTCGACGTTGCCCGTCTTACGGAGATAAAGATTAAACGAATTTCCCGCTACGATGCATTCCGTGCCGATGAGTATATCAAAGGCCTGGAAGATCGTATGAAGCAGGTCCAACGCAACCTGAGACAGCTCACCAAATTCACGGTTAAGTTCTACGAATCGTTAAAAGAAAAGTACGGAGAAGGGCGAGAGCGCAAAACCGAATTAACCTCTTTCGACAAAGTGGTTGCGACCAAGGTGGCCGTTGCGAGTGAAACCTTATATGTAAATCATAAGGACGGATTCATCGGTACCGGGATGAAGAAAGATGAAGCCGTATTTAAATGCTCCAGTTTGGACGACATCATCGTCTTCACCCGCGATGGGAACATGAAAGTGGTAAGGGTAGCTGACAAAGTATTTGTGGGCAAAGACGTCATCCACGTCGCCGTTTTCAGCAAGGAAGACAAGTCGATCTACTCTATGATGTACCGCGACGGCAAACGCGGGAACGTCTACGCCAAACGTTTCCGTATTGGTGGTGTCACACGTGATAAGGAATACGCTATCAGTAAAGGAACACCAGGTTCTCGCGTGTTCTTTTTCTCGGTTGATAAAACCGAAGAAGAAAGCCCCTTCGTGAAAGTGTATCACAAACCTATTCCACGCTTACGCAAGCTGGAGATCCCTTTCAACTTCGCCGAGTTCGCCATCAAGAGCCGGGGCAGCCAAGGAAACATCATCACCAAAAATATCGTGCAACGCGTAGCGCGTGCGACCACCGACGAAGAAGAGGCTGAAGAAACCGTTGATCCAGAGGCAGAGCAGAAGACCTTGGATCTTGATAACTAAAGAGAGCATCGAGAGCGTTAGAACTCCAGTTCAGGGAAGAAACTTAGTCTAGTCATCCCGACCAATCTACACCTGGCACAACCAGTTAACTTGTTTTACGAATGATGATTTCCGGAAGAATCCATTCTTTAACAGGATCTTCTGACGGGGGAGATTGGATTTGTTGGATCAGGGTTGCTACCGCTTCGCGGAAAATTTTTGGGATCACGTGGTCGACCGTGGTGAGAGGAGGATCAAACCAGGGGCTGATATCCAAGTTGTCGAAGCCAACTACTGCGATGTCTTTGGGGACTTGAATGCCTTGCTCCCGCAGGTAAGTCATCGCGCCGATAGCCAAGCGATCATTCATGGCAACCCAGGCAGTCGCTTTATCGCCGTTAGCTAAGATTGTTTTAGCTAATGAATAACCATAACCGTAGTCCTGGAGTCCGAAGCCATCTTCGGTATAGCTAGTCACGCAATCCGTATAAGATGAGCCATGTTTCTCCACGCCCCTTCGTATTCCTTCGGTACGGTGTTGCCCGAGCACGAGGTCACTCTCAATGCCAAGTAGCGCAAATTTTCGATGTTCCCGATCCCAAAGATGATCGATTAACTTCTCCATGATTCCCGCCCGATCCAAATGTATGGATGGGAAAGGTAAATCATGTATCGGATCCACTAATACTGTTGGGATTTTGGCTTCCGCTAAGTATTTGATCGTTGGATTGTCGGACTTCAGTGTCGATGCAACCAGGATGATTGCATCCGACTTCAAGGACAGGAAGTGACGCAAAACAGATTCCTCCAGGTTGGGATCGCCATCGGTCAATTCGATCATCCCTTGAAAACCCATTGCTCTGAGCTGTTGCTGCAGAAAAGCGGTCTTCTTGGCTAAAGCAGGAGACTCAATCTCCTGAAAACAAACTCCGACCAACCCCGTTGACCCTCCACGCAATCCACGAGCCATAGCATTTGGAGAGAAGCCTAATTCGCGCGCCGCTTCCAATACTCGTAACCGGGTTTCCTCTTTCACTTCTGGATGACCATTCAAAACACGAGAGACCGTCCAGCGGGATAGGCCGAGGTGCTCTGCGAGGTCTTTGGTAGAGGTGATCATGGATTACAAGGTTGGGGCACAACGATTTTGCAGTAATCCAACACGCGTTAGATAGCCTCGCAAGATCTAATTCCCAGGACGTAATCACTGAGCCAGATCAAAGAACGCAATCTCTTTGAAAATGTCATTGGAATCGAAAACCGCTTTGCCCAGATTGATTGATATGGACGATAAGCAACAGGAAATCCTCACTATCTTTGAAGAATCGAAAGCGCTCTTGCGTGGTCACTTTATTCTGCGGTCAGGCCTTCGCAGTAGCCATTTTTTCCAGTGCGCTCGCGTCTGTGAATACATGGACAAGGTGGAACGGCTCGCTGAATTAATGCTCGAGAAACTCGAAGGCACTGAATTCACGACGGTTCTTGCACCCGCCATGGGTGGACTGGTTTTCGGCCAGGAAGTAGCACGCCAGGCCAAGGTCCGTTACATTTTTGCTGAGAAGCAGGATGACAAATTGGTTCTTCGACGTGGGTTTAAAATAGAACCTGGTGAAAAAGTGCTGATCGTAGAAGACGTCATCACTCGAGGCGGCCGTGCCCAAGAAGCAATTGATATCGTCCGCGGATTAGAGGGTGACGTAACCGGATTGGCACTGCTAGCAGACCGCAGCGCAGGGAATGCGACATTTGACGTCCCGGTGATCTCGTTGGCCGAATTTAATTTCCCAACGTACGATCCCGAAAGTCTACCTCGGGAACTAGAAGGTGTACCAGCGGTAAAACCGGGATCCTGAATAAAAGGTGTCTGGTGTCGGTGTTTAGAGGCCAGGGTAAACGATGAGTTCGATGCTGTCACCAGCATCGCTACATTCTTCCTCTTACTCTTCTGCTTAGTTTCTTAATAGAACGCTCGAAGAGCTTGAAACGGCGATCTGCCCCTACGCTGAATAAGAGACCGAAACCTGACCACTGACACCTGTGATCCCTATCAGCCCGGCTCTTAGTCTTTCTTAAGAACGAGGGAGTTTTCCTTTCCTTCGAAATAGATGTGGAGAAGGTTCCTCCCTTCGGTGATATGCTCAAAGGCCTCACCCATGGTTACAACTTTGGTTCGGTTGATAGCCATGATAACCATACCGGCCTTAAGATCTCCGGTATAAGGAGAGTTCTCGCTGACCTCGGTGACTAGAAGCCCTTGCACCGATTGTCCTAGCAAGAATTGATCCCTCAATTCAGGGCTCAGTTCGGATAATGAAACTCCGGCAAGAAGTTCGACCGTTTCGGTGGTTGTATCTTCCGATACAAGGGCATCGTTCAAATTGCCAAGTACCACAGGAAGCACGATTTCCTCCCCGTCTCGGATAACGGTCATCAACGCTTCCACACCGGGTGTAATCTGCGACACCTTTAGCCGTAGATCAGGCTGCGAAACTACCGGTCGACCATCGATCGCAATAATTACGTCGTAAGTAAGCAGCCCAGCCTCGTCAGCAGGAGTATCTGGAAACACCTGGGTAATCACAGCGCCTTGCGCATTCACGACTCCAAATTCTTCGGCCATATCTGAATTCAAATCACCAATCCCTACTCCAAGATATCCTCTGCGAACTTCTCCAGTCTGGATCAGGTCCATCATGACGTTCTTGGCAAGGTTACTGGGAATGGCGAATCCGATGCCTATACTACCCCCAGACTGGGAGAGTATCGCGGTGTTTATACCTAACACCCTTCCTTCTGCATCGACCAGAGCGCCTCCTGAGTTACCTGGATTGATCGAGGCATCTGTTTGGAGAAAATTTTCATAGGCATCACCATCGATCAGACTGAGAGAATTCCGATTGGTGGCCGAAACGATGCCTTGAGTCACGGTCTGCCCGACTCTCAATGGGTTCCCAACAGCAAATACAATATCTCCCACTCGTGCCTGGTCGCTATCGGCCATGATGAGAAATGGGAGACCACTCTCATCGACCTTCAAGACTGCAACATCGGTCTTTGCATCAACCCCAATGATCTCCGCTTCAAGCTCTCGCCCGTCAACAAGTCGTACACTCACTCCATCAACGTTTTCAATAACATGATTATTGGTGAGCACATATCCGTCACTGCTGATAATGACACCAGAACCCAGACCTTCTGATTTGGGTTTATCATCTTCCTCATCGCGCTCGCCGAAGAATTTCTTGAGGAACGGGTCGTCCTGAAACTGCTCAGGCAGTTGATAGCGCTGCCCTTCGAGTAGCTTAGAAGTCGCAACACTCACCACGGCAGGCGTTACGTCGTCCAACATATCAGCATAACTGGCCATCCTTTCCCGATTCGAACGATCCAAAGGCGTGTTGTCCCAAACGATGTTGGGAAGTTCACGCGTCTCAAGGTTGGTGACTGCGTGAGAATGAGCCAAAACAAAGACCCATAATGCGGAAATCGAAACAATGTAATGCAATTTCATGAATCCAAAACGACAAGGGTGAGAAACGAAGGTTTCTAGCTAAATATGACTGATAGTCATAGCATCAGTCGAAGATCTTGGGAATCTCTTTCGCAATCAGCCTGCGTTGCTCTCCGTACCGTCCTTCGTTTTCAAGCGAAAGAGACTGGATACGCTTTCACTCAAGTGAGTTCGCATAATGGCTTTCCCCATCAGCTCGGCGATACTGATGACCGTTATTGGAACGCCCGTATCGCCTGCATCTACAGGAGTAGAATTCGTGGTAATGAGCTCATCCAAAGGACCATCTTTGAGACGCTTGTGCGCATATTCATTGAGCACACCGTGGCTTACGCAGGCTCGCACCTTGGTAGCGCCATGGGCACGCACAATCTCCGCAGCCGCGGTCAAAGTTCCTGCTGTTTCAGTGATGTCGTCTACGATGAGCACTTCCTTGCCTTCCACGTCACCCACTACGCTTTCTGCCTCTACGTTAGCGGCATCAATGCGCTTCTTGGCTACGACACCAAATGGACACCCGAGGATATTCGCATAAGCAGCGGCCATTTTCATACTGCCAACATCAGGAGAGATAACGACTGTGTTATCCGTGTCGGTATGTGTAAGAAGGTATTCATAAAATACCGGTGACGCGTAAAGATGATCTACTGGCACATCGAAGAATCCCACAATCTGCTGTGCGTGCAGATCCATGGTCAGGATACGATTGGCTCCAGCACAGACCAAAAGATTGGCTACTAGCTTTGAAGTGATGGGCACACGTGGCTGATCCTTCCTATCCTGCCGGGCATAACCAAAGAATGGAATGACTGCGGTAATACGACTAGCAGAAGCACGGCGGGCTGCATCGATAAAGATGAGCAGTTCCATGAGGTGCTGATTGGGCGGATAACAAATCGACTGAATAATAAAAATATCTCGGCCACGGATATTTTCATTAATTTTGGCGAAGCTTTCCCCATTGGGGAACTTAGTAACCTCGGCTGCACCGAGGGGAATACCGAGGTAGTCACAAATCTCCTTAGCAAGCGGGATATTGGAATTACAGCTAAATACTTTTAGTTTGTTAGGGGTGATGAGAGCTTCCTCTTCGTTCATGGATCGGATGTCGGATGGGTTTCGAGCTTGTCGACTCTACGGAATAGGTCGGGAAGTTTTTTGCGGAGCACGTTAAACTTTTGTGCTTGGTAATATGGCATTGCCGGATCTCCAGACACAAAGCTTTTAGCAGGTAAATTTGAATAGACGTTGGTCGATCCACCAATTTGACAGAAGTCACCGATAGTTAAGTGACCAGAAACTCCGGACTTGCCACCTAATAAAACAAAGTCGCCAATCGAAGTACTTCCTGCGACTCCCACTTGAGCGGCAAGAAAGCATCCTTTCCCAATCGTTACGTTGTGCGCGATCTGGACTTGGTTATCGATTTTGGTGCCCTGCCCTATTCGGGTTTCGTCAAAACGTGCACGATCAATGGTTGTATTGGAGCCCACATCGACATGATCTTCGAGAACAACAATGCCCACCTGTGGAGAACGGAGGTGTTGGCCATCCACGGTCTCATAACCAAATCCTTCAGAACCAATCACAGCTCCAGAATGTATGACGCAGTCGGATCCAAGCTTGCAGTAATCCATGATCGTCGCCCGTTGCTTCAAAACACAACCGTTCCCAAGTTGAGCAAAAGGCCCCACATAGGCATGCGCATGGATTTCACTATTCTCGCCTATTTTTGCACCCTCTTCAATCACAGCAAAAGGTCCCACAAAAACTGAATCGGCTAGCTGTACAGAATCATGAATGCTAGCGGTCTCGTGAACACCTGCCTCACGCTTGGGACTGAGCTGGTGCTGAATGTTTTCGCAAATGAGATCTATTGCCCGCGAAGGGTTTCCGTGCAGCAGGTATATTTGATCCTCAGATGGCTCGTCTTCGTAATCTTCCGGAAGAATGAGCACGCTGGCCTTACAATCTGGAACCGTTTTGCGATACTTTTTCCCAGATAAGAATGAAAGATCGCCCGCCTGCGCAGAACCAAGAGATGCGATGCCATTGATTTCACCTTCCCACGATCCCTTAACAGACGTGGGAGAAGTCAAATTTAGAATCAGTTCAAGATTCAGTTCAAAGCATGGCATCGACAAAAAAAACCCTGCTTCTAAACGAAACAGGGTTCAATTGGAAAAATGTTAAATTTGCGGAGCGACTTGAGAATTTCAGTTGCACGTTGATGGCAGGCGTTTCCCCCTCCACCTGGGTAGGCTTCAAAAAATCTAAAACTCTAGTTTGCTGGCTCATTTGCTGGAGCAACAGGTGCGTCCGCATTGAGAACGTCGAGTACTTCATCTGTTGTATCCCATGCCGGATTGGCATAGATCACAGAAGGAAGCCCGATGTTAGTTCCGGTTGAAATGTCGAAAACCAAGTCAGCACCTTTTTGTTGAGCCACCTCAAGAATCACCGTCTTAATCTCCTCGAGCATGAACTGACGTTGAGTAGCTTGCTGTTGGCTGAGCTGGCTGTTGGTGCTCTGGCGAAACATTTGAACTTCCTGTTGCATGCTGCGGATCTTCTCCATTTGGAGGTCCGCATCTTTCTCAGCTTCAGTACGAGCTTCGTCTGAGAGCGCAGGGTTCTGGGCTTGTTCGATCATGGTCTTGTAGGACTCAACTTCCGTTTCCCCGGAAGCAATCATTTCATCGAGCTGAGCCTTAGCGGTATCAAATCGACCTTGGATTTTATCACCAGCTTCCTTGGTTTTGTAATAGTTGTCATACAAGGTAGCGACATCGATCGTCATGATAGAATGCTCCGCTACAGCTTGTTGAACCAGACCGAATTGAAGCGCCACAAGAGCGACACTGAGTAAGAACTTTTTCATGTGCTTAAGAATCAAGTTAAATTCTGTTTAGAAGCGAGTACCAAAATTGAAGTTAAATTGGGCTCCTTCATCGTTGGTGTAGATGAGATTACCAAACTCGTCTTTAATGGTCGTAGAATTCATAGGAATTGCGTAATCAAGACGGAGCGGTGTTCCCATAACCATGAGCGTAATACCTACCCCCACATTATCACTCCACCAATCCATTCCGAAATCAACAAATCCTCGGTTTACGAGACCTCCATCGTAGAAGGCTGAGATACGCACCTGCTCGGAGATACTATAGAAATACTCCGCAGTAAACATGGCGTAAGTCTGACCTCCCTTAGGCTCAAAGGTCGGAAACGAACGATAGCGAGGATTTCCATTTTCATCCCGGAAGATTCCTCCAAATGGATCGCGTAATGGCTCACCCATATCAACCGGTCCAACCATGCGGTAGTCATACCCACGAACGGTATTTGGGCCACCCAGGAAGAATTGCTCTGCGAACGGGAGACGTTTGGTGTCATCATAGCCAAAACCAACTCCAGCTCTCGCATCGAGAAGGATACCCTGACCTAACTCAAAGGTAGGTATCCAGGTGGCTCCGAGAAATTCGACCTTCCCGAAATCCTGAGTGCCTCCCAAGGGGCCCCCAGCAACAGTATTAATCAACTGAAGTCGCATTCCCTTCGTAGTGAAGAGGAGTTTGTCTCGGGTATCTCGCGCAAGACCTACAGTCACCCGGGAAACTGTACTGTTAATTTCGTTCCTTCTTAAATCCAATTCCTCTTCCTTGAAGAAACTTTGGAATGCGAACGGAATCTGGCTAAAGAAGTCGAGAGTCACATCTTCCAACCCGTAGCCAATGCGTCCTTCAATCAGTCCAAAAAGTCGCTTTCTTACGAATACCTCAAATCCAGCACGAGTTTCCTGATAAAGGGTACTCAAGAAGTCAGATTCCTGATTGTAGATTTGGAAACCAAACGCCAGCTGGTAGAAATAGTTATCCAGAAAATAGGGCTCCTCAAAATAGATACTCATTTGCGAGGACCGTGAACCCGCTTCCAAACGAATACGCAGTTTTTGTCCGTCTCCCTGGAAGAACGACCTGAAGTTAAAGAGGTCAAAGTTACCCTGAGTAATTTCGATAAATCCAACCGCTCTTTGGATGGAGGAAAAACCAGCTCCAAACGTAAAGTTTCCCGTGCGTCCTTCCTTCACAGTAACTTTGAAGTTACGGCGTTGCGGGATATTGGTTGGCTCATCCGTAACTTCAACTCCCCCGGCATCGTCAAACCAACGCGTGTTTTCAAGACGCTGCTTACTGACCTTCATACGAACCAGATCAAAAGGCATGCCCGGAGCCAGGGATAATTCACGTAGGATCACCACACTCTTCGTCTTGGTATTTCCTTCAATAACGATGGATTCTACGCGGAAGCGTTCTCCTTCGATTACCGCAAACTCAAGGTCGATAGCCCCTGTTTCCAAGTTAGGGATCCGTTGAACGTTGATTCGGCAATCGAGATAGCCAACCGACCCATAAAAGTCAGAGAGCGCTTCATTCGCTTCATCAATTTCTTCAGGGGCAAATACATCCCCTTGTTTAATTTCGATACCCTGTACGAGTAGCTCAGATGGGAAAAGTTCGTTTCCGGTAACAGAGATTTCACCAATATGATACTGCTTACCTTCGGTAAATGGGATATTAATGACCAAGCGGCCTTCTCGGCTATAATCATACTCGATTTGATCCTCAGCTATATCTGCATCCAGGAAACCTTCTTCCCGGGCATATGCGAGAGCTTCAACTAAATCCTCTTCGAACTGAGTCTCATCCAACTTGCCAGAACCCGTGAGCCAGGAAACCCAATTCCAGGGCCGAGTCTTCATCTGCTTAATCAGCTTCTTGTTCCTGATTTCCTGAGCACCGACAAAATTGATCTCACTAACACGGACCTTAGGACCTTCATCAATAGTGAACGTGATTTCTCCAAAACCAGTGTCTGGATCGCGATCAATCGAATAATCGATCGAGGCCTGCGTGAATCCACGTTTTTGATAGAATTCGAAAAGCTTTTGAGAATCCTCCTTAACCAATCGCTCATTTAGAGACGCATTAGCTCGAGTTGAGATTTCTTTTCTCAGGCGTTTTTCTTTGATCCGATAATTTCCGTCATAGTAGATGGCCAATACCCGATACTTTGACTTCACCCGAAATATAAGATCCTTGGTGTCAGCATCCACCTCTCTCTGTTTTACGTCAATATACTCGAACAGACCGGTACTATATAGTGAACGTAACGAATCATCTACGATCGCTTCACTATAAGGCATGCCGGAACGAACCTGCATGTTTGAGCGGAGCACTGCATCGTTAACATTCTGTACACCGATAAACTCGATTTCAACCTTCCCAATAGTCACATCCCTTTGCGGGAGTTGTGCAGTTAGGTAGGTTGCTCCGAGTAGCGGTATGGCCAGGATAAGTGCCTGAGTCAGTCTAGTAACCAGACTCATGATCAGATTGCGGCGAATAATTCTCAAAGCGGGTATATTCCTTACGAAAGGTTAATTTCAGTTCTCCTACTGGTCCATTGCGCTGCTTGGCAACGATTAAATCGGCGACGTTTCCAATTGTCTGAAACTCGTCTTCAGAGTCCTTTGGTTTGGAGAGTAAAAGTACGACATCAGCATCCTGCTCAATCGATCCTGATTCTCGCAAATCAGACAGTCTGGGCTTT
>CALJGU010000031.1 GCA_938075565.1 uncultured Opitutales bacterium | reverse complement strand
TGATGTCCAAGTTTCCTTGATCGAACTTTGCTAAACCTAGATGAGCTAACTCCTTCTCGGCTTCGGGAAACAAACTGGACATGAGAAATTCCTCACCCAGTTTCACTTCATAGATTTCTTCATTCTCAAGCGCAGGAATAGTTCGCCTACGAAGAACCAAGTCACCAAGGTGGGTTGTTTGTGCATCAAGTATTTCCAGACTGGGAATCATAAGCCCCGGACTGTGGCAGCACTCTCAGAAATCTACAACAGACAATAATAGATTCTTTGCCCTTGAAGGAGGCGAATGCTTAATAAAACATTCAGCCATCTATGACGCCCCTACGACTTACCCTATCGGCAATATTCCTCCTAGCTTATACTTCCCATTCCAGTGCAAACCGACTGGACAACTACACGGACTGGGGAATCACAACCGGAGATCAAAAAAGCAATCAATACGCGGAACTAGCCCAAATCCATGCGGCAAACGTACACCAACTGGAGCCTGCCTGGGAATACCAAGTGGACGACGCCACCGAACGCTCCAACATGCACAGCAATCCCATCATCATTGATGGTTTAATGTATTTTACCACATCCTCATTGAGAGCAGTCGCGATTGATGCGGGATCGGGAGAAGAAGTTTGGAAGTTTATTTCTGAAGACCATCACCCAGAAAAAAAAGTGTTTCGAGGACGCAATCGAGGGCTGGTTTATTGGGAATCAGAGGACCGATCAGATCGCCGGATTTTTCATGCCGTTAAAGATCGAATATATGCCCTGGATGCCAAGACAGGTGAATTAATCCAATCGTTTGGCGATGGGGGCCACATCGACCTCCGTCAGCACCTGGGTGTGGACCCCGAGAGAGCGTCGGTCGAAGTCACGAATCCAGGAGCCGTCTACAAAAACTTTCTCATCGTCGTTTCGCGCGTTCCAGAAGGCTACGATTCGACTCCTGGCCACATCCGTGCATTCGACACGCTCACGGGAGAATTCAAATGGATTTTCCATACGATACCTCAGGAAGGCGAATTTGGCTATAATACCTGGGAATGGGTGGAAGGAGAAAAATACGGAGGCGCCAATTCCTGGGGAGGATTAACCGTAGACGAAGAACGAGGCTGGGTCTTTGCCTCCACCGGATCAGCAGCTAACGATTTTTATGGGGGATACCGGAAGGGACAAAACTTGTTCGCTAATTGCGTTCTTGCTCTGGACGCTAGCACCGGAAAACGGCAATGGCACTACCAAACAGTACACCACGACATCTGGGACTACGACAATCCTCCACCCCCGAATCTAGTAACGATTACTAAAGAAGGGAAAAAGCAGGACGCGGTTGTGCAATTTACGAAGATGGGATTTACCTTTGTCCTAGATCGAGACACTGGGGAACCTCTATTTCCCGTAGTTGAATTGCCAGTACCAGCCTCAACCGTGGAAGGAGAAGCAGCCTGGCCAACTCAGCCTTTCCCGGTAAAACCTACTCCCCTAACCCGCACATCATTTACGGAAGCTGATTTAACTCGAATCAGCCCTGAGAGCTATGACTATGCCAAACAACTTTTAGACCGCTACGATACAGGCACGTTTTACACTCCTCCTTCGGAGAAAGGGGTCATTGCACAACCCGGAACCTTGGGTGGAGTCGAATGGCATGGAAGCTCCTACGATCCATACAGCAACATCATCTACGTAAATACGAATGATGCCCCTGGATTGTACAAATTGAAAAAGAGCTTTGAGCCAGCCGACAGTTCGAACTTGGACGCTACCCAAAGAGGCCGCGTGGTCTACGAGCGGAACTGCACCAGTTGCCATGGCCCCGACCGCAAAGGCATACCTCCGATTTACCCGAGCGTATTGAAACTCGATAAGTCAGAGAAAGAAATTGCTCAATGGATACGAAATGGCGGAGATATAATGCCCGGATTCCCTCACCTGACCAATCAGGAAATCGCCGATGTATCCAAATACATGTCTACAGATCAAGTAGACCCTGCTCTCGGAGCAACAGAAGGCGGAAAAGTCCGCTATCTATACCAAGGCTACGGCTTCCTTAACGACCAGGATGGCTATCCCATCATTAATCCACCCTGGGGCACATTAAATGCCATCGACCTATCGACCGGCGACTATGTATGGCGTATTCCACTAGGAGAATTTCCAGAACTGGTTGAACGGGGTATCCGCAATACCGGTACGCCCAATTTCGGTGGAGCGATAGCAACCGCGGGAGGCGTTGTTTTTATAGCAGCCACAGCGGATGAAAAAATCCGAGCATTTGAGAAAAGCCGCGGAAAACTACTCTGGGAGTACCAATTGCCAGCGGGAGGCTATGCAACCCCAAGTACCTACCTGCACAACGGGAAGCAGTATTTGGTCATCGTAGCGGGAGGCGGAGGAAAGAACCGAACTCCATCTGGAAAATCGATCATGGCCTTCGCCCTACCCGATAAAATGGCGAATCAAACTGAATTGGCCTCCAAAGCCTCAAGCAATAGTGATGATGGCTGGATAGAACTTTTTGATGGAAAGACACTCGATGGCTGGGTCCATATGAATGGGTCTCACAGCTACTCTGTCGAGGATGGCGCCATAGTGGGACGAACCGTGACTGGAAGTCCGAACTCATTTCTTTGCACGCAACAGGAGTTTGGCGATTTCCAAATTGAATTGGAAACCACTGTAGATGATGTCACTAACCAGGGGATTCAATTTCGCTCATCGGTTCGACCAGTCACCGAAAGAGATCATCCGAGCTGGCGAGCGGGACGTGTGTGGGGGCCACAGATGGAGATTCGCCGAAATTTTGGTGAAGGAAAGTTCACAACCGGAATTCTTTATGGAGAAGCTCTGGGAACTGGTTGGCTGTCATCCAAGGAAAAACAGGATCACGGCCATGATCATTTCATTTCAGAAGGCTGGAACAAAGTCCGAATCATAGCAGAAGGCCCACGCATGCGAACCTGGCTAAACGGACATTTGATCGAAGATCTTGTTCGAGAGGATGTTTATAAAACACACCCGAAAGGGTTCATCGGACTGCAGGTCCATGGAATCAAGGGAGAACGGCAGTTTGTCATGAAGTGGCGGAATATTCTGATTTCGCCATTAGACTAAGGTTCATGCGTGTACAAAAAAAGGCTGCACACCGAAGCATGCAGTCTTTGAGAAATTGTAATTACGCCTGGCTTACTTGGCAGTAATGATTCCTTGCATTAGAGCAAAGTGCCCAGGGAAGGAACAAACAAACGGATAAGCACCCGCTTCAGGAAGCGTGAAAGTTATAGTATCCTCTTCTCCAGGTCCAAGCAGCTTTGTGTGCGCAACAACCTGAGCCTTGGTAGCTTCGTCTTGCGGGATATATTCACTCGCTGCAGCAGCAACTGCGCCCATACCGAACTTGGGTACGTCAGTTCCTGGGTTGAGAATGACGACGTTGTGCCCCATGGCGGCTTTAGGTAAGTTACCCAGGTTTTTAAACACCAGAGTTACTTCTTCACCAGCTTTCACTTCGAATGCCTTCGAGTTGAACTGCATAGTATCGTTAGCGGTAATCTCAATAGTTGATCCGTTCACAACGGAAGAAAACAAGGCGGACATGCCTAAAGCTATGAGAATGGTAGTGAGTTTTGATTTCATAAATGTACTGCGGATTATGCTTAGTATTAAGGACTGAATTTACTCAAATGATAAAAATAGCAAGCCGAGGTTCCTATTTTTTTGGCATAGGTCATTCAAATCCGCTCGACAATCTGAGCTTTCGGGTAGCGCACCTTGGGAAGAGTAGCGTATTTATCATCTTCAGAGCGATAACCCAACGCACAGGCAACCATGATCTTAAAGCCACTGTTTTCGAGATCTAGCACCTTATCCATTTCGGCCGGCTGAATGCCCTCCATGGGACAAGCATCGATTCCAAGAAAAGCAGCACTGGCCATCAATTGGCCTAATGCGATGTAAATTTGATTCTTACACCATTCGTCAATGGTGGCTCCATCAATGGAGCGTTGAATAAAGCCAACCATCTGCCCTTTAAGAGCGTCGTGATCGGAAGCCTGTCCTCCCCTTGCCTCTACAGTAGCATCGATGTAACGATCCACCTCTGAGAGTTGAAATGAATCATCATAGGCCAAGACAACAAAATGAGAACAATCTCGTGTCTGTGGCTGGTTCCAAGAAAGCGGAAGAAGTTGGTCCTTCACCTCCTGCTTCTCCACAATTATAAACTTCCAGGGCTGAAGACCAAAGGAAGAGGGAGAAAGAACCATAGAGTCCTCCAAAGTCGTCATGGTCTCATCGTCAATCTTGCGACTAGGATCAAACAGCTTGGTCGCATAACGCCAATTGAGTTGGCCTAGAAGTTCTTCGTTCGTAAATGTGGGCATAATCTAGAGTTTATTTAATTTTTCCTGCACTAGCGGCATTGAGTCATTTCGCCCAAAAACCGTGATATTTTAGTTTCAAAACTGTTTGCCTAATTCGACCGGTAATCGCGAGAGGATTTTTCATCACAAATTCCAGATTGAAGCAAAACGGGTTAAAATGGGCCTTATGGGGCAAAATTGCTTCTTGTTTACCCTGGCGGAAGACAAATGATGATATTTGAGAAAACCACCGTGGAAACTTAATATTTCTAGCACAGAAAATCTTCTCTTTAGTCATAATTACCAAAGGGATACAAGATCCGTGATCCCGTATTCTTAGAGCAATTCAGACCACCTCATCCGACTGCAGTCACCAAGAACACAAAAAAATCCAATAGTTGAGAATTTGCCCTCTCTATAAATCTTGTAATGCAGGTGTAAATTACTGGCTCTTTTCTGCACCTAAATTGAAGCTTAGAGGAACTATAAGTGTAATCGCATTTGAATTTCCTGTTTCTCATCCATGAATCGTTCAAATAATGATAGCTTGTTCGCATCATCCATGCAGACAAGTATGCTCCTGCCCAGTTTACTAGGGCACGAATCGCAGCCCTACGTACAGCAATTCAGATGGACATTCCTGGAGGATGTTAATCAACAGCTCCTCAAGAAAGCCTGGCAAAGGGTTCTGAAGCGCCACGACACTTTCTTTCACACTTTTGAGTTCGGAGACAGCAATCGCCTTTGCATTAAGAAATCAGCAAGCCTACAAGTCATATTTAAATCTTTGGATTGGAGCCAC
>CALJGU010000030.1 GCA_938075565.1 uncultured Opitutales bacterium | reverse complement strand
CATATCACGGTTCAGCTGACTCAAGACAATCACTGGAACTTCAAGTTCCTTCGCCAACCCCTTTATCCCACGAGAGATTTCAGATATTTGCTGTTCACGACCCACAGAAGGGTTGGTTCCAGCTAAAAGTTGTAGATAATCGACCACCACAAGCCCTATGGAACGTCCGTATTTATTTTTAATACGGGATGCAATGCGACGCGACTTGGCTCGAAGTTCCATAATGGTGATATTGCTGGAATCATCGATAACGATGGGAGCTTTCTTCAACTCGATCGCGGCTTCGGCCAGCAATTGTTTTTCCTCAGCCGAGCAAAACCCATCCTGTAATCGGCTCATAGAGACTCGAGCACGTGCGCACAATAAGCGCATGCCAAGATCCTGGTGACTCATTTCAAGACTGAAAATGATCGTGGGAGATCCTTCTCCATCCTTAGGAGTTGCCACCGATTCAGCGATGTTCATCGCCAAACTGGTTTTACCCATGGAGGGACGTGCTGCGAGAACGATCATGTTGCTCTTTTGCATGCCAAGGGTCAGCGCATCGAGATCTTTAAGTCCCGTGGAAACACCCCGCATAGATCCTTTCCCTTCAAGGAAGGAGTGGACCATGGCTACCGCAGCATCAATGGTTGTAGAAATATCGCGGGAGGCGTCTTCCGACTTATCCATCCCAATTTCGAATATCTCAGTTTCAACAGCCTGCAAAAATTCGGCAAGATTCTCCTGCTCTTCAAAGCAGCGCTCCACGGTGTGGGTGGAGGAACGAATCAATCGACGGAGAAGGTACTTGGTCCGAACAATATCGAGAAAGTGATTGGCGTGTGCCGTCGTCTCGATCCGGTCCATGATTTGGTTGATCCCCGGAATACCGCCAACCATTTCCAGTTGGTTCTTGTTGGCGAGTTCCTCAGCCAGAAGGATTTCATCCACAGCCGTCTTCTTCTCGTAAAGAGAAACAATCGATTCGTAGATGATCTGATGGGTGGCCACATAGAAACCATCGGGAGGAAGATTTCGCTCTAAACAGAGCGGTAGCACTTCACTGCTGTCCAAGATACAAGATGCCAACAACCCCTGCTCTGCCTCAACATTGTGGGGCATGGTCCGGCCTACGAGGCCACCGCTAGAGTCGGAGTCTCTCTTCGACCTGCCAGCACGATTAGCGTACTGGCTGCCCGATGCTTGTGCGGAACGAGAAGAGGTTGCCATCAGATGAGTAAATTTGGGCTAGAAGCTAGCCGCTATTCCTCATCTTCGTGCAGAGGCACTACTTCAAACTCGAAGTCTACCGACACTTCAGGATGCAACTTGATCTCGACCGTGTGTTTGCCCAACTCCTTGATCGGAGTTTTTAGCTGAATCTGTTTACGGTCCAGCTCAACACCAGCTTCGGTAATGTGCTCGAGTAAATCCTTGGCAGTAACCGCACCAAACATCTTGCCTTCTTCACCGGCGCGTACTTGCACCGCAATGTGAATGCCTTCGATCCGGCCCTTTAAGGCCTCTGCTTCTTGAATGTCTTTCGCCTCACGAGAAGCACGCGCCACTTTGAGTGATTCGATTTGCTTGCGGTTAGAGGCAGTCAGAGGAACTGCGATCTTCTGCGGAATTAGGTAATTCCGGGCATAACCGGCCTTTACTTTTGCTTCGTCCCCTTCGGCGCCAAGGCCTTCTACGGGTTTGAGTAATAAAACATCTGCTGTCGCCATGATTAATTAAATTATAGGTTCAAAATGGTACGTCGTCTTCTTCAATATCGTCGGCCGGTGCTTTCGGTTCGGCCACCCTTGGTGGAGGACTATTGCGCTCAACATGAGAGCCGCCTTCGTTGGAATCACCTCCGGAGCCACCGCGGTCGCCAGTAAACTGGAAATTCTCCAGAACCACACCGAGCTTGCTTCTTTTTTCCCCTTGGGGAGTTTCCCAACTGTCCAGTTTCAACCGTCCTTCTACTAGGAGAGCACGACCCTTGGACATATATTTGGAAATCGTTTCAGCCTGCCGACCAAAAGCATCAATATCCACATAAGTTACTTCTTCCTTCCGCTCGCCATCCTTTGTCTGATAGACGCGATTGGTAGCCATGGATAGTTTGCAAATACTCAATCCGCTAGCAGTAACCCTGAGTTCAGGGTCGCGGGTGAGATTGCCCATGAGAATAACTTTGTTGAAGGATGCCATCGAATCGGAGGTTGAGTTGAAAATCAGGATTGGACAATGATCCGATAGACAACTTTATCCAAGCGGAATTTTGTCTGAACATCGTCTGCAAATGACCCAGGAGCTTCAACAGTCAGTTCGAAATAGTGACCGGCGGTAAAGTTACGATCGGTCACGCGAACAAATCCGCGACGGCCAAGGTCGTTTTCTTTGGTAACGGTAGCGTCAAGAGTCGCCAGTTTTTCCTTCACATCCTCAAGTAATTCGGGAACGGACTTCTCCTGTTCGCGCGTGTCGAGAATGATGGTGGTCTTATAGGTTGGTTTAGTCAGCGTCATGCTTTGCTTTTCTTTTATTGAATTGATTCATGGCAATGGTCACTCCCCGATGGAGAAGTAAGTCCAGTGCCTGATGGTAATGATCCATCTGGTGTTTGATCACGTCTGTCTCTGATTTTGAAAATTTTCCCAATACAAAATCCGCCAAGTCAATTTCAGGCGGGTATTTGCCTCCAAGGCCCACACGAAAACGGATGAACCGGCGGCCCAGTTTGTTGAAAAGATCCTCAATACCGTTGTGCCCTCCAGCACCACCATCCTGATTAATTTTCAAGCGGCCCAGATCAAGATTGATGTCATCGTAGACGACAGCAAGTTCCTCAAGAGGAATCTTAAAATAGTTCAATAGCTTGGAGAGCGCATCTCCACTCAGATTCATAAAAGTCTGAGGTTTGATAAAATGCACCTTTCGGGGCCCTCGCTTCCAAGTATATATAGTACCGAGAAACTTGGCTTCCTCTTTCCAGGATCCGCCCAACTTCTCAACATAGGCATCGACAACCTGGAAACCCACATTGTGGCGGGTGTCCTGGTAGGATTTCCCCGGATTGCCGAGACCGGCAATTACGGAGACAGACATTTTCAAAGAACAGGATTAAAAAAACCGATTAGGACTCCCCATCTCCGGAAATACCTTCATCAGTTTTTTCTTGAGCATCAGAATCTCCTTCTACCGCAGCTTCTGAAACTTCGACTTCTGGTTCTTCTTCGCGCATCGCACCGCCCACACTTACAATCAGCGTGTCTCCGTGCGTAACAAAAGTTACTCCCTCAATGACAGGGAGATCACTCACATGAAGGGAGTCGCCAACGTTAAGGCCGGACACATCCACTTCGATAAAATTAGGAATATCTCTCGGACGAGAACGAACTTCGACCTCGTGAAGCTGCGTTTCGAGCGTTCCGCCATCATTTTTCACGCCAATAGGCTCACCGAGGTAGTGCAATGAGGCTTGAGCAGTAATCTCCTCTCCACGGGTGACTTCATGAAAGTCCACATGGATATAATAATCCTTAATCGGATGGCGCTGAACCTCCTGGACTAGAGCCATCACTTCCTCTTTGCCTTCCATAAGTGTCACCAGTGGAGTAATCCCCAACAGGTCTTTCTGGAGTTTCGCAAACTCTTTGCTATCAAGAGATACGGAGCGCGATTCGCCTTTGCTATAGATTACGCCCGGGAATCTTCCGGTGGTGCGGAGGCGGCGGTTTGCCCCGCGGCCTACATCCTCGCGAGCGTCGACTGAAATACTTAGTTCTGACATGGTTTTGAAAATCTTGATATCCGGCGTTTTAGACAGACCGGGACTAAGGAAAAAGCGAGTGACAGTACCAGTTGGCTTTTAGAAATCAACTAAAAGATCGAAAAAAATAGAGGGGTCCTAAACTTTTTTCAAAGATGTCAGAAGCAAAGGTTGACATTTAGATCCAAAATCCAAATCTCACCCGTTCTTTGTAATGCTGCCCGGTAGCTCAGTGGTAGAGCAGGTGACTGTTAATCACTTGGTCGCTGGTTCGAATCCAGCCCGGGCAGCCATTTTTTTGTACTCATAGCGCGCAAGAAATGGCTGGGGCTCGACGATCTCCCCTACTTCTTCTGAAAAGAAGCGCTCATGTTCGTCTCAACCTTGGTCTCCACTACTTTCTTCACATGGGTAGATTCCTCGATCAATTTATTGAGGCAGGCTTCATACTCGGCACTATCTAGCGGAAGTTTAATAGGTTCGTGCTTCAGGCCAGAGTAAAGAATGGCGTTGGCTAACTCGACGGAGTGAATGCCATCTTCCGCAGGGCAGAATAGATCTTCTCCCTTGAGAATGGCTTGGGTGAAATTTTTGAAGACTCCCATATGCTGCTCACCGTTTCCGTCCACAGGGATTTCAACATTCCAAGAATCGGGTTTAGCAAAGCCTTGGTCGCTTTCTTGGGAAAAGACCGAGGATTCGACCTCATTGCGGGTCCAGCGAATCTCGTTATCTTCCAAAAGCACCAATCCACGTTCGCAGGCGATTTCCAGACGGTTCACTCCAGGAGACTCACCTGTGGTGGAAATAAATACTCCGGTGGTACCATTGTCGTATCGCATGAGAGCGGTAACAGCATCCTCGACTTCGATGTCGTGAAAGCGACCCAAGTCACATTGAGAATAAATTTCAGCCGGCATACCAAAGAGCCACTGCCAGAGATCCAGCTGATGAGGACACTGGTTAAGCAGCACGCCGCCGCCCTCCCCTTTCCAGGTAGCGCGCCAGGCACCAGATCCATAATAAGCTTCAGTGCGAAACCAATCTGTAACGGTCCATTGGATGCGGCGAATCTCTCCGAGCTCACCATTATCGATGAGGCTCTTGAGTTTCAAGTAATGCGGATCTGTCCGCTGGTTAAACATACCACAGAAAACGAGATCTTTGTTGGTGTGGGCGGCATTCAAACGTTCACAGTCGGCCTTGTGAACCGACACAGGTTTGTCAACGAGCACATGCAAGCCTGCCTCAAGAGCAGCAATACCCAAGGTCGTATGAAAGTAGTGGGGGGTTGCGATATGAACCGCGTCGACGACCCCGGATTTTAAAAGTTCATCAGTATCAGTGAATGGCTCGACACCTTCAAAAGCTGATACCCGGTCTTTATCCATATCGCACACAGCCGTCAGCTTCAATCCGGGGACTTCCCCATCCAAAATAGCACGGGCATAAAACTGACCCATATTTCCCAATCCAATGATTCCTAGTCGTACTTCGTTTTCCATGATGTGATTAAATTCGCTGTTGGTGAGATTTGTTCCGATTTTTGCGGTAACTGATTTTCCGCGCTTGAATTGAGCAGAAGGAGTGATTCAACTCAACCCAACACGTGTTAGTCTAGACTGAATTTTTTCATAACTAACATAGTCATCCCACTCTCAGCCAAAAACACACACAATAGTAGATGAAATTCGGAATATACGGCGGAAGTATGATCGCACGATTTCATGCTCAAGCGATCCAAGCGATGGAGGGCTCTGAACTCACCGCAGTTTTTGCTCGTCGTCAGGAGTCAGCCGACGCCCTGGCAGAAGAGTTTGGCTGCAAAGCTTATTCGGACGAAGATCTGTTTTTCAAAGAGAGTGGAATTGAGATTGTGACCATTGCCACTCCCTCTGGGGCTCATTTAGAACCCGCCCAAAAGGCAGCATCTGCTGGAGTACACATCATTTGCGAAAAACCGTTGGAGGTTTCCCTCGAACGTGTGGACCAAATGATAGAAGCGGCGGATCGAGGAGGCGTAACGTTGGCCGGGATTTTCAACCGACGTTTTAATCCAGCAACCCAGGCATTCAAAGCCGCAGTCGACAAAAAGCGCTTTGGGAATGTCGCCCTGGCCGGAGCATCCATTCGCTGGTATCGCGAACCTGACTACTACAAAACAAGCAATTGGAAAGGAACCTGGCGCTGGGACGGTGGCGGCGCTTTGAAAAACCAAGGTATCCACGCGATTGATTTGCTTCTCTACCTTGCTGGTCCGGTTAAACGAGTCTCTGCGAGTAGCACTCGTGCCCTGCATAAAGGCATCAAAGTGGAAGACACTGCGGTAGCGACTCTCGAATTTGAAAGCGGAGCCCGAGGAATCATTGAAGGCTCAACCGCATGCTGGTCGGAAAATGGGAACCCAGCCGAGGTCTACATCAATGGCGATCAAGGATCAGTCGTCCTGTCCGATGACAAGTTTAGACAATGGAGCTTTCGCGAAGAGGAATCCAGTGACAAAAGCATCCTCGAGGAATACCTGATCGACCCTCAAGTCGCGGCTATCGGTGCCAACGATCCATCCGCGATCACTCCGGAAAGTCACCAGTATAATTTTCAAGACGTAGTGTCAGCGATTGAGGAGAATCGTATACCCTACGTGGATGGCCATGAGGCCAGGAAAGCAATCGCTCTCATCTCTGCTATTTACGAAAGCGCAAAGAACAACGGACAACCTATAAATTTATAAGATCATGAGCCAGGCATCAGACGGAATGTCATATGACCCGCAAGGGCAGTCAAAACCAGTAGTCGAACCCGGCGAATTCCCCTTCGCCGTGGCCCACTTGGATCACATGCATATCAATGGCATGACCGGAGCCCTGCAAAAAGCGGGAGGTGATCTTCGCTATGTCTTCGACACAGATGCTGAACGCGTAAAAACCTGGCAGAAGCAATTTCCACAAGCAGAAATTGTGGATGATATCCGCCGTATTCTGGATGATCCGGAAATTAAGCTGGTTGCCTCCGCTGCGATTCCAAATGAGCGCTGCAAAGTGGGACTGGAGGTCATGGATGCCGGTAAGGATTACTTTACGGATAAAGCACCGTTCACGACCTTGGATCAATTGGCTTCGGCAAGAGCGAAGGTTGAAGAGACCAAGCAAAAATACATGGTCTACTTCAGCGAACGTTTACACAACGCTCCCACCTTCCATGCGGGTGAGCTCGTCCGCCAAGGAGCTATTGGTAAGCTTCTTCAGGTGATAGTCGCTGCACCTCATCGGCTGAGTAAGGACAACAGGCCCGATTGGTTTTTCGACAAGTCGCGCTATGGAGGCATCCTCACCGATATTGGTAGCCACCAATTCGAACAATTCCTCTATTTCGGAAATACCACCCAAGGGAAAGTAAACTTTGCTCGGGTTGAGAATTTCAATAATCCCGACAAACCTGAACTCGACGATTTTGGTGAAGCCTCATTAACCCTAGACAACGGGACGTCGTGTTATTGTCGTATTGATTGGTTTACGCCAGATGCGGCACGAGCCTGGGGAGATGGACGGTTGTTTGCTCTAGGAACAGACGGATACATTGAAGTCCGAAAGTACTTAGATGTTGGGCGACCTAACAATCCTCCATCCGTTCTTCTAGTTAATCAGGAAGAGGAACGAGAATTCACATTCGAAGGGGCTCAACACTTTCCCTTCTTTGGAGAACTGATACTGGATAGTATCAATCGAACTGAGAATGCAATGACACAGGAGCACGCATTCATCTCGGCTGAATTGTCCCTACTTGCTCAAAAATACGCTGAAGAGAACCGCGACTAACAACGCCATTCTTGAGGCGTATTGCGATCGACTTCTTCGAGGGAAGTAAGACCCAGTAACGCTTTCTTCAGTGCATCGTAACGCAGAGTACGATAGCCAACTTTTTCAGCTGCTCGAGTTAGAGCCTGAACACTTGCTCGATCAGAGATCAACGATCGGATTTCGTCAGAAATGGTTACCATTTCATGAATCGCAACCCGCCCTTTATAGGCCTGAGGAGTTCCAGCTACATTTGCAGTAGGTCGGAACAGCAATAAATCATCTATATCTAAAACGTCTTCAAAGAAAGGTGCCAAAACTTCGCGAGAAGGACGATAAGCTTCCTTGTTGTCGTCATCAAGACGTGCGCAAAGCCGTTGAGCCAACACAGCGCTAATGGAAGGAGCGACCATATAAGGCTCAATTCCAATTTCCAATAAACGAGTCACCGCTTGTGGCGCATTGTTCGTGTGCAAAGTAGCAAATACCAAGTGACCAGTTAGAGCCGCTTCAGATGCAATCTTGGCGGTTTCCAAGTCACGAATTTCTCCTACCAGGATAATATCCGGATCTTGACGAAGCAAAGACCTCAGGAGATCAGGGAATCCCAGTTCGATAGAGTGATTAACCTGTGATTGAGTTAATCCCTCCAAGGTAATTTCAATAGGATCCTCAATAGTTGAAATATTTACATCCGGAGTATTCAACTCCTGCAAAGAAGCATATAAAGTAGTTGTTTTACCACTACTAGTAGGTCCAGTAACAAAAACAATACCGTTTGGGTTACGAATGATCTTTCTCCAAGGTTTTAGGATGTTATGTGAGACAAGCATGTCATCCAAAGACATGGCTCCTTTACGTCCTGTAGAACCTAGAATACGAATAACAATCTTGGATCCGTAACTCGCCGGAATGAACGAAACCCGGAACTCAGCTTTGTTCATACCCAGTGCCATTTCATAACGGCCATCCTGAGGGAAGCGCTTTTCTGCGATGTCCAACTTGCACAAGACCTTCACACGCGAAGCGAGAGCAGGCAGGAGTGATTTGTGAATACTTAAGATTTCACGCAGTCGACCATCGATACGAAAACGAACGCGACATTTGGTCTCCATCGGTTCGATGTGGATATCAGATGCATTTTCCTTGATGCCAAAGTGTACGATCGAATCCAGGATGTTTGCCAAGGTCTCAGACTCAGCGAGTGAATCCAACTCAAGCTCATCGAGGTCATCCAGGATGCCTTTCTTTTGCTCCTGAAAGCGCTTAATAACTGAGCTTACATCTTCCTCGGAAGCGTAATGGATATCAATCGCATCTCTGATCTCAGAAGGAAATCCGAAGATCGGACTGATTTCATGTCCGCTAATAAATTTTAAGCGTCTGAGCTGTTCTTCATCCAATGGCACAGAAGTAGAAACCGTGAGGACGTTGTTTAGAAAGTATAGAGGTAGTACATGTGCCTTTCGCGCAATTTCCTCAGGAATGAGAGCGAGAGCGTCTTCAGTAATGACGGATTAGATGGGATCTAAATAAGCAATGCCAAGTTTATTAGCCCATAGCTCACCAGCTTGCCGTTTACCAATCAGACCCTTTATCACCGTGTCCTCGACACCCTTTAAAGAGTCGGTCTCCAAATGCTCCTTAATGATGATGCGATGCTCTTCAGGAATGATCGGATCAACGATATTGATCAACTCATCAAACGTCTTCTTCTCTTTCTTCTTAGCACCTTTTTTCTCCAGCTTATTGCGGAACATCTGCTCGATTTCCAAACGGTCAATCCGTTCTTTACCGATCACATTATTTTCGCGCTCATACTGAGCACTTTGCATGAGTTCTTTAAGATTGTACCGAATGATCTGCGGTTCGTCTTTTTTCTTGATAGGCATTGGACTAAGCGGCTGGAGAGTTGGAGGAGAAAATCTAGCTGGTAGCAAACACTCGTTCGAACACCTCAGTGAGTGTGGCCTGCATTTCGGTAATCGGAGTATCTTTCCGGATAAAGTAGGTCGCTCCGGCTTTCAGGCTGGTATCAACCGTATTGCGATTACTCAGGGAAGTGAGCATGACAACGGTCGCGTCAGGATCGGCCTTCAAGATTCGCTCCATGGCATCAAGGCCATTCATCTCAGGCATATTGATGTCCATCATCACCACGTCAGTGGGATCAGATCCATACATGTTACAGGCTTCTAAACCATTCTTAGCTTCCCGGATATCGGGAATACCCATGAGTTCGAAAACTTTTCGAAACATTAAACGGATGTGAGCTTCGTCTTCTACAAGAAGCACAGAGTCGGGCATATTCATGGCAATCAGTTATTGATAAGATACTTGTTGCTTCCAACAGACAGGATGAGAGCGTCCGCGACAGGTGAGTGATAGGATGCTTCCTTTTCTAAATAGGCTTCGATGCCTGTCCCATCAAAACGGTTGAGAACCACCTTTTATCAATCTTTTCACAGAAACCCGCACTCCTATGCGGAATTCTTTTACAAACCGACTCACCGACAAGGTGAGTGAAGCTAATTCGATCACTTCAATGCTTTGGCAGCATAGGTGATAGCTGCCTCTAATCGATCAAGGTCATCATCGGAAAAACTCGCGGACATTCCAGTTCTCACCAACTCTTTGCCAGGTGGAACACCGGGAGGAATAATGATGTTTGCATAAACGCCTTTTTCTTTAAGACGTTCAGAAAAGAAATAAGCGCGTTCTTTGGATCCGGCGACGATAGGAGTAGCGGGAGTTACACTTTCCCAATAATCCAGACCAATACCCTCAAGAAACTTATGATACCTGCGGGTGTTGCTCCAGAGGCGTTCCAGATGCTCCGGTTCTTCCAAATGAATTTCTAATGCCCTGCTGGCGATTGCCGCTTGGGTCGGATTGATAGCCGCAGAAAATATAGTCTGCTTGGAGTAGGTCCGTAAGTAATCGATCACTTCTTTGTCACCAGCTACGAACCCGCCAGTACTTGCAAGGGATTTGGAAAAGCTTCCAGAAATCACGTCCACGGAATCCGTAACACCGAAATAATCGGCCGTACCTCTCCCCTGATCTCCCAACACACCAAACCCATGAGCATCATCAACTACGATAAAGCAATCATGCCGCTGTCCGATCTCGACAAACTGATCCAAGGGAGCGACGTGCCCTTCCATTGAATAAACACCTTCAGCTACCAGCATTTTCTTACGGTCAGCCCCCACAAAGGATAACTCTTCTTCCAAACTAGCTGGATTATTGTGACGGAATTTTTCGATTGTCGCCATGGAAAGCTTCAATCCTTCCCACAAACTGGAGTGCACATTGCGATCCACGAGAGCCACATCCCCCTTGCCTACGAAGCAGGATACGGAGGCTACACAGGAAAGATATCCGGCTGAATGAACGTGGCAGGACTCCTTTCCTAAGAAGTCCGCTATTTGCTCTTCCAATTCCTTGTGATAATTTCGGCTACCATTGGCGAAACGGGAGCCAGTTGGACTGGTACCCCAAATATCTAAAGCTTCTTTGGCAGCTTCTTTGACGCGCAGATCAAAGCCCAAACCAAGGTAGTCATTGCTCGAAAGCATAAGGTACTGCTTTCCATCTAGCCACACCTTGTTGCGCTCCTGTTTTTCAAATGCTTGGTACCAGAGGTCGTGCTTCACGCGCAGCTTCGTCAACTCATCCTTCAGGATTCGTTGCTTAATGGAGCTAATGAAAGCCGGCTTCTTTTTCTTAAACGGTAGCATGAAGCATTCTCACCATGTTCATATAGTGGACCCGATCAAGGTAAGTTTTCCGCGAGTAAACAGCATCGAAATTCATTTAGAAGTTCGGGTCTAATGGCTCAAACTCGAACTGACACTGAAGATCGCAGATACGATTCCAAATGCAATGAGAGCCACAAAGGCAAAGGCGAAGAGCAAGGCGCCCAACGAGATAACGCCTGTTAGAAGTGAAAGGATCTGACCTAAACGCTCCTGGAAAATTCGAGTTACTTCGTAAAAACTTGGCACCAGGTTGCCGGTATTTTCACCCACAGAGATCAAATCGATCATAATGTCGGGCATCACTCCCATTCCTTCGAGCGCTTTGGAGACGGCAATACCCTCAGTCACCTTTTGGCGGGCATCACGAAATTCCTGAGCGATAAAGCGATTACCGATGGTACGTTCCGTAAGCTTAAATGCCTCTACCGTGGTCACTCCATTTTCCAACAAAAGCCCAAGGGTCTGGGTGATTTGAGTCGTCTCCGAGTAAATGACCATACTTCCGACCAATGGTATCCTGAGAAGGAATCGGTCCACGATAAGCCCACCTCGTTCGGTTTTTTTCCAACGCCAGAGTGCAGTGGAGAGGAAAAATAGTCCCCCCAGAATAAAAGGCCCTACATAGAGAAGAAAGTCAGAAAGCCCCAAAAGCATACGAGTCGCAAACGGCAACTCCCCACCCAAGGAATCAAAGAGGCCTTGCATCTTCGGCATCAGCACAAAGAGAAACAACGCAACGACAATGATGGCAGCTATCAGGATGATACAGGGATACACCATGGAGGTGATCACTTTGTTGCGCATCTCCCTCCGATTCACCATGTATTCGATAAGACGATCCAGCACCTCGTGCAAATTACCGGTCGTCTCTCCAGCACCGATTAAATTAATCGCCCCGGAATCAAACACCTTGCCCATGTCAGCCAGGGAATCAGAAAAGGATTTTCCTTCCTGAATATTACGAAGTAGCCCTTTGTTAATGGTTTGCTGAGCTGGGTCTTTTACCCGACCGCTCAAAATCCGCAAAGCCTCAGCAATGGGGAGCCCACTCTTGTGTAGTTCGTAGAAATTCTTAAGGAAGGGCAGCACGTGTTTGCGCCCCACTTTAACCGGTTTGGAAGACTTCCGGGCAAAGACGGACTTACTCTTCTTTGCTTCCTTATGTTTTGCCTTAACCGGCTTGACCGATGCAGATCCGCCACCCGAAGCAACCTTTATGGGGGTCAATCCGCGGCTCCGAATCTTCCTGAGGGCTTCTTTCCGATCGGCTGCCTGAAGATTACTGCTGACCAACTTGCCCGCCGTATCGCGCGCTGAATATGCAAAATCAGCCATCAGCAGGGAGGGTTTCGACATCGTCAGTAGACGAATCCATCTCGATCACCCTATATATTTCTTCCAAAGAGGAGGTTCCTTGTTTGACCAGATTCCAGCCCGATTCTTCGAGCGGTCTCATGCCGTGCTGCAATGCTTTCTTCCGCACTTCACGGGAAGAAGCTCGTTCAACAATCAATTCATGCAAATGGTCATCCACACGCAAAATTTCGTACAACCCTACCCGTCCGGAATAACCCGTATTGCGACATTGGCTGCAACCTACTGGTCGCTGGATCGTAGTGACTCCTCTTCCCTTACTGGGGTCCAAGCGAAGGGCCCTCATGGTTTCCAACATTTCTTCCTCTGGGAAATGAATGATTTCGGAACATTGCCGACAGAGGCGGCGCACCAGGCGCTGGGCGATGACCATCTCAATCGCTGACGCAATAAGGAATGGCTCGATGCCCATGTCGATCAATCGAGTCAATGCTCCGGGAGCATCGTTAGTGTGGAGAGTGCTGAATACCAGGTGACCTGTAAGTGAAGCCTGGATACCGATTTCGGCTGTTTCCGAATCACGCATTTCCCCCACCATGATGATATCAGGATCCTGCCGAAGAACGTGTCGAAGCGCCTGAGCAAACCCAAAATCGATCTCATTATTGACCTGAATTTGGTTTACACCTTCCACCTCATACTCGACTGGATCTTCAATAGTGATGACGCGTTTGTCCGAAGAATTTACTTCGCGAATAAATGCATTGAGTGAGGTTGATTTACCAGCACCCGTGGGTCCCGTTACCAGAACAATACCGTGTGGCAGTGCAAGCACCTCATCAATGGTTCCCCGGTCTTCTTCGGGTAGGCCCAACTGCAGAAAGCTCAAAGGCTTCGATTTCTTGTTCAAGAGACGCAAACTTACGCTCTCTCCATACAAAGTCGGAACGGTGGACAAGCGAATGTCTATCTCGCTATCAGCACTCTTATATTTAATGCGCCCATCCTGGGGACGGCGACGTTCAGAAATATTTAGTTTCGACATGATCTTCATGCGCGAAATTACGGCGTCCTGATAACGCCTCAAGGTGTCTGGGACAGGAATGGACACTAGTCCACCATCCACCCGATAGCGGATCCGAAGCTCCTCAGCCTGTGGTTCGATATGGATATCTGTGGCTTTGTCTTCCACCGCTTGATGAATGATCTCATTCACAAATCGAATGATCGCGGCGTCCTGATCTTCTTCATCCACCTCCAGGGCAGCTTCCTCTAGGTCTTCCTCTTCATCCTGAAAACTCTCAGACCCAACTCCAAAAAACTCGGTTACAAAACGATTCACTAATTCCGGATGTACCAGTTTCCAGGACACGTGCTTCCCTGTGGTAGCAAACATCCAATCGTCCATCAAAGAATCCGGAGGCCAAACCGTTCCAAACAGATCTTCGCCCTCTTCGTTTTTTATAGGCAAGCAATGGTAAGCATGAACAAATCGCGAAGGCATCTCCCTCACTTTCTCTGAATCAAACTCGGGATTGGCATCAATCTCTATACGGGATTCCTGGGATACCAGTCCCATCAATTCTTCCACAGTTTGGCCTGAATACTCGGAGAGTACTTTCAAGCGTTCTTTGGGATGGGATTCCCTGACTTCGAACTGCTCTTCTTCTGAGAGCCGGTCAAGCATCGGGATCTTATCGAAACTCAATGAAACCATCTTAAAAAAACTATTGAGAGCCTCCATTTGACTGATTGGTACCACCAGGCGTCGGGTTTGTTTCTCCCGGCTTAGGTTGCTTGCGTAATTTCTCAGCCAATTCGGCACGTCTTGCTCGCAGAGTCTCTAAGTTTCTACGCGTAGGACGTTGGACGGTTTGTTGTGTGCGAGTCAAAGTTCCGGTGGGAGACACGGTCCGCGGAGTAGAGTTATTGGCCGTACCCGAGCTTGAAGCCTGAGGAGCAGGTCGAGGAGGCGTCGCCCTAATACCGGAAGGAGCAGAATAATCATTCATCTGCATCTGCCGGGAAAGGTTTTCTGCTTCGGAGTGAATGACTACACTGTTTTTGTTCGGGTCGAAACTTTTAATAACCAAGCCATCTAAGGCCGCCCCTTCGGGTAACCATTTGCTCTCTCGCGTGTCGGGGTTGTAAACCGAAAAAATATACTCGCCGTCAACCGAGGTAATACCTCTTAACTGCAACTTGGCTAAAGATGCTGGACCTTCAGGAGCTGTTATCTCCGCAGTCTGAGCACTTCCCGGAGGGACGAACGGCCAGTTCTCCAATAAGGGAACACCTGTCTGTGCTTGTGAATGACCAGCCGCACCAAGGAACAATAAAACTAACGCAGCGGATTTCATTTGTTGAATCCTTTTCTAATTGGTTGGGCGCTCGCCGGTTGTACTTCCTGTTGATTCCCCATCGCTTTCACCGTCCCGGGGAGTACATCATTTACTAATTCCCGATCGGAGAATTTGGCAGCGGATTCAAGCGCATCCTGGTTAGCATCTGAAGACGTCCTCAAAATCTTTGGGCGAATGAAGAAAATGAGTTCAGTGTCTCGAACATCTTGGGACTTTGGACGGAAAAGTAGATTCACAATCGGGATATCTCCCAGGATGGCGACCTTGCTATCGGTGTTCTCAGTGAATGCTTCCTGAAAACCAGCTAAGGTGATCAACTCACCATCCGCAACCGTGAGAAAGGAAGATGCACGTCTAGTCGTAATGATCGGCTGTTCATTGCCATCAATTAAGATCGTTCCACCCAAGTTATCCACTACTTGCTCAATCTCAATCTGAATGGATCCATCTGCACCGATCAAAGGTGTCACCGTCAGTTCAATTCCGATATCCCGGTATTGCACAGAACTGGACAAAGCACCACTAACGCCACTGGTCTGTGTTCCAGTAACCACCGGCCGAGCTTCACCGACTACGATATTGGCTTCTTGGTTGTGAGTAGCTACAATGGTCGGGACACTTTTAAGGCGAATGTTACTTTTCGTATCAGCGATATCAAAAATCATATCGAAAGTCAGAGCATTAGGAAAAATTCCTTCTGCCCCCTCTTTTGGAGTCACTGTAAAACCATCCCCCAAAGAAAAGCCATCGAATGAACTTCCGTCCCAATCTCCGGCGTAGTTAAAACCAAACTGTTGGATTCCTGTGCCAGTTGTATCTGTCAGACTCACTTCGGCAATAACCACATCGATGCGAACCTGTGGTAACAGAACATCAATCTTTTCGATCAATTGCTTTGCTTGCTCAATGTCGCGCTTGGTTCCCGTTACGATCAAGGCATTGCTCCTCTCATCGGCAACGATGGTGAGCAACTCACTAAACTGCAGCCCATATTCGCCGGATCCTTCTCCTCTGGTTCCTCGAACGGTAACCGATGGAGTTGGTTGAGGAGTTTGACCGGCGGGTGGATTCGGACGTGTTTGAGTTTGATTTTGGCGATTGTTTTGCCCTGTCGTATTGGGATCTGCCTGCCCAGAGACAATCTCATTTAAGATACCGGCAATTTCGGCGGCGTCCCCATGGCGCAAAGCAATGGCTTCATTAAATACAGACAGCCCTTGGTCCTTATCAATCTCGAGGATGAACTGCTCAATGATGGGCAGGTTGCTCGGGTGCGTAACGACAATCACCTGATTAGTACGCTCATCAGCACGAATCGTGGAATTCGCATTCAGGTATTTGCCGTAGCCGGCAGCTATTATGCTATCCACTTGTGCAACTATGTCCGCTGCAAGCGCATGCTCGATGTCGTAAAACTTAACAATGACATTGGGGTTCGATGGACGGTCAACCTCTTCCAGAATTTCCTCAACACGCTGCAGGTTCACCATGCTATCCGTAATGAGCATGGCATTCGCCTTTTCATAGAGAAAGATCTGGCCGGTACCGGGGCTCAGGAAAGGTTGAATGAGAGGTTGAATCTCAGAGGTCGTAAGATGCTGTAAAGTAAAGAAGCGTGAGTAGATCCCATCCGTTGGCTGTATATCCGCCAATTCACCTTCCGCAAACTGTGGGCTGCGACCCGTTACGGAAGAAGAAGGCACCACCTTCAAGAAAAGCTCTCCTTGGGGGATCACTGCGATACCATTGAGAGCTAATAAACTTTCCAGTGCCACAATACGTTCGGCCACCGTCAAGGGTTTCTGACTGGTAAAATTAAATAAGGGTGCAGGGAGTCCTTGAGGCCGAATAATGGAACGACCCGTGAGCTTCTCAAGTAAGGCTAACACTGAGTCGACGGAATCCCCTCGAAGAATGAGTGGGGCCACCGCGCTGTTTTGAGCTTGGACCTGCAACACCGCAACCGGATTTGACAATGCAAGTACCCACAAGAAAAGAAGCCCTTTGATACCGAAGGCACGATTGGAATGAAATATCCGTTTAGGAGTCATAGCTAAAGTCGATGGATGATTCGTTAAACCGAGAATCCCAATTGCTGAGTTTGTTGTGCATGATCACTAAGTATCTATTATGGCACCTAAGTTCCGGGCTTTGAAAGTCTAACATAGTTTTAACGCTGAAAATCATTGGGGGAATGCAGACATTTCCAGAGAGGATATAAAGAACTGCACATTCATGAGGTTGGAGTCCGATCGGTCAGAGTTCATCGTGATCCGATCGAGGGTAACATAAGGCACCAAGGTCTTGAGCTTTTCGGACAAGCGTAGCACCTCTTCTTTATCCGCACGATTCACGGACAAACGAATATTGTGGAATGTAAACAAGGCCCCTGTTTCTGTCTGTGGGCTATTGATGGTGTAGTTTTCAATGTCCATCGGTTTGATGAGCTCAGAAATCCGACCCAGCAACTCAGTACTAGAAAGCGTTTTAGAAGAATCCAACTCGGAAGACTTTTCGATGAGTTGGGATTCGACGAGGTCCTTCTGAGATAAAATCATCTCATACGCCTCGATCTGAGTTTGTGTTCCAAACAGAAGTCTGAACCCGTTATTGTATCTGGAGAACGAATACGACATCCAGACTATTGCGATAGCGCCAATGAAGAGCAGCAGCAGGAACTTCTCTCGAGTGCTGGTCTTCTTATAGAGTTTTCTTAAATCGGCAATCATGAGTCGGCCAGGAAATTTTGCGGCTGTAAGCTGCCTGGGTTAAACTCTACTCTCAGGCGAAAGGTTCCACGTCCTTTATTGTCCCTAAAATTGCTAATTTCGACCAAGGACAGCATTCCAGTATCTTTGAGTGTTTTCTCAAACCCATCGATCTCTGAGGCATTGAGGGTCACGGCTTCGATCTGAAGCGAATTCCCCCCTTCAGCGGAAATCCGCGTGAAGTAGATATTACTCGGACGGACCACGTTAATGGCATTCAACATCTCAAAAGGTAAGAGCTGGTTCGTCGTGATCTGGTTGATCTTGGCCAGAATGTCCATCTTCTGCTCAACATCCTCTGCCTTAGGTCGTGCTTCGGCAGCGATCGCCAACTCCTTCTCGTACCATTTATTTAAAGCAATGATTCCAAACTCAGATATCCCAAGAAGGAGAAATAGAAAGAGCACGATTACACTCGCTCGCCAAAACCAGTTAGTCCATCCGTGCCGCTTTTCAAGAAGCTCTTTTTCTTCGGCCTTGCGGATGTCCATAGCCCAGAAGCTGCTATTGGCTGGAACCTCCACTCGCCAAGGATTCCCTCGTTCATCTCCATAGGGAAGTAATTCAATCGCAGGTTTTCCCTTAGTATCCGCCTGGTCCCAGTTCCTGTGGTAAATAGTTTTACCCACTTCGACTAAGTCGAAATTGCTCACTGGCTCCGCTAGGCTAGACTCCTCGACTCGACCCACCTGGGCTCTAATTCGTTGAATAATATGCTCCTTAGCAGTCTCCAAATCTTCGCGCGAGAACTCTACATCCAGCGTAATTCCGACCACAGCCTGTGGGACAGAATCGTTAGCAGGGAGAAGGATACCACTGAGCGTCGACTCGTGGATTAGGAAAATCAATGTCGCGGAGTCAAATTTCAGCCCGAACGTTTGGGAGAAATCCGGGAAAGCATAGTCAAATAATTCCGACTCTGCTAAATCCTTCCGCAACTTCTGGTCAAAGGCGGTATAGACGAAAGCTCGATTGCTTTCCTCATCGAAATAGTAGCCCCAATTAAGCTGCACCAAATTGAAAGGTGAGATTTCCTCCACACTCAACTCAGCGAATTCATCGATTTCTTTCGCATTCAGTTCTTCGGGTACGGCGAAGGCCCGCGTCACAAACCAGTTTCCTGGCACGAGTAACGGCTCAATCGATTCTTCCGATCCGGCGAGTTGTTGGATCCATTGCGGGAACTTAGGCATCAAAGGATTTTAAAGCGACGAGGCTAAGGGCTTTTGTTGAGGGTTAAAGTACAATTTCATTTTCGTATATTTGGACGACAGCAAAAGGATACTGCAGGTTTCCAATTTCAGTGCTTCGTTCAGTGTTATCTTCCACAGAGAATACCTGCTCCTCTCGGTTAAAACGATCAAAACTTGTATTTTGGTTACCTGGAAGTGAGCCACCCATGGAAACAAGAGCTCTGAGCTCAAATACACTCAATCCTCGTTGTGCCCGGATGATAATGGTGAGCCACTGGATTTCGCTGGAAACGGTAACTCCTGGGATGCCATCTCGAATCGAAGGAGGAACCTGAGTCGTATCCGTCAGATAGCGATCATCAGTAGTCCCACGCACTTCGTCTTCTCCTGCAAGGTATTCCCAAAAAGAATCCTGCTCAAAGTTGATGCCCTCTTCACCCAAGGTAAATAGAGACGCATCAGCACTGTTAATATTAACATTCCCATCATTTACCGGCGAAAAAAGAGACTCCAATCTATGGTATAACTCATTTGGCCGTCCATAGATGTCGAAAAATGTCTCCTGGAATCCTCCAATCAGTGCCAATTCCTTCAAGGAGCTGATCGGCGCATTGGCCGGCTCATAGGGTATGGGCGCATCCAGATAATAGTCGTTCTCAGCTCCATCAGGTCGCTCCAAGTCATCTTCATCCACCCAATCTTGAAATTTATCCACCAACTCGGTGGCGGTGTAGTCATCAAATCCCAGATCACTTAAAATGATCGTGAACATAATGTTGTCATTGTAGAGGCTTGAGAAAGGTAGCTTACCCGACTCGTCTTGAAACTCCACCGTGACGGTGGCATCCGGGAATGTTATTCCAGCAAAATTCAATGGATCCTGCCAACCTTGGGTAGGCGAATACATGGCACTATCATATTCGGCATATTCCGACATGACGGCCAGAGTCACTTCCAAGCTCGAATAGGCCACACGACGTAGATCGCTCTCCGCATTCTTCATCGCGTTCATTTGGATGTGAGGAAGAATCTGCTCCATGAACTGCACCGTCAAAATACTGAGCAGGAAGATCATGCCCATGACAAAGATGATGATGCTACCTCGCCGGGAGGATTTGGTTTTAAACTGGATCTTAGATTTTGACATTATGCCCTCATTGGAAGCGTTTCGAAACGAGCGATTTAGATTTGCTCCCTCATGATCTAGAATTAACTGATTTTTGAAATCCATGATCAAAAAATGGGCAACCCTTCATTTGCGTTGGGTAGGTTAATCATAAACGTCATAGCGTCTTCATCTTCGATCTCGGATTCGAAGGTCACTTTAATACGATTGGGGATATCATAGAGTCGTTCCGTATTGCGCCGGGGTTCCGGTTCCTGTTCCCACATCTCGCGCTCAATATCGTAGTAATGAAACTCTATTCCAGTCACGTATTTGGAGAGTAGTGTTTGCCTGGGCACATACTCTTCGAAGTCTACCTCGAGTCTCGACTGCCAATAGAGAACCAAGCCTACGTCTTTCACGACTTCCAACTGGTAAATGACATAGGGTAGCTGTTGGTGCTCCCAAGGTAGTATCCCATCGCTGTCCTGAACCTCCCAAGTGAGCAAAGGAGTTCCAGAAGTCGTAAAGTCGCCCGATGTATGATCGAGGAAAACATAAGCTAATCCGCCTGAGTCGACAGGCATAGCCCGCTGGAATCCACGCTTCAGGAAATCAATTACCTGACGGCTATGAACTTCCATATTGCGTACCGGAGTAGTTCCGCGCCAGAGGTCACCCAAGCTTACAGTCAATAATAGCACAGAAGTCATGATCCCGCTCGCCAATAGAATGGCCAATAGGACCTCTAAAAGCGTAAAGCCGTTCAACTTCTGATTCCGCGGGTTCATATTCCTTTAAAGTCCCACCCGAATTGTTGGTCATCTCGGAAATCCTGCATGCGTTCCTGCAAATCTTGCCGGGCACGATCTACTTCATCCGCCTCGCTCCAAGAGGGTCGCAGCAGGTAAAATAGCTGGGTTAATTCCATTCTTTCACCCTCCGCATCCACCATATCGACAAACATGCTTATCGCAAAGAGATTGGGGATCTCGGTCATCTCGATCTCTGAGTACCAGTTTCCAGTCACTCCATTTCCCATATCAAACTCATCCCCATCCATCGCTTCCTCGACGTCGCTGATGAGTTGGAGTTCGGCTCGTACGTAGGCGAGCTCTTCCTCAAAATTGGTTTTGATACGACTGGCTTCGAAATTGCTCAGAATATTTATGTAAGAGGCGACAAGAACTGTAGCTGCCCCGGCGAAGATCACCACGGCAACCAAGACTTCAAGAATAGTAAACCCCTGTTGATTAGTCTTCATCCGTTTCGCTCACTAAAAAAACCAGTGAATGGTTCCACAACGAGTTCCCGCTCACGATCTCCAGCAATGAGTTGCACTTTGAAAGCGGCAGATGTCGCATCTGGATACAGAATGACACTTTCAGCGGCAAACCAGTCAGGGTTCTCAAAGCTCTCGCCTTTGTAACGAGGCTCTTGGAAGAAAAAACTAACTTCCATGTCCACTCCTTCATCCACGTCTTCAAATCCATCGACTTCGTAAGTCGCGACCACATCACTGCGGAGCAGCACAAATCGCCTGGCCTTCTCGTCCCAAGTTAACTCAATAGACTCGCGGTCCTCGAAGGCCATCATGCGCCCTTCAGTTTGCGCCAATACAAAGGAGCTCTCCAGCTCCGCAAGTGGATCCTTATCGAGTAAGGACTCCATGTTGACCGCAAAAATGACCCAAGCAGTTCCCACCAACACGATAGCAAGTAGAACCTCAAGCAGAGTAAAACCTCGCTTGTTCATAGCGTGGGACATGGCGGGGACTATTGCCAGTTGCCTATGTCATCGGCGCTTTCTACGCCATCTTTGCCAAAGGAGTAAATGTCGTAGCTGTCCGGATTATTCTTTCCAGGCATGCGGTATTGGTAATCTGAACCCCAAGGATCATTTGGCATTTCGTCCATGTATGGCCCCTTCCAGTTCTGTGAATTATTAGGAGCGGTAACGAGTGCCTGGAGACCTTCTTCCGAATTTGGATAGCGGCCATTGTCGATCCGGTATCTGAAAAGAGAAGCTTTCATCGTATCGTTCACAAAAATGCGAACCGTGTCCTGCTGGCCTCCACCAAGAATTTTGTCGACGTTCATCAATCCCAAGACCACGAGCCCACCAAGTAGGGCCATGACCAAGAGAATTTCCATCAGGGTGAAACCGCTTTTGCGACGGTTGAATTTTTGAGAATTAGGAGAGCTTGTTTTGTGGGTCTTAACGTTCTTCATAGTTTAATATAAGCTGTTGTTTAAACGTTAGTTCCAGTCAATAGGGTTACGGTTCCCCTTTCGAGAAAATTTCTTGCCCAAATCAGCTGGAGAACAGCCCATTTTACAGTTTAGTGAAGATTCCTGCTTTTCATTTCACCCGAAGCAGGCCATATTCCAAGTCTCCAGACCGCTTTCTTCTCAACACTAAGCTCAAGAGACTATGGATGGTTTCATACCGAAATCTAAAATCAATGGCGAGAACCGCACCGCACTCACACCGGACTCAGCTGGCAAACTCATCTCCTTGGGCCTCTCCCTGAAGGCGGAACAAGGCATCGGTATCAAGAGTGGATATCAGGACAATGACTATGAAGCAGCAGGCGTCGTCATAGGTTCGGATGGTTCCACTGTCGGCTCAACGGACCTCGTCCTGGGTTTGGACCTGCCGACACCAGAGCTCATTTCGCGAATGAAAGAAGGTAGCCTCTTCGTTGGTTACCTGGATCCGTTTTTCAATCTGGATCTTCTGAAGGCTTTTGCGACGGCTAAGGTAAATGCGATTTCCATGGAAATGATTCCGCGGACCACTTTGGCGCAGAAGATGGACGTGCTGAGCTCCCAAATGAATATCGCTGGATACTTCGCAGTTATTAAAGGGGCCGAACGTCTCAATAAGGTGCTGCCCATGATGATGACTCCAGCGGGCACTATTTCACCCTGCAGAGTTTTCGTAATCGGAGTCGGTGTGGCTGGCTTGCAGGCCATTGCAACGGCCAAACGACTCGGCGCCAGAGTAGAAGCTTTTGATACCCGCCCGGTGGTAGAGGAACAGGTGAAATCCCTCGGAGCCAAATTTGTGAAGATCGATCTCGGAGAAACAGGGCAAACAGATCAGGGATACGCCAAGGCTCTCACGCCAGAGCAAATCGAAATGCAGCAACAGGGAATGGCCAAAATTTGTGCTCAGTCAGACATCGTCATCACCACAGCCAAGTTGTTTGGACGCAAAGCCCCTACTCTGGTTACCAAGACCATGATCGATGGGATGAAGCCTGGCTCAGTAATCGTAGACCTCGCAGCCGCGGGAGGTGGCAACGTCGAAGGCACCGTTCTCAACGAAGAAGCCATCACCGAAAATGGCGTCATCATAGTCGGAGACGGTTGCCTGGAAGGACAAGCGGCCTACCACGCTTCTCAAGTCTATGCATCCAACATCGCGAATCTGCTCGAACACTTTTGGGATCCAGAAAGCAAAAGCCTGAAGCTCGACCTCGATGACGAGATCATGCAGGGCTGCCTGCTCACGCACAATGGCGAGTTACGCCATCCAACTTTCATTGAGAAACTAAAGGAGGCATAAACCACAGAACTATGGCTATCATTCTTCTTCTCTTTATTTTTACTCTGGCAGCGTTCCTTGGCTTCGAGCTGATAGCTAAAGTGCCCTCCCAGTTGCACACTCCTCTCATGTCGGGCTCGAACGCTATATCCGGCATCACCATTGTCGGGGCCATCTTGGCGACCATGCATAATCCGGAAGGAACGATGGCCATGATCCTCGGCTTAGCCGCTCTGGTGCTGGCCACCATCAATGTGGTTGGCGGTTACCTGGTCACCGACCGAATGCTAAGCATGTTTAAAAAGAAAGGGGGCAAGTAAGCATGGAAGCCTCAAGCCTCATAAATTTCTTTTATATCGTTTCTGCGATCTTGTTCATTCTCGGCATCAAGATGCTGGGATCAGCCGACACGGCACGCCGAGGCAATAGGCTCTCATCGATCGGCATGCTCATCGCGGTCATCGTCACCCTCATCGATAAGCAAGTCTTTGACAGCTGGGTCTGGATTGCCGGCGGTATCGGTGCAGGTGCGGTTATCGGATTTATTGCCGCCAAGAAAGTCCAAATGACCTCCATGCCAGAATTGGTTGCCCTATTTAATGGCTTTGGTGGATTGGCTAGTTTGTTCGTTGGGTGGGCAGAGTATCAGAAAATCAAAGACGCCAACGACGGACTGATTGGCGACCTGCTAAATCCCAGTCTCGATCACTTTACTGCATCGGTTGTGTTCCTGGCCGTGTTTATCGGTGACATAACTTTTACAGGTAGTATCTATGCCTGGGGCAAACTCTCAGGTAAAATTGGCGGTCAGGCCAAAGTCTTCAGTGGTCAGAAAGCCTTCAACATGATGCTCATGCTAGGGGTGCTTGCATGTGGGGTGCTTTACGCAGCTGCACCCGATGGGGAACATGCTTACGGACTATTCCTGGCTTTTGTGGGGCTTTCTCTCCTGGTCGGAATTTTTGGAGTCATGCCTATCGGCGGTGGCGACATGCCCGTGGTCATTTCTTTGCTCAACAGCTGCTCGGGGCTTGCGGCTTGCGCGGCGGGTTTTGTGATTCAAAACAACGTATTGATTGTCGCCGGCTGCCTAGTCGGGGCCAGTGGACTCATCCTCACTATTATTATGTGCAAGGCTATGAACCGAACCCTGGCCAACGTTCTTTTCAGCGGCTTTGGCGCGAGCGCACAAAAGGCTGGTGGCAAGCAAGAGGGTGAGATGAAAGCCATCAGCGGAGAAGATGCCTATTACGTATTGGAAGCAGCTAGCAGTGTGGTGTTCGTTCCCGGATACGGCATGGCTGTTGCACAAGCCCAACATGCAGTGAAAGAGCTCGGCGAAATTCTTGAGGAGAATGGGGCCGAAGTGCGCTATGCCATCCACCCGGTTGCGGGTCGCATGCCGGGGCACATGAATGTACTCTTGGCTGAGGCCGACGTGCCTTATGAACAACTTTCCGAAATGGACGACGTGAACCCCATCATGACGACCGTCGATGTAGCCATTGTGATCGGCGCCAACGACGTGGTGAACCCGGCGGCCGGTGAAGACCCAAGCAGCCCCATCTACGGCATGCCCATCATTAACGTGTTCGAAGCCAAAACCGTGTTTGCACTGAAGCGCGGCCAAGGAGCTGGCTTCTCAGGCTTGGTGAACCAACTCTTCTTCCGGGAAAATACGAGAATGCTCTACGGCGATGCGAAAGCCACGGTCACCGACTTGGTTGGACAGTTTAAGGACTAGTGAAAATCTAAGAATCCTCAGATCCTGCGGTGCTAATCTTCAGGTCCTTGATCGAATCCCATTCGTCATCCTCTGAGACGTGCGTAACATCCCGTCGCAACAAGTAATAAAGTAATCCGATTATCACCAAACAGACCCAGAGGAACCAATTACCATACACCACATAGAATGTGAGGTCACGGTAGGTTTTTGGATTGTAAGTTACTTCCACGACTTCACTGCCACGAAAATAGACAGAGCCGTCCATAGACTCGAGCACATGGCGTATGGTGCCATACTCATCTATCCACCCACTCCAGCCGCCATTACCAACGCGGACTACGGGTCGAGCAGTCTCCACCGCACGCAAAACTGAATGGGCCGCATGTTGATAAGCAGCCCCCTCTTCACCATACCAAGCATCATTGGTAGCAACGAACAGGACGCGTGCTCCTTGTTGAACCGATCGCCGAGCCAAGCTCGGGAAAATGTCCTCATAACAAATGAGCGAGCCCACCGGTAACTCACCAGACTCAAGATTCAGTCGAAGCGGAGAAGAAGATTCTCCAGGAAAAATGTCGCCGCCAATGGGCACAAATTTTTCCAAGAAAAACAAAATGTTTCTGAACGGTATGTATTCCCCAAAAGGGACCCGTTTCCGTTTCTTATAGTAAGGTCGATCCAAACCACTCTCCGGATAAAGGGCCATGAAGCCATTGTACCAGGGATCATCACTCAAGGTGGCTCCTTCGGCAGCCAACGCTCCCATCAATACCGGTCCGCCGAAGTCATTCGTCAACTGCTCCGCCCAGCTTTGCATAGCAGGGTCACCTATAATGGCGTAGGGCAACACCGCTTCCGGAAGAACCGCTATGTCAGCACCGATTTGCTTCTGAAAAACCAACTGCCGCTGGATCTCACTCATAATACTCTGGGCCTTTGAAGAATCCCATTTCTCATTTTGCGGAACGTAGGGCTGGATCAAGGCTGCTTTAAAAAACGTTTCCCTTTCCCCGCGTTCGAAGCGCATTTGAAATAAGCCGAAAGTGAAAAACATCCATACGGCCATACCGACCAGAAATTCCGGACATAGGTGAATCCAACCCTTCCGTTTCCCTTTGAAGAGATGCCGCAGGTAAAAAGCAATGGTCATGCCTACGAACAACAGGAGGAACGAGACTCCATATGAACCCGTAAGCGAGGCAAGCTGCAGTGTTAATGGACGGTCCCATTGAGAAGCGGCCAGCGGCAACCATGGGAATCCACTCAGAAAGATACTACGAATAAACTCCAACAGCGCCCAAACACTGCAGACTCCGAGCATACCGAGGATACGCATGAATGCGGAGCCATCCTTAAAACGCGGCACAGCCCACCAGACAGCTTGTGCCCAAACCCAGGGGAACAAGGCCATAATGGTCGAAAGAAAAAACCAGCCCACCCAGGTCACATGGCGTAACCAGATAATCAATACAAGCCAACTCAACCAGAAGGATGCACCCATGACTCGGGTGAATTGCTTGCGGCTTGGCTGCTGATAAAACAACCAGAGAAAGGCGGGGATTGGAATCAGGTAGGCCAGTTCCGGGACATCAAACGGCGCGAAAGAAAAGGTATGAAAACAAAAGGTACAAAGAAATGCACCTAAGGCCCAATACTTGGTAACCGTTTTATTCTGCGATTTGCTTTCGCTCATTCGATTTACCGCAACGGGTAACCCGACTTAGATATCAGGAGCCGTGACAGTGCTTATATTTTTTACCACTTCCGCAAGGGCAAGGTTCGTTGCGTCCAACCTTAGGCAGCTCGCGTTTGATCGGTTCGGCCTTCTGCGTTGCAGCAGGGTTCATCTGTGGCTGAGGTCCTCTTTGTAACTGTGGTGGGAGATTCTGCTGTTGAGCCCCTGCTTCGGGAGCCGGAGCTTGAGCAGCACTCAAACTTGGTTGAGTAGCTTGAGCCTTATTCATCCGATCCTGCAATGCTTCGATGATATTCTTCTCTAACATAACTGCAGAGCGGAATAGCGAAGTTGCGATCTGGGTACGAATGCTGGCTTCCATTTGTTCAAAATAGTCGAAGGCTTCCTTCTGGTACTCGTGCAGTGGGTTCTTTTGCCCAATAGCGCGAATGCCTACACTACGTCGTAGATCTTCCATCTCGGTCAGGTGATCTTGCCAATGACGGTCGATCGCTGAAATAACGATCCAACGCTCGAGTTTCTTAAAGGCATCCGGCTGTTGCAGGTCTTCCTTCTTGTCGTAGGCCTCAGAGATCTTCCCAAAGATGGATGCATGAGCTGTTTCTTCGCCGGTCCAATCAACATCATCTTCCTGAATGGCAATTGGGAAGTGGGTATTCACCCAGCGCAAGAGTCCGCTGATCGTTTCGTCATTCGCATCGGACACGTAGAGCGATTCATCATTCAAGCGCTCATCGAGCTCTTCTTTGATCATATCATAGATGATCATCTTGGGCTTTTCGTCATGAAGAGCGCTGTTACGCATTCCGTAAATGACTTCACGCTGCGTGTTGAGGACGTCATCATATTGCAGCAAACGCTTCCGAATCGCGTAGTTTTGCTGCTCCACTTTCTTCTGCGCGCTTTCGATGGACCGATTCAGTAAGGGGTGAGCTAACTCATCTTCCTCGCTGAAGGATTTCTCCATAATATTGGCGATGGGGCCTGGCTGAGCAAACAAGCGCATCAAGTTATCCTCCAGCGAAATGAAGAACTTCGAAGCACCATTGTCCCCCTGACGGGCACAACGACCACGAAGCTGGCGATCGATACGACGAGACTCGTGACGCTCAGTTCCTAGAACTAAAAGTCCACCCAGCTCTTCAACGCCATCACCGAGCTTAATATCGGTACCACGACCAGCCATGTTGGTGGCGATCGTTACGGCTCCGCGTTGACCTGCGCGGGCAACAATTTCAGCCTCCTTACCATGCTGCTTCGCATTCAAAACAGTGTGCGGGATGTTATTCCGTTTCAGCATGCGGCTTAATAACTCCGATGCTTCTACAGATGCAGTACCAACAAGTACCGGTTGCCCTTGGTTGTGAGCTTCCTGGATATCTGCGATGGCCGCACTGTATTTTGCGCGGCGGGTTTTATAAATAACATCGTTTAGATCAGTGCGCTGGTTCGGTCTGTTAGTCGGCACGACCATGACCTCCATACTATAAATATCGAAGAACTCAGCCGCTTCGGTTTCCGCTGTTCCGGTCATACCGGACAGCTTCTCATATTGGCGGAAGTAATTCTGAATCGTAACGGTCGCGTAGGTCTTGGTTTCCTTTTCGATCGTAACACCTTCTTTAGCCTCAACGGCTTGGTGTAGACCTTCGCTCCAACGACGACCTGGCATCAAACGACCAGTATTTTCGTCAACGATTTGAACCTTGTTGTCCTGCACAACATACTCGTTGTCTTTTTCGTAAAGCGAGTATGCGCGTAAAAGCTGGCTAATGGTGTGGATTTCCTCACTGGCCTTCTCAAACGCTTCCTGATGGATCGCCTTCTGCTCTTCCCGATCGCGTTCTTCCATCGATTGGTCTTTGTCCAAATCGCTAAAGATACTGGGCAGATCGGGCAGCATAAATGCATCTTTATCGTTGGGTCGGAGAAAATCTCGGCCTTTTTCCGTAAGGTCGGCCTGATGCTGCTTCTCGTCGATCACGAAGTAGAGCTCTTCCTTCAATTCAAACAGCTCTTGCTTACGAAAATCGTTATGCATTTCCAGGTCGGCCTTCTCAATCATCTTTCGGCTCGGCCCCTCTTCCATCATGCGGGTGAGTTGCTTGTTCTTGGGCATTCCCATGCGCACCTGTAGCAACTGCATACTTGTCGCGAAATCATCTTCCAGTTCACCCTTTTCCATCTCGGCCTTGGCCTTGGCCACCATATCGTTACAAAAACGATTCTGCTCGCGCACTAATCGTTCGATGACTGGCTTGAATTCGTTGAACGGTAACTCACGGGTAATCTGAACCGGACCCGATATGATCAGAGGCGTTCTCGCTTCGTCGACCAGAATGGAGTCCACTTCATCCACAATACAGAAGAAATGATCCCGTTGAACCTGGGCGTCGGAAACCATGGCCATGCCATTGTCGCGCAGGTAATCAAAGCCGAATTCAGAAGCCGTTCCGTAGGTGATGTCGGCCTGGTACATCTCCTTTTTCTGAGGGAGAGGCATGGAGTTCTGGATACATCCGACAGTCAATCCCAGGAATTTGAATAGATAACCCATCCATTCGCTGTCTCGATTGGCCAAGTAGTCATTCACTGTTACACAGTGACAACCACGAGCAGGCAGCGCATTCAGATAGAGGGGCAAAGTAGCAACAAGCGTTTTACCTTCACCAGTGGCCATTTCCGCAATCTTGCCATTATGGAGAGCCAAACCTCCAAGCAACTGCACATCGTAGTGTACCATATTCCACTCGAGTGGATGGCCATTTACTTGGTGAGTCTGGCCACACATACGGCGCGCCGCGTTTTTTACAGTGGCAAAAGCCTCTGGCAGAATGTCTTCCAGTGTTTCGCCAGCCTCGAGGCGCTCACGAAATAATTCGGTATTATGACGCAGCTCCGCATCGCTCAAACGTTGGTATTTCTCTTCGAGCTCGTTGATTCGTTCGATGATCGGTTGAGACTTCTTAATGAATTTCTTGTAGGGCCGATCAGCAAATCGTTTAAAGATAAAGGACAGCATGGTGCGATAAAAACGGGGCAATGTAGGTAGTTACCTACTAGGAAGCAACCGCAGAGTTGCATCTCTTGGGGATACCGTTTGTCACCCCCGGGAGGCGTTAGTTCCTTACTTTTTAGGAGACTTATTGGAAGACGACAACTGCTCCGCGTTCGGGAGGCATACCGTCTACTAGGTCACAATAGGCAACCTTCTCAGAGACCTTAGTTACGGAAATGCTGGCAGTAACTTCGCCTTCCTCCATATCTAGAATTGCACCTGTAGAAGGATCAATAAGAACCTCACCTTCTTCACGCACCACGAATATTTGTCCCGGCGCCACGCCGTAATTGGAGCCTCTATTGATGATGACTTGGCCTTTTTTGCTCACCATGACTACGTTTCCTTCGAGGTCGTAATCTTCCATTTCGAGCGCAATAAATTGAGTCGCTTGATCGATAACATCCTGAGCAGCTTCACCCAGAGGAGTTTTCGTAAATCCACCTAACTGTGTACCGAATCCGCGTTCTGAATAACCGAGTGATAATCCTGATTTACCAGCCTCACCGCGAATTCGCTTACTGGCTACAACTTCACCACTCGTTGAATCGATTATTTTCACGACAGCCACAACAATGGCTTTGTCGGACTTGGCACCGATATTAAAACCCTTGATCCGCAAACCTCCAGAATCACCTGAGGTTTTGTAACTCGCTTCTGTGATAGCCCCGGTTGCCAGGTATTTTGCGCTACGGATCTGTCCCGTGCTCGCTACCTGAGATGCTTGTGCCGTACGGCCACTATTCTGCAAATCCTGCTCGGCCATGACAGCTCCCAACTCGGCTCGCTCAACAATAACGAAGCGCCCGGTATCATAGAGACTCGACTCGAGCATAAGTCCGAGATTGTCGCCTAAATTCCATTCCGAAACAAAACCTGCTTCATTATCAAAGCTGATAACTCCGAGGGCATGTTTCACACCTGTGTATTCCGGCAATTTGTTTTCTGCGGTGTCGTCCTTTGTTTTCGTCTCTGAGCTTTTCTTGGTAAGCTTACTCAGGAAAGCATGACTAGGCGTGGAGATTAACAATGAGGAAAGGAGAGCGGCGGCGAGTACTGGAGTTTTAATATTCATAGCGGACTTATATTGATTATTTCTCAATAAGAAGCCTGTCAAAGGAATAGCTCTCATAATACCATCCAAAAAAGGGCTCCTATGCAGGAGCCCTTTGAAAAATCTGGTAGAAATGATGGATCAATCAACCGCCTTGGCGATAGCTTGACTAATATCAGCGACAAGATCGTCGACATGCTCAATCCCCACAGCCAAGCGCACCATTTCAGGAGTAATCCCGCCTGCCGCCTGTTGTTCTTCGGTTAATTGGCTATGAGTGGTGGTAGCTGGATGAATCGCAAGACTCTTGGCATCACCTACGTTGGCCAAGTGACTAAACAGCTCCAGTGAGTCGATGAACTTGGAGCCGGCTTCTGCACCACCTTTGATTCCAAAGACAACCATAGCCCCACCCTTGCCAGAAAGATACTTGTCGATCTTGCCATACTCGGGATCACCTTCCAGTCCTGGATAGCGGACCCACTCAACTTGATCCAGCCCTTGTAAGTGCTTGGCCACTGCCAATGCATTGTCACAATGACGTTCCATACGGAGCGGCAGGGTTTCGATTCCTTGAAGAAAAATCCAAGCGTTGTCGGGTGAGATACAGGCACCGAGATTCCGAAGTGGGCCGGTGCGCATTCTCAAGATGTAAGCGAGAGGAGCCAATGGCTCAGGCAAATCGTGCCCCCAGCGAAGCCCGTGATAGGAAGAATCCGGATTATCATATAGAGGGAAATTGCCATTCGCCCAATTAAACTTTCCAGAGTCCACCACGATTCCACCAATACCTGCACCGTGCCCGCCAAACCATTTAGTTAAGGAGTGCACTACGATGTCAGCTCCGTGGTCGATCGGACGAGTAAGTACTGGAGTTGAAAAGGTGGCATCGACAATCAGAGGGATTCCCTTATCGTGCGCGACATCGGCAATGGCTTCCAAATCGGCAATTTGGCCCGCGGGATTGCCAACGGTTTCGCAGAACACCGCGCGGGTATTCTCATCAATCGCGGCCGCAAAGTTTTGCGGATCCGATGGATCAACAAACTTCACATTGATACCCATGGTCGGGAGGATATCATTAAACTGAGTATAAGAGCCTCCATAAAGATTGTTTGCCGAAACGATGTTATCACCCGCTTGAGCAAGATTAATGATGGAGTAAAAGATCGCACTCGTTCCAGACGCAACAGCCAGCGCAGCTGCACCTCCATCCAGTTGAGCCACACGTTGCTCAAGGACATCTTGGGTCGGATTCATGATCCGGGAGTAGATGTTCCCCAGTTCTTTCAGAGCGAAGAGATTCGCAGCATGCTCCGTGTTATCAAACACGTAAGCAGTCGTGCGATAAACAGGTACGGCACGGGCGTTAGTAGTGGGGTCTGGCACTTGACCAGCATGAAGGCATTGTGTTTCGAGTTTCATGAAAGTAATCCGATTGAAATGGATCGTCGAAAATGAACAAGCGCCCTAGTCTTGTCGAGGGCGGATTAAAATCACTGTTCCGCGGGTCCAAATCTGAGATACCTGGTTAAGCAGTATAAGAACAAAAGCAAGTGGCTGTCATAAGGATTGCTCATCTGCGGATCATCTTTGATAATTAAGATCATGGCGGATAAAAGGAACGTGTTCATCACAGGTAGTAGTTCAGGTATTGGACGGAGACTATTGAATGAATTTTGCAGAGATGAGTTCCGAGTGTTTGCCACAGTGAGGCAGCCCAGATTAGAGGCCTTCAAAGCAGAACTCAAAGGCAAGTACGCTGATGTAATTCCTTTTGTTCTGGACGTAACAAACCTCGATGAAGGCACCGAAGTCATCAGAACGATTGAAAACAAATACGGACCCATCGATATCCTTATAAATAACGCAGGCATATCCTACCGGACCGTCGTTGAAGAAATGTCAGAACCTGATGAAGCGATTCAAATGGCGACCAACTATTTAGGTCCCATGCATTTGGTCCGCATGGTATTGCCAGGCATGAGGCAGAGAAAATGTGGCCACATTATCAACATCTCTTCCGTCGGAGGTATGATGGCCATGCCGACTATGTCAGCCTACTCTGCTTCAAAATTCGCACTGGAAGGGGCGTCAGAATCATTATGGTATGAAGTTCGCCCTTTCGGCATCCATGTCACATTGGTGCGGCCCGGATTCATCAATTCCAATTCATTTAGGAAAGTAAAGTATGGAGATGGAACCGACCCACAAGATCGCTCACGCATCTATTACCATCACTACCACAATATGTCGTGGTTCATAGAAAAATTAATGACCAGAACACCGTGCACTCCTGAAAGTGCGGCCAGGATGATTTATAAAATCAGTTGCATGAAAAATCCGCCTCTCCGTGTTGCTGGGACTCCCGATGCGAGGTTTTTCTCCATCCTTCGTCGCATTCTGCCTCGCCGCTTTTATCATTGGCTACTGTATCGTTCCTTGCCGGGAATCAAATCCTGGGGAAAGGCAGAACATGAGTAAGGATATTTGCGATCTCCTGTTTCGAATTCTTTTTAGTCTGATATTCCTCGCACTGGGAAGTGAGCACATTCTAAGCGACGATCTACTTCAGCGATTGATGCCTACTTGGATGCCTGCCCCGGGCCTAGCATCCATTTTGGTGGGCATCGTATTGTCGGTAGGTGGAATTTGCATCGTATTGGGCTGGCAACTACGATTTGCAGCGGTGCTGCTTGGTAGCTTCGTCGTAGTCGCAACCTTGGCAGTCCATGTGCCAGCTCTCATTATGAAACCCGAGTTTGTCACAGAGTCGAACATGTGGCTGTGGGACATTCTCCAACGCAGCAACCTGGCAAAGAACCTGTGCTTACTGGGTGTTTGCATTTTCCTTTGGCATCACAAGCCAGGAAAATGGAGTGTAGAAGACTACTTGAACAAAAACAGCTCTGATTAAACTCGGAGCTACCTGTCTATGTCCAGTGTTTGAGCGAAGTATTCAATGGTCTTTTCCAAACCTTCGCGCAAGGGCACTTGAGGCTCCCAATTATTCAAATATTTCTTAGCTAGAGTAATATCTGGCTTCCTTTGTTTGGGATCATCGGCAGGAAGATCCTCATGAACAATTTCCGAGGAGGTCCCAGTTAGATCGATGACATTTTCCGCCAACTCCAACATGGTAAATTCACCTGGATTACCGATATTGATCGGACCCGTCGTTTCGTCCTGATTCATGAGTCGCACGAAACCTTCGATCAGATCGTCTACATAGCAAAAAGAGCGGGTCTGATTTCCATCCCCATAGATGGTGATATCTTCCCCCTTGAGGGCCTGGACAATAAAATTGGAAACCACACGCCCATCATTGGGATGCATGCGCGGGCCATAGGTGTTGAAGATGCGAACAATCCGGACATACACACCGTTCTGGCGATGGTAATCAAAACAAAGTGTTTCCGCACAACGTTTGCCTTCATCATAGCAGGAACGGATGCCGATCGGATTTACATGACCCCAGTAATCCTCGGTCTGAGGATGTACTTCGGGGTCTCCATAAACCTCCGATGTTGAGGCTTGAAAGACACGGGCATTGAGCCGCTTGGCTAAACCCAGGCAATTGATCATTCCCATGACCGACGTCTTAATGGTCTTGATTGCGTTGTACTGGTAATGTGGAGGCGAGGCGGGACAAGCCAGGTTGTATATCTGATCAACCTCTACCTTAAAGGGGTCCACGACATCGTGGCGGACAAATTCAAACTTTGGGTTTTGCAGAAGATGCTCAATGTTCACCTTCCTTCCAGTAAAGAGGTTATCCATACAGATAACTTCATGACCTTCTGCTAGCAGACGATCACACAAATTACTTCCAAGAAATCCGGCTCCACCGGTGATAAGAATTCGTAAGCTCATGAGATAGGATGATGTTGGTAGATTGCTAGGCTATGTCTCAAAACAATGAAAGCCAATTATCCTGGCAGCTTACAGCAATTTTACTCGATTTGAGTTCTTATTCACAATCTTGCAACTCGCTTGACGCTCTCCGCCGAAATCCATTAATCCATTCGGGCAAATGAACGCCTAGCGTTTGTTTGCTCCCAACTCCTACATCCTTATGAAATGCCCACGCTGTTCGTCCACCGACATCAAGGTGATCGACTCTCGGGTTGCCAAAGAAGGCAACTCCATACGTCGGCGTCGGGAGTGTATCCAATGCAGCCACCGATTTAATACCATCGAAGAAATCCTGCACGAGGGCCTGATGGTATTAAAGAGCGATGGGCGGAGCGAAGAATTTGACCGCTCCAAGATCTTTAACGGCATTCGTCGAGCGACCGAAAAGCTCCCCGTTGACATCGAGCAGATCAACCTGCTGGTCAATGACGTGATCGAGGAGCTGATGGAAGAATACGACTACGAGATTCCCAGCCGCGCGATTGGAGAGAACATCATGTTTCGACTCAAGAAGATCGACCAGATTGCCTACGTCCGCTTCGCCTGCGTCTACAAAGATTTCCGCGATATCAACGAGCTCATGCAGGACATTTCCAACCTAAACACCTGACACACGTGAAGGCTAATCAAAGGGACCAAATCACCCGCCTCCATCTACTCAACACGCTTTTCCCGCTGTTGACAGGGGAGGACCTTTATCTGGCCAAACAAATAGAGCACACCATTAACTTCGCCACTACTGGAAATCCCGAACAAGCTGGAGACACAGAAGACTTCAACGACGCCCTGATCCAACTTCTGGAGAAGTATTTAACCCAGGATCAAAATTTCGGTTTCTATCACTGGGAGGCTACCGTCCAAGATTGTGGCTGGAATCCACTTTGGGCGCGGGAAGAAGTTATCACCGGCCTCAAACAAGTAGCTGGTTTCAAGAAAGCGATGTTCTTCGGCACCGGGCTGAGAACCGCGATACAAGGGCAGCAGCTAAGATGGACACCGAAGCTTGATCAGGAATATGAAGAGGCGGTGGCATTTGTCAGGGAACTAGCCGCCTACTGGTCGACCAAGAATTCGCAGCTAACCGTGGTGTTATTTTAACCGCAGATGGACGCGGATGAACACAAATCAGATGAATATCTGAAAGATGAAACATATAAAATCATAGGTTTAGCAATAAATATTCTCAATAAAGTCGGTCATGGCTTCCAAGAGAAGATCTGCGAGAATGCACTGGTAGTTGGCTTCCACAAAAGTTAAATTTCTTATAATCAGCAAGCAAGCTATCCTATCGAATATGAAGGAGTAGAAATTGGGAAATTTATCCCCGATCTAATCGCATTTGGGAAATTAATCGTGGATACCAAAACGATTGATAGGATAACAGATCGCGAACGCGGCCAGATGCTAAATTACTTAAAGGTAACTGGCCTCCGACTTGGCTTGCTTCATAACTTCAAACACCCAAAACTGGAGTTTGAGAGAATTATTCATAATCCATCTGAGTGAATCCGCGTTCATCTGCGGTTAAAATAGTTTTTATACATCTCATGTCAGAACCATCCCTATTCACTAAAATCATCAATGGAGAGATCCCGGGAAACTTTGAGCACGAGGACGATCTCTGCGTTGCCATTCGAGATATCGATCCTCAAGCCCCGGTCCATATTATTGTTATTCCTAAAAAGCCCATTGTTCGAACGGCTTTGGCTGAAGACGAAGACCAAGCCGTACTGGGACACTTGCTACTCACCGCTAGAGACGTAGCCAAGAAAGTCGGATTGGATGATGGCTTTCGTATTGTAATCAACAATGGTCCGCATGGTGGTGAAGCCGTTCCCCATCTACACGTTCATCTTCTTGGTGGACGACAAATGAGTTGGCCTCCAGGTTGATAGGGCATGTTGGAGATAGCGGGTTTTATATTTTTCCTAGCTGTGTTCGCTGGAATTGGGCTCTGGTCCAATAAGAAGCGAACTTCGGCAGGCAATGATTACTTGTTGGCCGGCCAAACGGTTAATCCCCTACTCACCGCACTCTCGGCCGCCGCCACAAAATACAGTGGCTACATGTTCATTGGACTAATCGGCTATATCTATACCTATGGCATTTCAGCTATTTGCCTTATCTGCGGATTTCTATTCGGGGATGTCATTGCCTACAGTTTCGTTCACCGACACCTGAGAAAAGCGACCGAGGACACAAAGGTCTCGACCTTTGCTGAACTATTGAGCCGATGGCATTCGGGAAGTTATAGATACCTTAGAATCGCTGTCGGGATACTCACCCTAATCTTCTTGTGCACCTATGCGGGTGCCCAGCTAAACGCCGGAGGAAAAGCACTGTATGCGATATTCGGTTGGCCGACGGTTTCGGGTGCCCTGATCGGCGCAGGTCTAATACTCGTTTATTGTCTCTTTGGAGGTCTACGAGCCTCTATTTGGACAGATGCGGCACAGTCGATTCTCATGATGACGGCGATTTTGCTCCTGCTGATTTCGGCCATCGTCCACGTAGGGGGAGTCACAGTATTTGTGGAGAAACTGAAGTTGGTAGAACCCGGTTATCTCGATCCGGGAGTGACTCGCTTCGGATCCATCCAAGCGACCCTGTTGTTTGCCTTCGGATGGTTGTTTAATGGCATAGGAGTCACAGGGCAGCCTCAGGTCATGATTCGTTTCATGGCGTTGGATAAAACCGAACATATAAAGAAGACGGGGTTCCTGTACTTCCTCTGGAGCGGTAGTTTTCTATTAGCCATTTTGGGAGTAGGTTTGGCTACCCGACTCTACATCACCCAAGCGAGCGGCTTTGATCCAGAACTCGCACTCCCCGAATTGTCTCAGATCCTAATGCCGGGCCTGGCGGTCGGAGTGATTCTTGGTGGGGTCTTTGCGGCGAGTATGTCCACAACAGATTCTCAAGTGCTTAGTTGCTCGGCTGTTCTCAGTGAAGACTTCAATCTCTGGAAAGGAGCCAACGGGAAACGTATTTCCACTCTCATCATTACTATTGGTTCCTTGGCTATCGCCTTATTTGCCACGGCCAGCGTTTTCAACCTGGTCATATTTGCATGGACCGCGCTTGCCTGCTCAATCGGCCCACTCGTCATCATTCATGCACTCGGTGCTCGTCCACGCGAGTGGCTCTGCTTTCTCATGATGCTCGTGGGAATGACGGTGGCATTCTCGTGGAGGGCTTCAGGACTAGGGCAGCAATTCTACGAAGGTGCGCCAGGGATATTGTCGGCGTTGGCAACGTTTGGGGTCCTTAGACTGATCCTGAAGGACAAGGCAGCTAGCCCTGCTAAAAATTAAGACTCGCTTCAAACGTGCCGTCGAAGCGTTTCACGATCAAATGCTTAAGCTCCAGTAGCATCAAGGTCGATGCCAATTAGGGTGAAGATTTTCCAGTTCGATCAATCAGGCGATCCATATCGAGCACTTCCCCTCCTTCAAATTGTTTCATGATCAGCTGCTCATCCTCTGATAATTGAAACGATTGGCTGACGGCTTCCGCCGGCTCGTTGGTCGACTTGTCGATCAACAAGTAGCCAAGCTCTTCTACCACATCTTCGGGCTTAGCCAATAAGCTGGCACCTTCCCGAATCAATTGATGGCAACCACGACTGGTCGATTGATCAATGCGCCCAGGCACGGCAAACACGGTCCTACTTTGCTCAGCAGCAAACCGGGCAGAAATCATACTACCGCAGTAGAGGTCCGACTCTACCACAATCAAACCCTGGCACATGCCGCTTACAATACGGTTGCGCATGGGGATGACGGTCAGCCCGCCGACCAAATGGGAACTCACTCACTACCGCACCCGTCTGGGCAATTTGATTAAACAATTCAAAATTCTCAGCGGGATAGACGATGTCCATGCCACATCCCATCACAGCGATGGTTTTCCCATCTACTTCCAAGGCTCCTTTGTGAGCTTCGGTATCCACTCCGCGCGCACCGCCACTCACAATGCAAAACCCGCAACGCGCCAGCTCACAACCTAACTTACGTGCGACTTGCCTACCATAAACTGAAGTCTTCCGACTGCCGACAATGGCGACAGCGGGTCGGTCCAGATCATATTCACCTTTCCAATACAGCCCAATAGGGGGTCATAGATCTCCTTCAACAATGAGGGATATTCGTCCGATTCTGTAATTACAAATCGAATCCCGGATTGCTCCATTTGCCTGAGCTGTTTTTCGAGGTCGAGATGCGTTTGCCAAGAACGTAAGGTATTCACAATGGCGTCACCGACACCCTTGACACTCTTCAGCTGGCTGGAACTAGCATTGAAAATCGACACCGGATCTCCGTGAAATGCATCCAATAATCGCCGAAGAGTGATAGGCCCAATATTCGGCAAATCATTTAGAACGATGAAGGCGTTGTAACGATTGAGTTCCATTGAGAATCAGAGAGTTAGTAACTACCCTGCATCAATCCCGCCTTAAAGAAAACTCAAAATATCAGTCGCTTGCGCAGCCACTTGTCCTTGCCGTTGGGCCATGGCATCTGCCGCGCTGCCTTGCCAGGCTACCCCTTCAGCGACGGACACCAATAAATCATTATCCGGGATAGCAATGCGTCCCCCTACGAGACCCGACAAAATATCGCCACTACCACCCCGCGCCAAGACTGGACCACCGGCACAGGAGTATACAGCAAGTTCCCCGTCTGAGATTAAAGTAGGCGATCCTTTCATGATGACAACGCAACCGGTATCCTTGGCGAACTTCAAAACATCCATCTCGGAAACGGGAGTATTCAACTCACGACCTAAGAGCCGATTAAATTCTCCAACGTGAGGACTGACTACGCAAGATCGGCCCTGCCAATCACGAGCAACGATGCTCGGGCGTAATCCATCTGCATCGAGCAATACTGGAGCATCACTCAATGCAAGTGCCTCTTCAATCAAAGTTGCTGTCTCATCATGCGTACCCATTCCCGGGCCGATGACCCACCCACTTGCTTTTTTGGCATGCTGGCGAATCAGACCAATACCTTCCAGGGCCAATCCCCCATGATCTGGGATCTCGGGCAAACCTACCCACATGGCTTCAGGAATCTTTGCCGCTGCTTCAGCAACGATACTTTCCGGGACGAAACAGGTAACCAGGCCCACTCCGCTTTTAAGTGCAGATCGAGTCGCCATCAATATAGCTCCAGGCATGGTGGTCGAACCGCCCAGTAAAAAGACATGTCCATAAGTTTTCTTGTGCGTCTGTGACAAACGCAGGCTTCTTTGAAAAGCCAGGATAGCTTTGGACAATACGTAACGGCTGGCCTCTACAGATTGCTCGAAAAACCCGATGTCAAGATAGCGGATACGACCTACCTTTGATCGATTTGCAGATGCGAACAAAGCCGACTTGGCAATTCCGGTAGCGTAAGTGAAGTCGGCTCGAAATGCATCCTGATCGGCATCATCCCCTATCCCACTAGGAAGATCGACCGCAATTCGACAGGCGATTCCTTCGTGAGCATTCGTCCATTTCAGTAGCTCCAAGGCCGGCATGCGAAGAGGAGGCTTAAATTGCATCCCCAAAATGCCATCCAGACAAAGATCAAACCCTTCGTCTCCGAGAAATAATCTCAACTGCCCTTCAATGGTGCCCTGGTCTCCAGATCTTAATGATAGGTAACGAAGCCTATTACCACATGCTGCCTGCAACTGGTCCAGGCATCGACTGACTAAGGGTCGCAGGTGCCCTAGCCCATAAGGAAAAACCAAGTCTGCCTGTGCCTCGATATTCGAAGTCAGGATATGGCCTGTAGCAATCAATGCATCACCCCCATTGTGTCCTTTGCCAACAAGTATGAGTGCACGACGTATCGGTCTCTCTCCCAATACCTCCTGAACATCAAGCTGTGCCTGGTGAGCGATTGCTGCGCCAGCACAATTCATAGCCTTCCACTCTTCTACTTCATCGTCTTGAACGTAGTCTTTCTCAAAAGTTTGAGACTCGGCACAATCAAGTACTGGATGCATGTAGCCGGGATCTCGAAGGGTCATCTTATTCGCCTTTGGTTTCGCTTACTAAAACTGCAACAGCCACTGCGGTAGTGCTTGTATGGGATAATGTGATACGAACATCCGTAGCCCCTAGTGTTTCCAACAAAGCTTTACTCAGATCATCGAAACGCACAAGTGGCTCCATACGCGAGCCATGGTAAATAGAGCAGGAGGTCCAACTGAAGAGTTTTCCAATTCCTGTAGAAAAGCTTTTTGAGACCGCTTCCTTTGCTGCAAACCGTACCGCTAAATGCGGAAACGGATTGGATTTACTCATACAGTAATCTTGCTCCTCTTGAGTGAATACACGTTTGAGGAAACGATCTTTTTGTCGTTCATAGACTTCTCGCACACGCTCGACTTCGATCACGTCAACGCCCACATTGAGAAAGGTGGCTCCAGCGGGAAAAGTCGCAGCCAACTCAGTCAGGCTGGATTCCTCATAGGACATTCATCAACCTCCTCATCTCGCGCACCGATTCTTGAACACCCGTGAATAACGCACGGCTGACAAGACTATGCCCGATGTTCAATTCATGTAAGTGCGGAAGCGTACGAACTTCACTCACGTTCACGTAATTGATGCCATGGCCTGCATTAATCTGTAATCCACACCCGTGACCCAATTCCGCGCCGGATTTGAGTCGTGAAAACTCATTCTCCCGTTCCGAAGAATAATAAGCATTCGAGTAGGCCCCAGTATGAAGCTCCACTGCAGTCGCTCCTAAATCAGCCGAAGCCTGGATATGCGCCGGCTCTGGGTCGATGAATAGACTTACAATGACGCCGGCCTCATTCAGGCCATTGACGACCTTGGCAACTCGATCTTTGAACTCGATGACATCAAGTCCTCCTTCGGTTGTAATCTCCTCCCGACTTTCGGGAACGATGCAGGCGTAGTCAGGTTTCAACTCTAAGGCAAAGTCCAGCATCGCATCCGTAGCTGCCATTTCCAGATTCAAGGGAATCCGAAGACACTCACGAAGTCGCTCCACGTCACGCTCTTGCATATGGCGCCGGTCTTCACGCAAGTGAACGGTTATACTATCAGCTCCAGCAATCTCACATTGCTGGGCAAAAAATACAGGATCCGGCTCCACAATTCCGCCCGTTGTTTCAGCGGACTCACGATACCGGGCTTGTCTGACCGTTGCGCAGTGATCGATGTTAACACCGAGTAATAGCTCTTGTTGGCTCATAATAAAATTCAGGGAGGGGCACCGTAGAGCCTCCACTCATGTCGTTCCAGATAATTAAAACCAAAACTGTTTTAGGATAACGCAGCCTTCACTTGGGCCGAGGCGATCTTCATATCCAATGCAGCTCCATGCTCTTTCTTTAGCTGCCCCATCACGATTCCCATTTCTTTCATGCTACTAGCAACCGTCGCTTCAATCGCTTTGGCAACTAATTCAGGATAGGCACTTTCTTCCAGCTTGGCCGGGAGCAGGGCTGTAAGTAATTCAACACATTGATTTAACTCACCTGCCTTGTCATCGCGACTTGCCTTGGCAAAGGCCTCAGCAGACTCTTTGAATTTACCAGCCTCCTTCTGCACCACTTGGATCTGCTGAGCCTCATCAAAGTCCTTATTTGCTCGGACTTCGCCTTCTTGAATAGCAGCTAGCGCAGCGCCGTAGGCCTCAGTAGCAATTGGATCACGCGCCAAACGCGCCTTCTGGTGGAGTTGTTTTAGATTATCCTTCATGATTTTGGTAAATAGTTATTTGCGATTTCCAAAAAGGAATCAACGGAAGATTGAATCCAAGCTTCATCACGATCCATTTTCTTGGCCATGAACCGGGCGACTTCTGGAGCGGCTTCGATAGCCGCCTGCGCATCAAGCAGTAAAGAACGTGTTCGGCGCGATAAAACATCTTCTACCGATTCCACGAGTTCGTTTTCAATGGCCCATAAGACCTCAGCCCAACAATAGGGTAATCGCTCGTGGATGGCTTCGTCCAATTTCGGTTTCCAGGAAATCATCGTCTTCAAATGCCTGGCATCGAGCCCAAATTGGCCAAACCGAGTGGGCTCTTTGGGAAGGTCTTCGTCGTAAGCCGAGTAACGAGTAGCCATGGAACGGGAGGCTCGTTCGGCGAGTTGCCCCACTTCGATAGCCTTATCGATGGCATCCTCTCCCATCTTCCGAAAAGTTGTCCATTTACCACCGGCAATCGTTATCAAACCTGAGGGACTCACTTCGATGACATGATTCCGTGAAAGGGCGGATGTATCGCCCTGTTTTTTCGGATCCATAACTAGCGGGCGGAGACCGGAATACACGCTGCGGATATCTTTCTTCTCAATGGGACGAGTCAGATAGGGAGCCGCATTCTCCAACATGAATTCTATTTCTTCTTCTGTTGGCTTCGGTTCCAGGCAGAGATCGTCATCGGGCACGTCGGTCGTCCCAACAATTACTTTCCCCAACCAGGGGACTAGAAACAATAAGCGCCCGTCAGATGTTTTCGGCACCATGATGGCGTTTCCGTTTGGAAGAAAATCTCCATCTACAACCAAGTGGCTTCCTCGACTAGAACGAATGATCGGCTTCACATTCGGAGTGTCTTCGGCACGGATCGTGTCAGAAAAGATTCCAGTGGCTTGAATAACGACACGGGCATTGATCGAAAAGGTTTCATTACCGACCGTATCAAGAACTTCAATACCGGTTACTCGACCGGCCTCTTTGTTGAGCCGGGTCACTTTCATATAGTTGAGAGCCAAATGACCACGCCTCCAAATGGTCTTCACTGTCTGCACACACAACCGAGCATCATCGAATTGACCATCCCAATAGACCACCCCACCAGCGAGGGTATCCGATTTTAAAGCAGGAACTCGCTCAAGCGCCTGCTCTTTGTTGCAGCGCTTGGAGGAATGAATTCGCAGGCTTCCTGCCAGGCGATCATACATCCAAAGTCCCATGCGATAGTACCAGGTTTCAACCCAGGAATAGGTGGGTATAAGAAATAGCTGCGGTGTTACCAGATGAGGCAAATGGTTTAAAAGCCAACCGCGTTCAGCCAAGGACTCTTTAACCAATGATACGTTTCCCTGTCGCAAGTATCGAACGCCTCCATGGATCAACTTGGTACTGCGACTCGACGTTCCGTTGGAGAAGTCCGCCTGTTCCAGCAACAATGTTCGATAGCCCCTGGAGACGGAATCCAAGGCACAACCCAATCCGGTAGCTCCTCCACCAATAATGACCATATCCCAGGGGAGAGATTCGGATTTGATACGTGCGATACCTCGTGCGCGATTCATACTAGGTAGAGAGAATGTTGTTTAGGAAGCTGGGTCGATGAATTTTACAGGGGCCATGTGACTTTAAAGCCTCGATGTGCTTCTTGGTCCCATAGCCTTTATTGGAAGTAAATCCATAGGCAGGATAACGCTCCGCTTGCTTTTGCATATAGCGATCTCGCGTAACTTTGGCTATGATGGACGCCATGGCAATAGCCAGGGACTTGCCGTCACCCTTTACAATCGCGGTATGAACGAATGGGAATGGCTTCAGTGGTTTTCCATCAACCAAGATACGAGCCACGGTTGATCCTTCGGATTCACGAAATAGCCAATCGTTTCCTTCGTCTGGCACCTGGAAGGGACAATCGTCCAAGGATTGAAGCTGTTGAATACAATTAGCCATCGATTTCCGGGTCGCCCCTAGGATGTTGAGTGACTCGATATCATCGATGTCGGCCATGAAACTGGCGAAATGAATCAACCCCGGCTCTGCCTGGATAATGGCCTCGAACAAGTGTTCGCGCTTCTTCTCAGTTAATTGCTTGGAGTCATTAATCTCCGTCGCATTCTCAGCCGCCCATTCTGATTGATAAAAGTCTTTCCTTAAATAAACAGCCGCCGCACTGACCGGCCCAGCTAGAGGTCCCCTGCCCGCTTCGTCTACTCCAATGACTGCAGGAACGTCCTCCAGGTGTTGCAGATCAAAGTCGAGGAGCTGCATGGACCTATCTCTTCACCCAAGTCGTTTTTTGTGGAACGGGAAGTCCAAGGATTTCGTAACTAGTTTTGAAATGCATTTTGGCAAATTCTCCCAAGCGATCGGGGCCAAGCTTTTCAACCAGCTTAACGCCCTGAGCTTTGGTTGCAGCTCCCGCACCTTTTAGTAACTCCTCACCAAATCCGGTGGAAACTTTTCTCAACTGTCGGAGGAATTCCGCACGAGCGATGATGGAAGCCGCCGCAACAACCGGGTCGGACTCAGCCTTGGTTTCCATCTTTAATTCAAAATCTTTCCGCTTCACCTGCTTTTGCACCAGAGGTTGCTTGCTGAATTGATCAAGCATTCCCCAGGGAACATGCTTTTTATCAAGTGCAGCTTCGAGCGCCTTGGCATGCAGCCAAGCGATGAGCTTATTCAAATTGGCCTTCGGTCGCCCCATCAGCTCGTTATACTTAGACATTCCACAAAAGGATTTCTCAACGACCACCCCTTTGGTTCTTAAAATAACTTTTTCGAGTCGGAGGATCTGAGGATCAGCAATCTTTTTACTGTCTTTAATTCCAGCATCCATCCATTTACGAACCATATCTCCATCGGCGATAACTGTGGCACAGATCACTGGCCCAAATAAATCACCCTTACCTGATTCATCCATACCTGCATGCGGTTCAAACCATTCAGGATGAAGCACCTCATCGTAACCCAACTCAGCGACCATGATGATTTCCGGCTCTATAACATCCTGCACAAAGTCTTGGGTCATCTTACCCTGAATCACCAACTTACCGCTGGTATACATGACCAAGTTTATTTTTGGACCCTTGAAGGCAAAGCGCGCATAGGCTACTTCGTTTTCACCCCAACCGCGGCCCTTACACCAATTCTCCAGCTTGTCGGCCTCGTCGTCCGACAGCTTTCGCGTATACATGGTGATCTTCTTTTCTTCCTCGACCTCAAAGTCTTTATAATTTCGGCTCATAAAACAACTATCTTCAGCGACCTTTGCCCAAAAATACAACAGTTTCCTACTTGAATAAAATGGCTCCCAAGCTGAGGAGCTCGCTTTCCGAGTGGTTTAAGAAAAATAAACGCGACCTTCCCTGGCGCCGATTAGCCTCCCTCTACCCAACCGTAGTCTCGGAGTTCATGCTCCAGCAGACCCAGGTTAAAACGGTTCTTCCCTATTATGATAAATGGCTAAAGCGTTTTCCTGACTTCCAGACATTAGCGAAGGCGAAGGAAGCAACGGTTCTCAAACACTGGGAAGGTCTGGGATATTATTCACGGGCGCGGAATTTGCACCAATTGGCCAAAGATATATCGAAGCTGGAAAACATCCCCAAAGACCCAGAAGATTGGCAACAGTTCAAAGGCATTGGAGCCTACACAGCCGCAGCGATCACCAGTATCACCTACAAACATCCGGTTGCCTGCGTAGATGGCAACGTCATCCGTATTCTTTGCCGTCTTACCGCCGACCATACCATATACAAAGACAATACCCAGGCGATGAAGGCATTCACACCGCTTGCGGACGCACTTCTCGATCACGTTGAGCCCGGCACACACAACGAAGCAATGATGGAGCTGGGGGCTACTTTGTGCACCAAGGCAAATCCACAATGCCAAGTGTGCCCGCTCGCGCTTGGGTGCCTGGCCAAAGATGATAAGCCGGAATCGTTGCCCAAGAAAGTAGCCAAGAAAGTGAAGCTCGAAACGATCGACCGTGCCTGGGTATTAACGGACAAACAACTTTTACTGCACAAAGCCAATGACGCCAGCCGCAGACTATCAGGCATTCTGGAACTGCCAGCTCTGGAAATGCTTGGGACTTCGAACCGGGCGCTTAAGAAGCAAGGTCAGTCACCTTTTCTGACCAAAAAGCGCGGAATCAGTAACTCGCAAATCACAGAACCGATTTGGCAACTTACAGGGATCAGTGTCGCAGATAATCCAGATCTTGTTTGGATTGATCGTGATCAATTGGATTCCGCTACGCTATCGGGTCCGCACAAACGGTGGATCCAGGAAATCCTGCAGAAGGATCAGCTCGAACTGCTCTAGCCGTTTCGCAGCTTCTCTTCCAAGTAGTCTTTGGAACGAAGAATACCTTCCGGAGAAGCACTCGGGCTCAGTTCAAGTATGCAAGGCGTCTCTGGATTTAGATACTTAAAGATAGGATCAAAATCGATGAGACCATCTCCAAGAGCTCTATGGCCTTTCCCTTCATCTGTGTAATCCTGAAAGTGGACTCCCTTCATGAACGGGCCGTTTTGCTCAAGTACTTGTTTAGGAGTCAGGACGCCATAGTCATTTTTCTCCTGTGAATGTCCCGGGTCATACCAGAAACCTACGTTTTGATAGGCTGAGTACTCGTCGAGCAAAGGAGGCATATCTTCATCCATGGGTAATTCCTCGAGGTCTTCCCGATTTTCAAACCCAAGTGTGACGCCTTTTTCTTCAGCATAGGGAACCAAAGCATCTAAAGAATCGTGGAGTAGCTCCATGTGCTTCTCCTTCTTTTGACGGAGCTTTTCCTGGGCCTTACCCAGCATTTCTTGGTACCGATCATCTGAAAAAGGATCTGCCGGTTTCTTATTATCCAAGTATTTGGTGAGCTTATCGGCTACTCCTCGCCAAAAGAAGTGAACAGAGCCGAGGTGAACCACCATGTACTTAGCCCCCACTTCCGAAGCAAAATCGACCGAACGGCAGGAGTACTTCAACCATTGGGTTCTCTCTCGATCGTCCAGTGAGGAAGGTTCGTAGAGATTGGGAGCTGCATGCTGTGTTCCATGCGGGAGCGGGCAGAAATTGTGAACCGAGATCACTTTAACAACCCCCTCTTGGACGGCTTTGTGAATGCCAGGAACCAAGGTTATACGCACGCCATGACTTAGTTCCGTCCACTCAAATCCAAGATCCGCGATTTCTTCGAGCATATCGTACCCGTTCTTGTGGCGGTGCGAATTCCAGCAAGTTGAGAGGGCAATAGGATTTGAGATCATGATGAGAGGCGATGCTAACCGACGAAGTTGCTACGCAAAAAGAGATCCACACAAGCGGCGGATCTCTCAAGCTTAAAAAAAATGCTTACGATTGCTTTACGTGTTGTAACGACGACGGAGCATATCTGTAAAAGCCAAGACTTTCTTCTTACGACGGCGAACCTCGCAAGGTTTCTCGAAATAGCGTTTGGCACGCACATCGCGGATTACACCCTCGCGATCGAGTTTTTTCTTGAGACGGCGTAGGGCCCTTTCGGTGGGCTCGCCTTTGCGTATTTGAACTTCTAAAGCCATATGGAATTGGAGAAAGTTCGCTAATAAGAGCCTTTCCACTCCACAGGTCAACCGAAATAACGGGAAAATATTAAGCCTAGATACCCGTTCAGAATGGAAGCCAAAGCACCCTTTTCGGCCTCCATGTGCCCACTGAAACGGTTCCATGCTTTTAAAGGTAGATTTTAGCCAGCCAAAGACCTACTTTACTTTAACATACTATGCCTTACTCATATTCAGTGTTTTCTACCTTAAGATGTGGCCTTTTGACTTTAATAGCAGCCATGGGGCTGCAAGTGCTTTCGGCCAGCCAACCCAATATCATATTCATTGTTGCCGATGATCTGACCTTCACGGACATCAGCTGCTACGGAGGGCAAAATGTAGCTACTCCGAATATTGATTCTATCGCTGAGGAGGGCATGCGGTTCGCACGCTGCTTTCAGGCATCTGCCATGTGCTCACCTACTCGCCACAATATTTACACAGGATTATATCCGGTTAAATCGGGCGCATACCCTAATTCCACGCTGGCATACGAAGGTAATAAAAGCGTGGCACACTATTTGGGCGACGCCGGTTATAGGGTTGGCATTACCGGGAAGCTCCACATCTGGCCAGAAAGCGTATTCCCCTTTGACTACCTAAACCGTAATGCCGATCCAGACGCGAATGAGAACGATCCAAACCTGGAGGCCATCGAGGCGTTTCTTACGCGGGATCAGGATCAACCTAGTTGCACTTTTATCTGCTACAATGAACCTCACACACCTTGGACGCGTGGAGACGCTTCTCAATTCGATCCGGACAAATTGGTACTTCCACCCTACTTCGTTGATACTCCAACTACGCGTAAACACCTGGCCGACTACTACGCCGAAGTGAAACACCTCGATGACTCCGTAGGCGACGTGATTGCCCTGATTGATCGATTGGGAATGAAGGACAACACCCTGCTGATATTTGTTAGCGAACAAGGTATGGCGATGCCGTTTGCCAAATGGACCTGCTATGACCAGGGGCTCCAAGCCGCCTTTGTGGCTCGCTGGCCTGGAAAAATCTCACCGGGCTCAGTCAGCAACGCGATGATAGAATATGTGGATATTCTCCCAACATTTATGGAAGCTGCAGGAGCCACCGAGTCATCCAGCCTAGATGGGCAAAGTTTCCTTCCTGTCCTCCTCGGAGCTCGTGATCACCACAAGGATTATGCCTATGGGATACAGACTACACGCGGGATAAATAACGGCTCCGACCACTACGGCATTCGATCCATAAGATCTCACAAATACAAATTACTCATCAATCTAACACCGAATGTTCCGTTCCAAAACAACCTCACTGAAAATAAAGGTGGTTGGACGGAGTTTTGGCCCACTTGGGTCGATGCAGCCAAATCTGATGATTTTGCGAAGGAGACGACCCAGCGCTACCAATGGCGACCAACTGAGGAACTCTACGATACCGAAAATGATCCCTACGAATTGAATAACCTTGCTGGTGAGAAAAAATATCAGGCCGCCCAAAAAGATCTTCGCATCCGCCTGCTTCGGTGGATGGACGAACAAGGCGACCGGGGGGCCGAAACGGAGATGGACGCTTTGAGTCGCACATTTAAAAAGGGCGGCACTGCAGCACGATAATCTAGTTTCCAAAAACTCCTTGTTCATAAGTAGGTTAGTAGATTGTGGATAAATCAGTCTTGCGGCTGGTCGTTCCTGACCAACAGTAAGACCTACTAAGCGAGCTCCCAACCTCGCCCATTTATCCGCTCTATGTCCGACTCCAGCCAAGATTTCGCCCACCTGCATTTGCACACCGACTACAGCCTTCTCGATGGGGCGTGTAGGATCGATCGGCTAGCTGCACGTGCAAAGGAGCTCGGCATGTCGTCGGTGGCCATGACCGACCATGGCAATTTGTTTGGTACGATTGATTTCTACCGAAAGATGAAGAAAGCGGATATCAATCCGATCATCGGGTGTGAAATCTACTTGGTGCACGATCACACCATGTTTGAAAAGCCACGGCGTGAGCGGAAGCGCATGGACGACATCGGTGACCTCCCAGAAGATCACCAGCTTCAGCCAGAAGATTTTCCTAAGAACCAGATCCACCATAAGACGATCCTGGCAAAGGACTATGAGGGTTATATGAACCTATCAAAGCTAGTGTCCAAAGCTCATACTGAAGGGGTGTATTATCGACCTCGAGTCGATGTCGAACACCTCGCTCAATATAGTAAAGGGCTTATCGGTCTCAGTGGTTGTATCAACGGAGTGGCCTCTCAGCATTTGCTCTACAACAACTACGAAATGGCGCGCAAGGCGACGGCCGACTTCATCGACATTTTTGGAAAGGAAAACTATTTTATCGAAGTCCAGGATCACGGACTCTCCTTTCAGAAAAAGATCATTCCTGGGCAACTCAAACTGGCCAAAGAATTCGACCTCAAAGTGGTCGCCGCTAACGACGTTCACTATGTAAAGAAGGGCGACTGGCAGCCACACGATGCGCTGCTGTGCATACAAACCGGACGAAAGATAATCGATGAGAACCGGATGAAATACCCGTCCCAGGAGTTCTACCTGAAGAGCCGGGCCGAGATGCTGGAAGTATTCAAAGAGATACCCGAATCTCTAGACAATACGCTGCATGTGGCAGAAATGTGCAACATCGACATTCCTTTCGGTGAGAACCACTACCCCATTTTCGAGAAACCGATCGAGATCTCCTACAAAAAAGATCCTGACAACTTCGATCGCATTCTAGATGTCTACGTCTCGGAAAAAGAGCGAGTGAACAAACAGAATGGTGTCGATGAACCAGCGACCATCGATAAGAAGACCCGTCAGGAATACCGTAGTAATGGTTTGTTTTTATTTGAGCTCTGCAAAACAGGCCTGAAGGAACGCTACGGTATCGATTACGATGAAATCCGCAAAGGCGATAAAGATGCGCCCACCACAGCGGATGAAGGCAAAGGCACTCCGCCCGAACCTGGCTCCGAGGAGTACAACAAATTCTTGTGCTCAAAACTTGAATACGAGCTGGCCATTATCATGGGCACAGGGTTCATCGACTACTTCCTCATCGTATGGGACTTCATCGACTGGGCTCGAAAGGAAAATATTCCGGTAGGTCCAGGACGTGGTTCTGGTGCAGGTTGCCTGGTCGCCTACGTGCTAAAAATTACTGATATCGAACCGTTGAGATTTGGCCTACTCTTCGAGCGGATGCTGAACTTGGAACGGGTTTCACCGCCCGACTTCGACGTCGATTTCTGTATGCGCCGGCGTGACAAGGTCGTGAATTACGTGCGCGACAAATACGGCGCCGACGCGGTAGCAAACATCATTACCTTTGGAAAATTTGGTGCCAAGATGGTCGTTCGCGACCTTGCTCGCGTGAACGATGTTCCCTATGCTGAAGCTGACCGTGTTGCGAAAATGATTCCAGATGAGTTGAACATCTCCCTGGAAGACTCGATCGCAAAATCCGGTGAATTGCAGAGTGAGATTCGAGGCAATCCTGTTGCCGGAAAGATTGTCGAACATGGATTAATAATCGAAGGAATGGTGCGCAATACCGGCAAGCATGCGTGCGGTGTCATCATTGGAGATCAGCCCATCAAAGACCTGGTTCCAGTCACGCTACAGGAAGGCGATTTGACGACTCAGTTTCCCAAGGGCCCAGTTGAAGACCTAGGATTGCTCAAGATGGATTTCCTGGGCCTAAAAACCCTGACCGTCATCTCGGATGCTCAGGATAATGTGCAGAAAACGCGCAATCTTTCGGACTTTGACATTGAGAAAGTTGCACTAGATGACGGCAAAACCTTTGATCTACTAAACAGTGGTAAGACAACCGGGGTGTTCCAGTTGGAGTCGGGCGGCATGCAATCACTGTGTCGCCAAATTGGCTTGAGCTCCTTTGAAGAGATCATCGCTTTGATTGCACTCTATCGGCCTGGCCCCATGCAGTTCATACCTCAATTCATTGAAGGGAAGAAAGATCCCACAACCGTCAAAGTGCCCCACCCTCTACTGGAGGAACTGGTAGGAGAAACATACGGAGTTCTCGTTTACCAGGAGCAGGTAATGGAAGCCGCCAGAATCATTGCTGGTTACACCCTGGGTGGTGCGGATATTCTTCGCCGTGCAATGGGCAAAAAGATTGCTTCGGTCATGGACGCCCAAAAAGAAATCTTTGTCGACGGTGCTCTAGAACATAACCAGATCTCTAAGAAGAAAGCGCTCGATGTATTCGGAATTCTGGAAAAATTTGCTCAATACGGGTTCAACAAGTCTCACTCTGCGGCTTATGCGATGCTGAGCTATCGGACAGCGTATTTGAAAGCCAATTACCCGGTCGAGTTTATGGCGGCCATCCTCTCAAACGAATTGGGGAACTCCGACAAGGTCGCCCACTTCGTCAATGAATGCTCGGCTATGAAGATTTCAGTCTTGGGGCCAGATGTGAATATTTCGCGAGAGAACTTTACTCCAGTAATAGATCTCGAAACAGGGAAAGAAGACATACGCTTTGGCATGGCTGCCATCAAAGGAGTGGGAGATGCAGCTTCGCAAAAGATAATTGAAGAACGTGAAGAGAATGGACCCTTTGAAGATTTTGAGGATTTCATCACCCGCGTAGATGCCAAGACGGTGAACCGTCGAGTGATGGAGTGCTTGATCAAATCGGGTGGGTTTGACTCCAACGGTGAAAGCCGAAAAGAACTGCTAGACGGATTGGATGCAGCGATCAGTTCCGCAGCTGAACGACAAAGAGACCTAGAACGCGGGCAGGAATCCTTCATGGACATGTTGGCAGAACCCACGGCTGAAGCCAAGAAGCCAGGGGACAGTCTGAAAAGAAAACCAACCGGAGAAGCCATGCCACTTGCCGAAAAATTGCAGTATGAAAACGAGCTTCTAGGATTCTACATATCGGGTCATCCGATGAACGAGTTCAATGGCCTGGCACAAGCCATAACCAATTTTGATCCAGACAAGGCCGACGATTTACCGGATAGAAACCCGTTTCGTTTTTGCGGTGTCGTCAGCAACGTTACTAAAAAGCTGTCGCGAAGAGACAACCGACCTTGGGCCTTTTTCAATGTAGCGACCAAGACTCACAATTTCCAGATGAACATGTATTCGGAAGCATTCGAGGACTATGGCCATATCCTGGAAGACGGGAAGACGGTGATGATATCCGGAACGGTCATGAACCGCAAAGATGATGACCTCCGGTTTAGCGTCCGTGAGGTTTCCCACCTTCGCGGGGCCATTCCTCGTATGATCAAGGAGGTTCATTGGGTACTCGATCCAAACAACCAGGCCGAAGAATTCCTATCGATCCTTCGAGTAGACCTAGACAAACACCAAAGCGGCTCAACTCGTGTGCAACTTGGAATGCTGGTGGAGGATAATAAAGTACTCTGGGGAGAGATAGCGTCCTCTTTGATTTGGCAGATCGAGCCAGCCACATTCTCTAAGTTAAAAAACCATCCTTCGGTAGTAACTGTATTCATCCAAACTGCGCCCGTTCAGGAATTTGAACAATTGAAGCCCTGGATGCGGAAAAAGGAGTCCTAAAGATCGGAGTCTTTCAAATGAAGACAAGATAAGTAGGCTAACCGCGCACAACTTAAGCTCCTAGATCTTCAACCAGTAAACGCATGGCATAGGGCCACGCCCGCCGCATCCGCTTCGTCGAAGGCAAGAGCTTCTTCTAAAACCAGCATTTGCTTAACCGTTTGCGCCACTTGTTGTTTGCTAGCGCGACCATAACCAACCACAGCCTGCTTTATCCGAAGTGGAGGATATTCAAAAACTGGTTTTTCCAATACAGCAGCTGCTGCAATTGCAGCTCCACGAGCCGCACCCAAGATCTGAGCGGTTTGAAAATTCTGCACATAAATGGTCTGCTCGAGCGCGACGATCGATACATCAAAATCTTCAATCATACTGCTTACTGCTTTATAGATTTCGGCTAAGCACTGGGGCATGGTGGCCTTGGCCTTCATCTGAACGGTTTTGCTTGTAAGTAACTGACGTCGGTCTCCTTGGATTTTGAGAACAGCCAAGCCGGTTCCTCTTAGACTGGGATCTATACCCAGGATGATTCCTTCGATCTTTTTTCTACCAATTTGTGGTACCTGCGCGGACGAAGAGGCAGGTAAATTCCCAGCCAATTTCATCGCCCACAACTTACGAGCAGAGGTTTTAGCCATTAGATTTCAAGATATATGTTAGGATAAGGATAATTTCACCCTAGGGAATCTTTCGTGATTTGGATAGCTAAAAGATCAATCGCAAGCTGGCTATAATCGTAACGACAAGCGCAAAAATCTCGAAGCCCTTTTGAGGGATCTTTAGCACTACGTAACGCCCGAGGACCACACCCAAAATCACCACAGGCGCCAACTTCAGATCGATTATCACAGTTTCCCAGGTAATCAAATCAATCGACCAATAAAATGGGATTTTGAATAGGTTCAGAAACATGAAAAACCAAGCGCCAGTTCCCAGGAATTCGAGTTTGGGCAAGCCTACTGCCAGAAAGAACAGCAACATGATGGGTGCCGCGGCATTCGCCACCGTGGAAGTGAAGCCTGCAAGGAATCCTACGAGGCCAATAAACCACCATGTATGTGGAACTTTCCACTCCTTCTCCTCTGCTTTAAATACATATCTTCGGGTGATATGCAGAGCCATCAATACCAGCAAACAAGAGCCAATTAAACGGCCAGCTTGCTCTCCATCCATACGATCCAATAACAACCACCCAATGATAACACCTCCAATCGCCCACGGGATGGTAGGGATGAGGTATCGCCATACGGCATGCCTACGGTAAAAATAGAAAGCTCCCCAATCCCCTACAATCAAGAGCAGCAGAATAATGCCGATTGAAAGTTTGGGAGGAAACATAAGGGCAAAAAGAACAATAGTGATGTTGTTCAATCCCATGATCCCCCCTTTTGAGAGTCCTAGGACAAAAGCCCCAAAAATGGCCAACCACCACAACTGAGGATCCAAGGATTCCATCACTTGGGTTCTTTGAGGGAGAAATTTCCGTTCTCTACTTCAAACACCTGCCATTCGTTCCGGTTTTCCTTTTCTGGAACTTCGGTACCTGTTGCGATGACCTGTACGTCAGACCCCACGGCATTCCAGAAATTCGTTTTTCTCTGATGATCGAGTTCACCCAATACATCATCTGCTAGTAGCACAGGAAGCACTCCTGAAGAACGATGTAGATATCTCAATTGAGCAATTTTTAAACTAATAATGAGACTGCGTTGCTGACCTTCAGATGCATAATCTCGGGCTTTTCTTGACTGAAGACGAATCAGTAAGTCATCACGGTGAGGTCCTTGTTGGGTAGACTTGAGCATCCGGTCTCGCTCACGATTTCTAAGCAAGTTTTCTTGAAACTCCTCTTCGGAGGACGTTTCGCTATCGGGTTTATAAACGAGCTCAGGATCTTCTTCGTTCGGAGAAACTACCTGGTAAACTTCTTGAAGTAGTTCATTCAATTTTTCTACTTCAACATGGCGACTCGCTCTCACCCGCGCCGATTTTGTCGCCAGCATTTTTTCAAACACATCTAACTCCGAGGAGGAAGCATTGCGCTTGAGCAGTGAGTTTCGTTCCTGAAGCAATTTATGAAAATCTTTCAAATCATCATAGTGTGAGGAATTGGCGGAGGAGAGTGCCAAGTTCAACCATTGGCGACGGACACCCGGAGATCCGCGAAGCAACTGGATGTCCTGTGAGCTAAGGACCACCACCGGGAAACGACCGATGAAGTCACGGAAACGAGTTATCTTTTCTCCATCAACTTCAACTTCTTTGCCTTTCCGCTTCAAGGTCATCCATACTTCCGTGTCACCCATCTCCTCATCCACCAAGTTGAATCCAAGCTTGGCCTCCGGAGCTCCTTGCATAAGCAGCGTACTTAGATCATGGGTACGAAAGGATCGAAGAGCAGACAAGAGCCCCACTGATTCAAGGAGATTCGTTTTACCCTGAGCATTTTCACCGACAAAAAAATGAGTCAGCCCATGAAGAGACAGATCAACCAAAGGTATATTCCGGTAATTTTGTAACCTGATCTGAGAAACCTGCATCTAGACTATATTGAGATCACTTCTGTATTACCTGAGTTACCGGAGCTCAACAACTCCTCCCAGACCTCTTGGAATGCACTTGATAATGCCTGCCAGTCGGAACCCAAGGTCTCTGGACCAGAGCTTATACGAATAGTCTGCCGGCCAGCATCTTCAGAAAACCCAAGAGCCTCTAACAAAGGAGAGGAGTGAGTGGAACCAGTTGAACAAGCAGATCCTGTAGATACCTGAAATCCTCTCAGGTCCAGTTTCCTTACCCAACGCACATTTTCAAATCTGGGCATCACTATGAATGATGTATTGGGAGCACGCGTAGCTGTATTTCCGATACAGACTAAATCGGGAATGTTAGTTTTCAAACAGTCTTCAAACTCATCCCGAAAGGACGATTGCTGCCCCATCTTCTGCAACCAGGACTCAGCTTCATTCATCGCAGCCACCATAGACAGTATCGAAGGAACATTTTCAGTTCCACCTCGTCTTCCGGACTCCTGGTCACCTCCCAACTGAGATCGAAATCCATGGCTATTGCTTGAAAGGGCTACAAAACCCACTCCTTTTGGTCCACAAAACTTATGCCCACAACCAACTACAAAGTCACAATTTGAAAAGTCACCCTCTTCAAACTTTCCGAACCATTGGGAGGCATCGCAATGCATCAAGATACCGGCTTTTCGGCATATTTGAGATACCTTCTCCCATGGCTGAACAACACCCGATTCGTTGTTCACCGCCATTAGAGAACACACGCCAATATTTACCGAATTGATCGTATCAATAAGATCCTCCAAATCGATGCGACCATCCTTTAGTGCCTTTAGTCGACGAACTCTTCCACCAAATGTAGAATCTGCCGTTTCTGAGACAGAAGGATGCTCAAACGGAGAAATGAGGAGTTCAGAATCCTCTGGAATCTGTCGTGCAATGTATCGAATAACTGCGTTGTTCGCCTCGGTGGCGCCCCCTGTGAACACAAGCTCACTTGGCGACTTCTGCAATCGCTCAGCAAGTAATAGCCGGGACTCTTCAAGCAAATTATGAACTCGAGCAGAATCACGATAAGGGCTCGATGGGTTTACCCAATTTGACTCCAGCCCATCCAGCAACGCCTGCTTGCCAGCCGAACTAAGAGGAGTGGTGGCATTGTAGTCAAAGTAGGCCATACAATGCTAATCTGGAATTTTTAGCCTCTGCCCTTCCGAGATGGTGTTTACATTAGGAATGATATCTCGGTTCGCTTCGTATATGTCAAAAATTCTGCTAGAATCTCCGTAGTACTCACGACTTATTATGCCCAGGTTATCTCCTGGTTTTACAACGTGTATACGCTCGCTTCCAGAAGCTGTAGCCGGGGCATTTGTTTGCCCTCCAAGGAGATTACTCCGAGGCAATGGCTGAACTCGACGTTGTTGTTGTGTGACTACCGGAGCTTCAGGTGCAGTGTACGAGGGTGTTCTCGACTGCATCTCCTGTAACCGCAGATTTAAGGAATTCTGTTCAGCCTGCAAACGGGCTAATTCCTTTTTCAAAGAAAGGATCTCAGCATCTTTCTGTTCTATCACAGCGAGCATATCCATACGCTCTAGCTCCGCATTGAACAGATCCGCCGGAAAGGTCCGCGCAAATTCCTTTTTGGCGGTATTTATAAGCTCTCGCACCATGGGTGCCTGCCGTGAAGTCGGGTTGAACTTTAAGTATTGTCCAAAATGGTAAATCGCCAGCACTGGATCTTTAGTATGCTCCAGATACAGTTGCCCCAAGTAGAGATGTGATTCAGGGGCAATGGGAGTCATTTCCACAACTTTAAGAAAAGCAGACAATGCCTGGTCGTGGCGCCCCTGGCTGAGATAGCTCTCTCCTGTTCTGAAACTAGAGATCTCACGCTCTGATAATTCTTCACCCTTTGGCTGGACACATCCAGCCATTACGATGAGAGATGCAACCAGGATTTCAGAAACTGGTCGAAACTTGAGAATTAACTTTAGAAATGCAGGCATTAGTGAAAGGTATTGAATACCAAAAACAGGGAAATAGTGTGGGGGAAGTTAGATCAAACTAACAATAGTATTTTAACGTGGATTCTAAATCAATACTTCAACGGGCAAGACAGTTTATGCAAGTCGAGTCCCAGGCGATCCTCGATACGGCTGATGCCTTAGACGAATCATTTGTCCAAGTCGTAGAATCCATCCAAGCGGCGGTGGATAAAGAGGGAAAGCTCATTCTGGCAGGTTTGGGGAAAAATTCGGGCATCTGCCAAAAGCTTGTCGGAACATTCAATAGCATAGGCGTTTCATCGTCATTTCTAGATCCAGTTCAAGCTGTACATGGTGATCTTGGGATGTGCCAAGCTGAAGATCTAGCAATTGTTTTCAGCAATAGTGGTGAGACGCGCGAAGTCATAGAACTAATCCCACTACTTCGTCGTTTAGGAGTCCAAACGGTCGCCGTTACCAGTGATAAAACAGGTAGCCTGGGGACTGTCTGCGATTTTGCGTTGAGCTATGTTGCCAATGAAGAGGCCTGCCCTCTCAATTTGGCACCCACGGCTAGCACAACGGCTTCGTTAGCTTTAGTTGATGCTGTGGCCATGGTATTCCTGGATCAGGGGCACTTTAGTAAAGAAGACTTTGCGAAATTCCATCCGTCGGGATCTCTGGGAGCAAGTCTTCTCCTTAAGGTAGATGAGATCATGAGATCCGGCGAACGCTTTGCCAGCATTCCAGTGGGAAGCACCGTTCAAGAAACTATAGTTGAGATGACTCGGGCTAAGGCAGGTTCAATTTCCATTCTTGAGGAATCAGGCCAACTAGCCGGGATTTTTACAGATGCAGACTTGAGACGTGCGATTCTCAAAGACACTGAGGTATTTCCAAAATTGATAGATGATTACATGACTCGGCAGCCCATTGTAATATCGTCCGGCTCACTCGTAGCTGATGCCTTAAAGGCCTTTGAGGAAAATAAAATCGATGACCTTCTTGTTGTGGATGAAAACAAAAAGCCTGTCGGAGTCGTCGATGGTCAAGACCTACCAAAGCTTCGGGTCGTCTGATCTTTAGTCTCCAACCACAGTTATGGTTAGCTTCCTTTGGTGAGGCCGGCTTCGATGCTCCCATAAAAACAAGCCCTGCCATGTTCCTAAAAGAGGATGACCACCGGAAAAGGGAATCGTTTCGGAAGACCGTGTAAGAGCCATTTTTATATGACTGGGCATGTCATCGGGACCTTCGTAAGTATGGGTAAAATTTGGATCGTTTTCTGGTACGATGCGCTCCATCCAATCCTCTAAATCTCGTCGTGCAGAGGGATCCGCATTTTCCATGAGAACTAAGCTACAACTGGTGTGATGACAAAATACCGAAATAGTCCCTACGTCACACTCAGACTCCAAAATTTTGCTGCGAAGCAAATCAGTTATCTCCTGAGTCCCCTTACCATGAGTACCGATTGAAACAGTAGACTGAGAAACTGACATAGAATATGACGAACGCTCAGGAAGGCTCTTCTTCCTCTCCCTCGTCTTCAGGGCTGGCAGGGCTTTCTTCAGCAGGATTAGTAACTTCCGCTGGTTCAGGAGCCGTTGGCTGATCTTCAGGTCGCTCGACTACTTTGACTGTGTAGTCTTGCAAGACACCATCGCGAAATACTTGAACATCCAAAAATTGACCTGCTCGAGCAAAGAACATGGCGTTTCTCACATCGGAAAATGAATGGATGCCAAAATCCCCCATACGAACCAAGACATCGCCTTGCAACAAGCCGGCTTCAGCAGCAGGTGAACCCTCCACAATATCCGCCAGAAATATCTGTAATCCATCCCGAATGGTGGATCTACTTTTAATATCTATTCCAATCCAACCATGGATGAATTTCCCGGCAAATAGGAGGTCGTCTCGCACTCGAAGAACAGACCGAGCAGGTAATACATAACCTGATTCGATTTCCGGAACGGACCAGGCAAGAATTCCCAAAAACCGTCCGTTCAAGTCGATTACCGGAGAGCCACCTTCACCATCTCGAACTCGTTTGTTTATTCTTAGTTGAGTGGTCGGAAACTCTCGTGCTCCAAATTTGGACTCAGCCCCAGCAACCATGGTCAAGGAAGGAGATGGCGCGAGATTCAGCGGGCAAGATATGATAACCGCTAAAGAACCGACATCAGGCAAAGCCTGATTAGCTTCAGGGATGAAAAAAGTAAAATCCTCAGGCAGGTTATTTGCCTTTAAGAGAGCCAGGTTAATAGATCGTTCAACTCCAATCAGCTCTGAGGAGTAAGTGACTCCTTTATATTCAAACCATGTTCTATTGGAATTCGATACCACGGAGGCTGCTGCCAAGATGTGCCCTTCTCGACTAATAAAACACCCTGAGCCGATTTGGACCCCTTCCTGTAAATCCCCGCGTTCATCAAAGGTGGAATGAGCAGCAAACACTCGAATTACACCCGTAGCATTGTCATCGTAAATACCTGTTATGCGACGTTGTAGCGCATTAAATTCACTTTGGGTCTGAGCCATCAGATTTCCTGATGAAATTCCCAGAACGAGCAAGACTAGGCTGAAACCAGCCTTTATCACGAGGGATCTTCCGAAATGCGTAATCAGATTGTACCCAGATAGGATACCGACATTCTTCAACCCTACTTTCATCAGAAGGATTCTCCTAGAATCCGATTGTCTGAGGCCGAGCAGAAAAGCCAAATGACGGATTATCGCGTGCAATGGTGTAGGATACCAAGGCACCCACCGCCCGCTTTTCAGCTGGAATGGTGGAAGTTGGAAATTCACGTGTATAATTCAGAGGCTCAGGCTCTTCATTATGAATCGAATCCATTACAAAACTAGCAGCTGCAGGAAATAAGTCTACTGGGTTTGTGCGAACTTCTTCTACATCGGGTGTAATTTGCGAAATTTCCTGAGAGGTCTCCACTGAAGAAGGTTGGGAGTTGGACTGAACCAGATCAACCACCTCATAATACCCTTTTTGCAAAGGATCTTCTTGCTTGAAGTTAAGAGCCAAAACAAAGAGCGCCACCACGACGCCTGAAAATGGGACCAATAAGCTAGAACGTGCAAACAACATGCGTACCGTCTGCTTCCATCCAGATTCTTTCTCAATCAAGGTCTGCAATTGGCGCTGGCGGAATTCCCTCTGGAATCCATCCCAAAAATCGTCAGCAGGCTTCTCAGCTCGTTTTAGGTCGAGCAGTTGGTCTAAATTTAATTTGTTAGGATTTTCCGACATAATCGAAACTTAATCGAGCAGGTCTTGCAGTTCGGATTGGAGCTGCTTTTTGGCGTAGTGCAGACGAGACCGGACGGTTCCGACTGAACAATTCATGATTTCGGCAATTTCTTGGTGGGACAGGTTGTCAATTTCGAACAATACAAGGACTGTTCTATGCTTAACAGACAACGTTTGCAGCGCTTCGTTCAATTTATGCTGCAATTCTTTCAATAAAGTAGGCTTTTCAGTGCCGGTTTTGGCTGCCAGGACCTCAATAATGTCACTTGTGCCTGTCTCCTCAGAGATATTTTCATAGCTCAAAAACCTACGATGGCGGTTTTTTTTAAGGAATGAAAGGGTGGTATTGACTGAAATTCGGTAGAGCCAAGTGAAAAACGAAGACTTACCCTTAAACCGGGCAATAGATTGAAATGCCTTAATAAATGCGTCCTGGGAGAGGTCGAAGGAGTCTTCTTTATTGGAGGTGAGATTGTAGATAACTGAATAAATTCGCTCTCTGTATTTAATGACCAATTCATCAAATGCAGCCACATCACCCGCCTGAACGCGCTGGACAACCAGCCAATCCGCATCTCTTTCAGACAATGCCTGATCAGACCCGGTAAATGGTTGAGTGATGGACTTTACGAAGCTCACGGAAGAAGAAGCTAGGCTGGAACCTATGAAAATCAACCAAAAATCAGGTATTCTAGGGCATCAATCGAAGATTGAACGAATTTGCTTTCCAAGTATCTTAAGAGGTCTTTCCGTCTCAAAACGTGGACACACCCTTGGTACATATAGGATTTCTTTTGTTAATAGGCTATTTGTTTCGCCTCTGGTTGTCCGATTTACGATCAGCTCGCTTCAAAAAGCCATCTGCAGGAGCCCTACCCGGCGCATTCCACTGTTCCTATACACTCATTCTTGTTGGAGTTGCTGGAGCGTTGTTTCTGGTAGCTGGCGAAACAGTTGGGGAAAACATGTTGGGGATCAGCAATGAGCAATCTTCCATGACTGTCCTCTTCGCTTTGGTTAGCATAGGTGCCGGCTTCGGCGAAGAATTGGTGTTTCGAGGCTATCTGCTTGTCCAAAATAAGGGCCGCGTGTGGTTATGGGCCAGTGTACTAGGGTTTTCGTTTCTCTTCGCAGTCATTCATCCTTACTTATGGATTTGGGAAGATGGACGTTTGGAAATTCAATTTAGCGCCAAAACCTTTTTCAGCACAGGTATCGTATTTCTTAATTCATTTTGGTTTTATGTCCTACGCATCTCGCGCGGCAATCCGTCCAAAAGCCTCTGGCCCTGTATTGCAGCTCATGCTGCTTCCAATGCCGCCGTCTTCTTTGTAAAGCTGGCGCAGGGACATGTATCCGGACTCTATTAGTATTTGTAAGCAAAAAAAAGAAGCGGAGGAAAAATCCTCCGCTTCTGAAAGTAATGTTGCTATGTCCGATGTTTAGCGACGCTTTAAAACAAATGGACGATCGTCGCCTTCACCTGAAATCTCAGCAGCTTCGCGCTCTCTTTCACGACGAGCTTCAAGATCCTTGAGGTTACCCAATTGATTCTGGAGCTGCATTTGATTTTCTACGTCAGTCACTTGGTTGCGGTATTGTTCTACTGCTTCAAGTAATTCACGCTCACGGTCACTCAACTCATAACCGGGGATGTCCTCTGCACGAATGTCCATTTGATGAAGCATACGTGGATCAACCACTTCTTCGTAAGAGCTTCCGTCCGGATTAAGAGTTTTCGCAGTAATGAAGATGATCAGATTACGCTGAACCAAATTGTCAGAATTCGAACGGAATAGACGACCTAAGCCAGGAATGTCTCCAAGGAGAGGCACACGAGTGTCGATCTTTGTATCCGTGCTTTCAATTAAACCACCAATGGCGAGTGTGTAACCGTCCTTCAAAGTGATCTTGGTATTAGTCTTACGAGTAGAAATAATAGGTACTTCCGTTCCACTAGCACCACCAAGAGTAACCGTGCCAGCGCGGGCACTAACTTCAGGTTGAATATCGAGATTGATAAATCCCGCACTATTAACCTGTGGTGTCACGTTCAAGTTGATACCAATAGACTTATACTCGATATCACTAATTTCGAACGTCCCACGCTCTTCATTGTAAGTGAATTTAGGAATTGGATAATCCTCACCAATGTTGATCGTAGCTTCACTGTTGTTGAGCGTAACGATGGTCGGGTTAGATACCAACTTGATGTCTGTATCTGTTTTAAGAGCACTCATAACAATCTGGAACTGATCAGCCGAGAGGACAGAGGTTGTCATGCGGTCAAAGGAGTTTCCATTTGTGATCCCATTCGCTACGGAACTTGTATTTACTCCGTCTGTAAGAACATTGTTAGCGATATTGGTTGTATTGGTAGAATTGTTACTTACTGGCAATCCTGTCAGATTATTCACGACAGTCTGATTCACCAAGCTATTGCCATTCTCAGAGCTGGTAGTCCTGGTGTTGTCGAATCCATTCGTGTTGGAAGCTGTATTACCACGATTATATCCAGTAGTGTCGTTCTGGGTAAAAGGACCCGCTTGAACACCGAATCCGTTCAAAGAAGCCCAGTTAACACCGAGGTTTTTAACATCACGGTCAGAGGCCTCAATGAATTTTGATTCGATCATAATCTGATCGGTTGGCTTATCCAAGCGATCAATGATCTCCTGGATCTTATCCATGCGAGAAGGACGCTCTGTAATAACAAGAGCATTACTGCGAACATCTACTTGTACACGGCCGCCAATTTCTGGGCTAACCAGAGGCTCGATTGTCTTATGAATATCTTCAGCACGTGCAAAGTTGATCAAGAATACTCGAGTATCGGTAGGCTCCATGGCCAACTCTTCACGACTTATAACTTTGATGATGTTGTTGTCTCTCACGTAGGTATAACCTACAGGAGATAGAGCAACTTCGAAGACCTGTTCCCAAGTAACCTCACTCAGTTTTACACTGGTGCGACCGACCAAGGTATCAGGGATAACCAAGTTGAGTTCGTAGAGATCTGCCACATTTCTGAGAACAGATCGGATTTCTTCATCGGGAAAATCGATGGTGATGGTTTCATCAGCTTGAAGAAGCGATCCGCCTCCTCCGCTGCCTTCGTCTCCAAAATCGATCAGGTCAACAACTTGATCTCCGGAGGATTCAGTCTGGGCCAAGTCGGAATTCAGAACTTCGTCTGAATCTGCGACGCGATCCTCAGCTTGAATGATGACTTCCTCCGCCCGCTGAATAGGGGTTTGTCCGACCACGAAACTACCGGGCAACAAAAGAATTGTGAATAGAAGTATTAGTTTTTTGGTCATAGCAAGTTTACTCCATTGAAATCGTCTTCGATTCAGAGTTTAAGTTGAGGGTGAAAGAATTGGCATGAATTTCAGATATTAGGATTGAGTACAGTTTTTCCTGATGTGGGAAATTGAATGAGACTCCGTCCTGAACCTTCTTACCGTTCAGGATGAGGTATTGCTGACCACCTTGATCGATGAATCCTGAAGGCTTCAGCTTTTGCGATACGAGACCGAGAATCTCATCATCGCCCAGTGGGCGTTGCACCTCTGCTACGGGAGCAGCTTCTTCAACGACCTCCTCAACGACCTCTTCCTCAATCTTATCAAGGAAGAATGGATCGTCCAGTGAGTCGGTGTTCAAATCTGATGAACCAGCTGGATCGCTTAATAGCAGACGAGCAGTACCTAAGTACTCGGCTTGTTTTTCGCTGGTGACGACAACACGTGCCTGAGTACTGTGAACACCTGCGACCCAGATGATCAAAGCTAGTAACGATTGGACTTTCATTTTATTGCTCATTAAAAGAGAGGAGTTCCAGGTTCAAAGTTAAAGAGACAGCATCAATTTCAGGAGTTCTAGGACGTGCGGAAACCATCAGGGCGCTATAACGAAATAGAAGCGGGCTGTTCTCAAGAGAGTGTATAAATTTTAATACGTTTTTAAAAGTTCCGGAAATGGTAACAGCCATGCTGAGAGGCTGGTATTCTACCTCATTAGCTGTTGGTTTTATGGGTTCCGAATGCATCTCTGGCCGTTGAAAGCCTTCCAAAGAAACACCTGATTCTCTCTCCAAGGTGTAAAAAACATCGTGGATATCAGCCAGATTTTGAGAGATGAACCGGCCGTTCATCAACTCAGTGTACTGCTTAACCTTCTCAAGGTTCCCTACTAGTTCGCCACCGTTCTTGGCATTTTTAGTAAGTAGATCTACTTCGGCAGTGAGCTCATCGTACTCAGCTTTTAGATCATTAGCGGAACCCGTTCGAATGAAGTAGACTCCAGTTAGCAAGATAGAAGCAGCGATTCCTATTACTAGGACTCGGTATTCCCTATATTTTTCAGATATAAATTCTTTATTCATTACTCTGCGTCTTCGTCTCCGGTTAGATCACTGTCCAACATCGTAATGCTGACCACGAAGTTAAGTGTATCGGTCTCTTGATCACGGGCGAGATTATCCAAAAATGCCTCATCGATATGTGGCTCAAGAAGTTCCTCTTTGCCGATTTCCTCTACAAAATTGTTTACGCGTGTAATGGCTTCTTGATCAACGTGTGCGACATAACCAGCGATTCGAGATTCCCATACATCGATCACATCGTTACCTGAAACTCTGTTTGATTTCTTAAGTTCCAAAGAGGAGACCACCATGTCTTCTCTGACTTGATCCGATAGAGTCACCAAATAGTCGCTAACTGGAAATAGGTTATAATAGTATTCATCTAGAGATTCGATCTTGGCTGATTCTTTGAGAAACTCCCTGCTTAACTCTACGAGCTCGTTATTGGTGGACTGCATAGAAGCTTTTTCTTCTGCCAATTCAGCAATGCTACCCTTCAGATAATTTAAGGACATTTCATTTTGTATCCACATTATTGCGACGAATAATGGAATCACGAGCGCCACGAAGTTTACGAAAAACCGTGTCCGAATTACTTTAATATCC
>CALJGU010000029.1 GCA_938075565.1 uncultured Opitutales bacterium | reverse complement strand
GAGAAGTTACGGTGATACTTTATATAGATTCTGATTTTGGCGGAGATTACATTTACCTGCACGGAAGTCATATAGACTTTAATCGCGATGGATATTTGAGGGAGTTCAACGATGAGATTTCATCCATTGAAGTCCTGCCAGGAATCATCGATGAGGTAGATCACAGACATGGCTCCAGGGATTACTTATTGAACAGTCACCTTTTGGAGTCTTCACCCTATCAGGAACCTCCTTCAACATCAGCTTATATAGCGCCAGGAGCTCAAAGCGCACCTTTGGTTCCTTCGAATTCTCTTGGGAATACTGGTATGCATGCCCCGCAAACAAGAGTGATCCTATACGATCAACCGAACTATAAAGGGAATCAAATCATCCTCACACCAGGAGACGTTCATGTTGATCTGTTGAGTCTATCGAAAGGATTGGCCGGAACGTGGAACGATTGTGTCGCATCCATTTTGATCGAGGGGAACACGGAGATCTTTGTCTATTGTGATCGAGAGTTTCGAGGAGATGGAATTGCAATACGTAGTAGTGTTCCGAACATGGCGGTAGATACCAGTCTTGTTCCTTTCGTAAATCGAGTGAGCTCTGTAGTCGTCAACCCGGGGTATTGAACAGGCCTTTAAATCGTTTTTGAGAAACGACCCTGAGCGCCCTTGTGATAGGCGTCGAAACACATGGCAATGTTGCGTATGAGCAGACGACCTGTATCTGTGATCTCAATACTGTTGCTTGTGACTCGAACGAGGCCGTCTTGCTCCATGAAGGATAGAGCGATCAGTTCGCTTGCGAAGTTGTCATTGAACTCGATGGAAAACATTTCGTTCACTTGGTCTAGATCCAGGAATAAGTTACACATCAACTCTATGATAACGTAGCGGCGGATCTCATCATCATTGGTGAGGATGTATGCCTTGGCTGTTGGAGATTCTCCTTTGTCTAAACGCTCCTTCCAGACATTGATGTCTTTTTCATTTTGGAAATAGGCAGTTTTATTCTGTGAGATCGAGCTTACCCCATATGCCTGAATGTCTACAGCCGCGTAGGTGCTGTAACCTTGGAAGTTTCGCTGAAGCGTACGTCTTTTCTGGGCAACAGAAAGTTCATCTTCCTCCCGAGCAAAGTGATCCAAGCCAATGTAATGATAGGACTCTCTGGTAAGTGTTTCGGTGATAAGTTTCAGCATTGCCAACTTGGTGGCAGGCGCTGGAAGGGTATCTTCTTTGATTATCCGTTGGGCCGGAACCATCCAGGGTACATGGGCATAGTTGAAAACTGCGAAACGATCAGGATTGAGAGCAAGAGCCCGGCTCAATGTCTCTTCAAAGCTTTCGGCCGTTTGGTAGGGCAATCCATATATGAGATCGACGTTGATAGATGTGAATCCAGCTTCTTTTAGTTGATCCACCGTAGAGCGAGTCATCTCCTCAGGCTGAATTCTGTGAACTGCCTTTTGAACTTGTGGGTTAAAATCCTGGATGCCGAGTGAAGCACGTCGAAAGCCCTGTTTAAATAGTAGCTCTGGTTGACCCGGTTGCATCGTTCTTGGATCAACCTCAATGCTGAGCTCTGCATCATCCGAGAAGTTAAAATTACTTTCGATGAGTTCCCAGAGTCGTGTGAGTTGATCTACATTAAAAAAGGTTGGGGTGCCACCGCCGTAGTGCAATTAAACGACTTTTCTTTCTTGAGAGATCTCTTGCGAGCGAAGTTTGATTTCCTTCTCAAGGTAACCGAGATACTCGTCTGCTGCTTCTGGATTACGGGTTATGATTTTGTTACATCCACAAAACCAGCAAAGGCTATGACAGAAGGGGAGGTGGAAGTAGAGCGAGAGCGGACGGTCTTCGGTATCGGATGCTTGAATACTACTTTCCAGATCATTCAGTTCGAATGACTCTGAAAAAATATTTGCAGGAGGGTAGGAGGTATATCTTGGCCCGGCTTCGTTGTATTGTTGGATGAGGTCGAGATTTACTTCCAGGGTGTTCATGATGGATTTCGAATCGTGTCCAAGAGAGCTTCTACACAATCCAACTTTGCGTCTTTATCAATCCCGTGACCCAAATTAAATATGTGGCCGGGTCGATCTCTCATGCCATCTAGAATCTTTTGTGCCTCGATCCGTGTGGTTTCAGGTGAGTCATTTAGGATCATGGGATCCAAATTCCCCTGAATGGCGATGTTTGCCGGGATAGTTTTTCCCATGGCGCCAATATCTACGGTCCAGTCTAGTCCAATGATTTGAGCACCAGTATCGCAAAGGGCTGTCATTTCGTCGGCACAGCCTTTCGCAAATAGAATTACCGGGATATCATCTTTTATGGCATCGATAATTTTCCTCATCCATTTGAGAGACCCTTCATGATAGTCCTTTCCTTTAAGGATGCCACCCCACGAATCGAAAAGTTGAACAGCATCTACACCAGCTTCAATTTGCATTTTGAAATAGGCGATCAGGGCGTCCGTTACTTTTTCCATGAGCAGTTCAAAATCCGCCCGGTTACTATTAAACATATCCAACACTAGTCGGTAATCGTTTGAGGAGCCTCCTTCGATCATATAGGTCCCCAAAGTCCAGGGTGATCCCGCAAATCCGAGTAGCGCTCGTTCGTCGGATAGCTCTTTGCGCAAGATCTCAAGGGCTTTTCTTACATAGTCCAATCGATCTACGACGGCCTCCGTGGAGAGTTTTTGGATGTCGGCTCGGTTTTGGATAGCGAACTCCATTTGAATACCACCCTGTTCTCGAAATGAGTAGGGTTGTCCCATGGCTTCTGGAATGACCAGAATGTCGCTGAAAAGGATAGCCGCATCATAATCGAATCTTCGAATGGGCTGGAGGGTCACCTCCACTGCGAGCTCGGGAGTCTGAGCAAGCTCGAGGAAAGAGTATTTTTCCTTCAAAGCTCTATACTCAGGTAGAGATCGACCCGCTTGCCGCATAAGCCACACAGGTGTGCGATCCACGGTTTGGCAATTGGCCGCTGCTAGAAATCGTTGCCGGTAGTTCATGCTGTTTGCTTGCGTCATGGTAGCGAGTCAGAAAAGGACGCTATAATCCTTATGCCAAACAAATTGTTTCCTAGGAATCTAAATTCAACCAGTCACGTGGTTTTAGATAATAATCGTAAAGTTCGGCTTCTGCTGTTCCGGGATCCGGCTGCCAGTTGTATTTCCAACTTACAAGCGGTGGGAGTGACATGAGAATAGATTCCGTTCGTCCGCCGGACTGAATTCCGAACTTGGTTCCTCGATCCCATAGCAGATTAAATTCCACATATCGCCCACGCCGATAGAGTTGGAATTCCCGCTGAGCTTCGGTCCAAGGATCATTCAAACGTCTCTTTACGATAGGGAGGTATGCAGGGATAAAATGGTCACCAACACTGCGCATTAAATCAAAGCTGTAGCTGAAATTTTGCTCGGAGAAGTCATCAAAGAAAAGCCCTCCAATGCCCCGTTGTTCCTGCCTGTGAGGAAGTGAGAAATACTCGTCACACCAATGCTTAAATTTCGGGTAATAGGCTTCTCCAAAAGGATCACAGGCCGCTTTGGCCGTTTGGTGCCAATGAATGGCATCTTCTTTTCTTCCGTAATAGGGTGTGAGGTCAAAGCCTCCTCCAAACCACCAGATA
>CALJGU010000028.1 GCA_938075565.1 uncultured Opitutales bacterium | reverse complement strand
GATCGCGGGATAAACCCGCTCCTACAGTTTTCGAATAGATTGGTTTTACTTTTGCTGCTAGCGTTAGCTGTACCCGTTTTGTCAGGACAAACTCCAGCGGATTTCGACGAAGACGGACTGTCTGACATCATCGATAGTGATGACGACAACGACCTCCTGCCGGATGGAGTGGAGATGCTTTGGGGGATGAACCCGTTGGATCCTTCGGATGCGGTTCTGGACAGGGATGGTGACGGTCTGAATGCCCAACTGGAATATGTTACCGGAGGAGATCCTGCTTTGCACGACGAGGTGATTCAATTGGTACCCCATTCGAATCGGTTGATCGTCCGTGAACTGTTGAACTCCAAAACTGCAAGGGTCCGATTGGGGTGGACGGACAACCTGATTGATTGGGAACGCGACACATTCGATGATGCCAAAGGATCAGCCAGCAACATCATTCGTTCCAGAGAGGTAGATTGGGATTCGCCACTAGGGACGGTAAGGGAGTATACCTTTTTTTTGCGGGCCAATAGCGGAAGTAACTTTTTTCGGGTCGAGCTTGATTCCGCTTCCGGAGGAGGTGAGGACGACCTTATCATAAACGGTGATTTTAGCCAGGGGGCCGATTCCTGGGAGTTCGTTGAAGATGGCGCTTCGGCAAGTTACGAAATTACGAACGGGGAAGCAGTCATTTCGTTAACTTCAGTGGGCACCAATGCCTGGGAGCCACAATTTGTTCAGGATGGATTGGATATTGTAGCCGGCACCGAATACCGCTTGCGCTTTAGCGCCAAAGCGGATGCGCCCCGGACTATGGATGTTTACCTGAATACCGGACCGGATGGGTTCAGTCACATTTTCAGGCAAGACGCTGCGTTAACAACCGAGGTGCAGGACTTCAGCTACACCTTTGTTTCTGAAGTTACTGATAGTGATGCCCGCCTCGACTTCAACGTGGGGACGACCGACGAGAATGTTACCCTTGATAATGTGAGTCTTGGGCTGCAGCCACCGCATAGCCTGACCGTCCTCCGAAACAGCGACAGTCGCATTTTTGAACATGCTACTGGTGAGTCGGTGGAAATTGTCGGCCATCCGGCTCCCGAGGGAGAGGTATTTGACCAGTGGGAGTTTGCTCCCGTCGAACCTGCGGATGTGGACATCAATAGCATCGTCGCCGAGTTTGAAATGCTTCCACATGATGTGATAGCCATCGCACTCTACGAGCCGGGGCAACCTCAGGCCCTTATGGTTGTCACTGAAAGTGGTAGCACTGTTAACGATCATACAGGTGGTTCGACGGTGGAGATTGATGCCAACGAAACCTCTGACGGCTCGCTCTTCAATCGTTGGAATTTTGATCCCTCGGTTCCTTTCGGTGCGAATATTACCAGTGCAACTACCTCCTTCGTCATGCCGTCCCACGACCTTACGGTGACGGCAGAATATTGGGACAGCGAGTCTGCAGCCATGATTGCCAAGCTGAGTAAAGGTATCAACGTGGATCTTGCTCCTCCTGGAGGCCCGATTCCCAACAAGAATACCTACACACCTGCTTATTTTGATGCCGTTAAAGCAGCCGGATTTCGAAGTGTCCGCATGTTCTTCAGTGCCTGGGCATCCCCGGAGCTCTACAAAGATATCGTGGACGATGCCCTGGAGCGCGATCTCACGATCGTCCTTTGTATGTGGGGGAAAATCGGCTGGATCTCCAATACGGAATCAGGAAAGCAGGAGTTTATCGATCTCTGGGAAAATTATGTGGAGTACTTTAAAGATTATCCAAAGGAACTGATTTTTGAACTCCTGAACGAACCGTCCGGCATCCAATGGCCGAACGGTCTGGAAGATGAAACGGCGATCGAATTTATCAACGCCGTTATCCCGGCTATCCGCGCCATTGACGATGATCGTATTCTCGGACTCAGCGGTCCGGCTTTGAACGAAGGAGCACAATTTGCTCAATACGTCACCCCGGAATACCTGACCTATGAATTGGAAGATGGCACGGGAATGGAAGAGGATCCGAATCTCCTGGGTATCGTCCACATGTATTATCCATATGCAATTTCTCACAACACTCAATCGCTCGCCAGTCAGCCGGGGTGGCAGGATTTAGTGACGGATGCCCTGGATTATGCAAAAGATTGGTCAGAAACTTACAACAAGCACGTGGTCCTTACGGAATGGGGCGCCTGGGCACCTCCGTCGCATACGGACAACGACTTTCGGACCTACCTCCAGTTCGTTTACGATACCTGTGTTTCCTACGGCATCGGTAGTATGTACTACAGTGTGGGTTTCAATGATGATTGGAACTTTACCATCTTGCATACTCAAAACGGGTGGAACCAAGTCGCTCTGGATGTGCTCACAGGAGTTCAGGATCCCCTTGTTCCGGATTTGGACTAAATATTGTGGGTGGAAATTTAACAATGAAATCTAAGGCCCTCATATTCTTTTTGCTTGGTTGGTGCTTGCTGTCCGTATCCGTTTTATCAGGACAAACAGTTTCAGATGCCGATGGCGACCTGGTACCCGATGCGGTCGAAACCCTCTGGGGAATGAATCCAAATGACCCGGCTGACGCCTTACTCGACCTCGACGGCGACGGATTGAATGCGCAACAGGAATACGCTTTTGGAGGAGATCCAGCTGTACGGGACCAGGCGATTGAAATCGATCCTCAATTGAAGGAGCTGAAAGTGCGTGAGCTGGTAAATTCTGAAACGGTTAGACCGTATCTAGGCTGGAGTGAGGATTTAACGGATTGGAATCGTGAGGGATTTTCGCAAGTCGCCAATGCCTCTGACCAGGTGCTTAGTTCCAGCCTTGTGAACTTGGATTCGCCCATCGGAACGGTGAGGGAGTGGACGTATCAGTTAGCTGGAGACGGGAACGTCTTTTTTCGGACTGAGATCGAATCAACCGGCTATGCGCCCGTGTTTCGCAAACTCCACAAAGGCGTCAACCTGGATGTGTCCCGAGTTAACAGCGGAGTGTGGCCAAAGAGTCAACACCAGGCCGCTCAAATGCAGGCTATTGCGGAAGCGGGTTTCGAGTCGGTGCGGATATTCACGACTTATTTTTCCAACGTCAGTGAAACCGAACAACAGATCGATGATGCCCTGGAAAAAGGACTGGCCATCGTGGTTTGTTTGTGGGGTCTCAATTCCTGGGCCGGCAATGTATCGTTGGGGGAGCAGCAAATCGCGCAGAAGTGGGGAGAGATGGCCAGTCGCTGGAAAGACTATCCCGCTGACCTTGTTTTTGAAATCCTCAACGAACCTCGGGGTATTGGTTTCCAAGATGGCATCGCTCATGCGAACGCCATGCGTTTATACAATGCAGCTGCTCAAGCGATCCGGGATGAAGATCCGGACCGTCCGATCCTCATGGGTGGGCCCGGTCATAACGACTCTGAGTTTCTTGACCCCTACGTTACGGAAGAACACCTGACCTATACCTTTGATGGAGGCAAGGGGTTCAACGACGATCGCAATGTTGGGGTTGCGATTCACTTCTACAATCCCAAGCACGCGGATGGGTTGAACTTCGCCATGTGGACGGCTCCACTGGGAAATGACGAGTCCAGATGGAAGGATCCCATAACCGAGCAGGTTATGTATGCCGTCGATTGGAGAGCGAGTGAAGGAGTTGATATTCCGATCATCACTACTGAATGGGGCGCCTGGATGTTTCCGACCCGCGATGCGAGTGGAGATTTGGAAAAATGGCTGGCCCATCATTTTGATCTCTTCGAAACCCACGACATCGGGAGTATGTGGTATACCGGCATTCAACACAACCAGCGGGCATTCGCCATATTTGATACCGAGCTGGGTTGGCATCCCATTGTGACCCCGGTGTTGACGGGGCAGGAGATTCCCACCTTTTGGCCCAATATCGATCAAATGATCAATGGTGAATTTTTCTCCGAAGGTGGGTGGCTGTTATCCACGGACGCTATTACCTCAACTATCCAGAACGGAAGTGCCTTCAGTGGAAATTCCATGATGAAATTAACCGTCCCGGAGTTTGAGGGTGGGGGACAGCTATACCTGCAATCCCTGGTTACCAATTCGGAACCATCCGAGAGAACCTTGTTTCACCTGATTGAGGGAGTCACTTATCGGATCAGCTTTATCGCCCGTAGTGAAGGCGGCGATGGCCTCTTGAAGGTGTTACTTAAGGATGTGGGAAGTGGAACTGTTTTCTACGAAAGTGCCGAAACGTCCATTGGGTCCAGCCAACAAAGCTACGAGTTCTTCTATACCCACAACACAGCCGATGCGATGGATGTCCGGTTTGAGTTCGAAGTCGGATCGAAAGCCCAGGTTCTCTACCTGGATAAAGTGGTATTCATCAGGCATGGTTCTTCCGGATACTCGGTTACAGTCAATACTGATAGTGGAACCTCAGTGGTGGATTACAGCGTTGGTTCGGATGTTCAGATCGATGCTTTGCCGGCACCCGACGGCTATTTCTTTAACCAATGGACCTTTGAACCTTCAGTCCCGCCAGGAGCTAATACTGGCGAGGTGTCGACCTCCTTTAACATGCCGGCCAATGACCTGACGGCCACGGCTGTCTACATGGAGGGGAGCTCGCCAAGCTATAGCCTCACCGTTAATACGAATAGCGTTAGCAACGTTGTTGATGTTGAATTGGGTGAAACCGTGGTTTTGGATGCGGGCCTCGCCCCCGAAGGGCAGGTATTCGATGAATGGACCTTTGCTCCTTCGGTCCCCTCGGG
>CALJGU010000027.1 GCA_938075565.1 uncultured Opitutales bacterium | reverse complement strand
GTCGTATTGGGATGTGGATACGGTAAAGAGTTGGGGGAGCACCCAAAGATATGAAATCCATGGATAAATGACTTTCTTTGCGATACAGAGATACGCTCCGAATATACCAATAAGCCCCAATATTACCGACAGGCCTCCAAGGAGAAGGTTGGATCCATCAATGACTGCCATCGAGCCACTAACAATCCCATTCATCCCGGCCAAGCCGACAACGACAGCAACAACGGAAAGACTAGTAGTTAGCTTTTCTAATTTCATTCTATAACGCTGAGGCCACTAACGAAGTGGGGTGCAACCCCACGGAGTTAAGTGAGCCGGCTTGTTGTGTCTAATAGTTGTGTTCAAGTCGTGTAGCATAAAAATCAGATGTTCTGCGTAAACAATCAAACGCTCCAATCTCTAGTAATTCCTTAATGACTTCATCCATAACCAGGCCGTAAGCACTCACTTTTTGCTCATCGTCTTCCATGTCATAGTGATCAGCTTACGCATCTTCGTCGAATCCACGACGTTTTGAGAATTCAGTGAACCCTTGATAATCCCAATCTCCAGTGTTCTCCCGAAGGTCTTTGATGTGCTCTTCCAGACGGTATGGATTTCCTTTTTCTCTATTTCTTTCTCCTCTTTCGTTGATGAGTTTTAGGCATGCATCTTTATCGTCGAGATCAAGCCCCGAATACTTAGCTCCGAGATCCAACACTACTTCCTCGGCATCCATGTCTGTTTCCGTCATATCCGTCCAATTCTCAATGTGGCGATTCCTAAAGTCACAGTCATTGACGTATCCCGAAAGTGTTCTCTCAAAACACTCTTCAGAATTGAGGCACAACATATTAGCGTCGATGGCGAATGCATAGAATGTTTCGTCCTGATGGGACTTCGAGAACTTTGCTATTTCTTTCCTCGCGAACTTAACAAGTTTATCGACCTTAAACATTTCTTTCTACACAACAGTTATTTTGAACGTAACTCAGTTACGTATAACCAGGTTGAGGGATAGGGGACTTCAAGGAGGGGGATGTTCACTGGATACCAGAAAACATGGGACTTTCAGGTTCTTCAAGGTCAAAAGGAATAGTATGATTGAAACCGTAAAAAGCGAAAGTCAGTCGCGATCCGAAAACTGGAAGTTTGTGGGCAGTTTCTCATGTTTGAAACTTTGAATCGTTCACTCAAGAGTTTGACAGAAATCGCTAGTTGATTCCCAATGAAAGTCCCTTTGCTTATTTGGTTGCTGAATGCTTTCGATTCATCCATCTAATTTTCATCTCAAAATGACGTCTATCCCTAGAGTTATTCCAATCCTTGTGGTCGTGGTTTCGGTTGCCTTATCGCCGGCTTTGTTTGGTCAGGTTGATTTTGCCCGAGACATTCGCCCGATTCTCAATGCGAATTGCACGGAGTGTCATGGTGGCGTGAAGGCAGCGGGGAATGTGTCCTTCGTTTACGAAGACCGGGTGGTGAACTTTAATGGGAAGTCTGACTATACGGTGGTAGTTCCGGGGAGTCTCGAAGAATCGGAATTGTTTTTCCGGATAACAACGGATGATGAAGATGATCGTATGCCGCCGCCGGATGAGCATGAATCCTTATCGAGCGAAGAAATTGATTTGATCAAACAGTGGATTGAAGAAGGAGCCAAGTGGAGTGAGCATTGGGCGTTTGAACGTCCCAGAAAACCGCCCGTTCCTGAGACCGCTTTTGATGACCAAGCTCAAGGTGACTTGGATCACTTTTTGTTTCGCAGGCTCGAAGAAGAGAGATTGGAACCAAGCCCGCTTGAATCACCAGGGCGTTTGCTGCGTCGCCTGAGTTTAAGTCTTACCGGGTTGCCGCCTGAGCTGCTTGAGCTGGAAATATTTGAGAGAGACTATGCCCGCGATCCTCAACAGGCTGTCGAAGATGCCGTGGATGATTTGATGAGTCGGCCTGCCTTTGGCGAACGCTGGGCCACGATGTGGTTGGACCTGGTGCGATACGCCGATTCGGGGGGACTGGGGCAGGATCAGAAACGCACCATCTGGGCTTACCGCGATTGGGTGGTAAAGGCTTTCAATGACGACCTTCCTTTTGATCAGTTTACCATCAAACAACTCGCGGGCGATTTGTTGCCGAAGCCAAGTTTGGAAGACCTCATTGCTACCGCTTGTCAGCGCAATACGCAGACGAACGATGAAGGTGGGACGGACGATGAAGTGTTTCGCGTCGAAGCGGTTGTCGATCGTATCAACACGACCTGGCAGACCTGGGGATCGGTCACCTTCGCCTGTGCCCAATGCCACGATCATCCCTATGATCCATTGCGCAATGCTGACTACTACAGCTTTATGGATTTCTATAACAACACGGCGGACTCTGATCTTCAAAAAGACGAGCCGTTTGTGAAGGTGCCAAAAGATCGGGATCGCTACGAAGAAGCCATGGCCTTGCGCGATCAGATCCTGAATCTCAAGGAGGGTATTTGGGATCGTGGTATTAGTTTGCGCGACAAAACCAAATGGCAGGGGCTGAAACAGCTCTCGGTGAAGGCGAACAATAACACGGAGTATGAAGTAGTCGAAAAACCAATACACGATGAATTTCAAACGGTCGGTACTGTTGCGACTAAAACGCATACCATTATCGAAGTGCCTCAAACTAGCTTCGGCGAAAAACCCGTCACGGCTTTACAGCTTACCGTGCTGCCTTTTGACCCCGAGAACTCTGTCCATAGTCCGGAGTGGGGATTTCTTATAGACGACGTAGTCGCAAAGGTCATGGGTGAGGATGGCTCGGTAACGGATTTCTGTTTCAAGTGGAGTGTGCCTGACGTGCCTTACCTGCCAACGGAGCCGATGAAGTTGATTGGTAAGAACGGTGCCGGTTGGGGAGCAGATTCACGTATCCACTATGCGCGCAAACTGGTGCTGGTTCCGGAGCAACCATTGGAGCTTAAAACGGGCGATACGGTTTCCTTGCACATTCATTGTAACAAGACAGGGCATGGTAGCCATCCGATGGCGATCCAACGGGGGAACCTGGCGACTAGCTCCGATAAGCGTTGGACACGCTTTGGCGGTTGGAAGAGTAAGGAGTATCGTTTGCAGCGTGAAATGATCCAGGCGGTTGATCGGCTCAATGATATACCTGGTACAACGGTCCCGATCATGGCCAACCGTCCTGAAGAGCTCGCGCGTCCCACTCATGTGTTTGAACGAGGAAATGCGATGGAGAAGGGCGACCAGATTTTTGCAGCTCTTCCAGATTCGCTCACCAAAGTTGCGCGAGCGCCGAAATCCCTCGATCGACTTTCCATGGCCGAGTGGTGGGTGTCAGATAATCATCCGCTCACTTCGAGGGTATTTGTGAACCGTCTATGGGAGCAGCTTTTTGGAGTAGGGATTGTGCCTACGCTGGAAGACTTTGGATCGTCGGGGGAGAAACCCACCCATCCTGAACTCCTCGACTATTTGGCCGTTCGTTTCCAGAAGAACCACAACTGGAGTGTAAAAGCTGTTCTCAGGGAAATGGTTCTCAGTCATGCGTTTCAACAATCCTCCCGTGTCACTCCCGATCTGGTTGCCCTCGATCCTGACAATCGTCTCTTGGCTCGTGGTCCACGCCTCCGGTTGACAGCTGAGATGGTGCGTGACCAGTCCTTGGCTGTGAGTGGTTTGCTTTCATCCAGGTTAGGAGGCCCGCCAGTTCATCCTCCACTACCGGAAGGTGTTTGGCGTCCGTTTCTTTCCAGAGATCTGTGGGAGACGCCTGAGCGCGGAGAGGAAGATCGTTACCGCCGCTCGATCTACACCTATATCAAACGAAGTATTCCCTTTCCGTCCTTTGCTTCTTTCGACGCGCCCTCCCGTGAATTTTGTACTCCTCGTCGTCTAACTTCGAATACGCCGCTCCAAGCGCTGGTAACCCTGAACGACGAAACCTTCGTTGAATGTGCGGAGGAGCTTGGCCGCAAGCTTGAATCCAGTTTCTCCGATGCTCCGGAGCTGGGACTATCGCAGGGCTACCGCTTGGTTACTGGACGGGCTGCGAACGAGGCGCGCTTGGAGGCATTGACTCAATTGTATGAGGAGGTGAACATGAAGTCTTCTGAAACTGCCTGGACGGTAGTCGCACAAGTGCTTCTCAATCTCGATGAAACCCTGACTTTCTAATGAATCTGGAAACATTACTTGATGAAGCCCGGTTGCGTTCGCTGAAACGTCAAACCCGCCGCCAGTTTCTATCTCAGTGCACGACTGGACTTGGGGCTATGTTTTTAGCTGGGCAGGCTCAAGCCGCCTCCGGAGGAGGTTCGATGCCTCACCACGATCCATCAAATCCATTGAGTGCCCTGGAGCCGCATTTCCCGGGGAAAGCCAAGCGAGTAATTTACCTTCACATGATTGGTGCTCCAAGTCAGTTGGAGTTGTTTGATTACAAACCCGACTTGCAACAACTCGATGGACAGGCCTGCCCTCAATCGTTTCTTGAGGGGAAGAACTTCGCCTTCATTCAAGGCACGCCCAACATGCTCGGGCCACAGTTCCCATTCCAGCAATATGGAGATTCGGGAGCCTGGGTTTCTGATCGGCTGCCGCACTTTTCGGAAGTGGTCGATGACGTAAGTTTTATCAAGACCCTGCAGACGGATCAGTTTAACCATGGTCCGGCCCAATTAATGGTGCACTCCGGACAACCACGGATCGGGCATCCTTCGATAGGCGCTTGGACGACTTGGGGATTGGGCACGGAGAACGCGGATCTTCCCGGCTTTGTCGTGCTGCTATCAGGTGGTCGTATTCCTCGTGTAGGAAAAGCGCTTTGGGGATCTGGTTTTCTCCCTTCTGTTTATCAAGGGGTGCAATGCCGTTCCTTTGGAGATCCCGTGCTGAATGTTGCCAACCCTGAGGCTATAACTCGCGATGTGCGTAGGTCAGCGTTGGATACGCTAAAAAATCTCAATGAGCAAACCCACGAAGATTTTGGTGATCCGGAAACACTTACCCGGATTGCTCAATACGAAATGGCCTTTCGTATGCAGATGGCAGTGCCCGACGCCATGGATATCGAAAAAGAACCGAGCCACGTGCATGAGCTTTACGGCACGGAGCCGGGTAAAGAGAGTTTTGCTAACAACTGCCTCTTGGCGCGACGACTCGTCGAACGGGGAGTGCGCTACGTTCAACTCTTCGATTGGGGTTGGGACTCGCATGGAGCAGGGATGGCCGAAGCCCTCAATGGTGGATTCCAGGACAAATGTCGCGAAGTGGATCAGCCGATGGCGGCCTTGATTAAGGATCTTAAAGCCAGAGGACTTCTTGAGGATACACTCGTCGTATGGAGTGGTGAATTTGGCCGAACCCCCATGCGTGAAAATCGCGGTGGAGTGGAAATGAAATTAGTAGGCCGCGACCACAATCCGGGTGCCTTTACCTCTTGGATGGCTGGTGGGGGAGTTAAGCCAGGAATCACCTATGGTGAAACCGACGAAGTTGGTTACAGCCCTGCTGTTAATCCGGTGCCACTGGAAGACTATCACGCTACGATGCTTCATCTCCTCGGCTATGAGCACAAGAAGTTCAATTTCCCCTTCCAGGGATTGAACCGGAGACTGACGGGAGTCAAAGATGCACGAGTCATCCATGACTTGATTGCGTAGGAGGGGCTTTACGCCCCGATCGCTTTGAGAGCTATCGAATATCGCGGGGTAAACCCGCTCCTACAGTTTTTAAGTTAATTCTGTTCTCGTTTGTGGTTTGCAGCGATTTGTCGCTTTGATAGAATTTTATGATCAAGAATCGACCTCTATCTTATTTGTCTCTTTAGTTTCCTTTCAATTATGAATGCTCCTAAGAATACGCCTGTGCCTGATCGTCGTTCCTTTCTGAAATCTATGCTCGCTGCGAGTGCTGCGCCGCTGGTGGTTTCGCCTCGATTGTTTGGGAGTGATGCTCCTTCGAGCAAGATTACTCTAGGGTTTATTGGAGTGGGGGGACACGGGACTCGTTACAACCTGGCTTCTTTTTTGCAGGAGGATGACTGCCGTGCGTTTGCTGTGTGCGATGTCATGAAAGATCGCCTTCATACAGCTAAAGAGATGGTCGACAAGCATAACGGAGATACGGCTTGTAAGACCTATTCTGACTTCCGTGATCTTTTGGCTGATAAGGATATTGATGGAGTCGTCATTTCTGCACCGGACCATTGGCATGTAACGATGGCTATCATGGGAATCCGGGCGGGGAAGAAGGTGTTTTGTGAAAAACCGACTTTGACGATCGGTGAAGGTCAGGAATTGGTGAGAGCGGTTAAGAACCATGATGCCGTCTTTGCTACAGGACTTGAGGATCGCTCGGTGACGCACTACCACAAAATGGCTGAGGCGGTTCGCAATGGTGCGATCGGTGAGCTGCGCTACATCAGTGTTGGCTTACCAATAAAGCCCATTTTCCCCATTCTGGATCCGGCACCGGTTCCTGAAGGACTGGACTTCGACCTGTGGTTGGGCCCTGCTCCTGAACGTGATTACACACCGGGTATCACCGATGCGCAGGCCTGGCGTCAGGTGCGTGATTTTTCCGGAGGCTCGTTAACCGACTGGGGTGCCCATTTAATGGATACAGCGCAGGTGGCTAACTTCGCCGAGGATTCGGGCCCGGTTGAAGTTTCCGGCTTTGGCACCATTCCGCCGGATTCGATTAACTCCGTTCCGCAGACCTATGAGATTAACTACACCTATGCCAATGGAGTGACCATGCATGTGAAGTCTGAAGAACCGTCCATTCGTTTTGTGGGTAGTAAAGGTTGGGTAGGGAACAAGGGCTGGAAAGGTCAACTGATGGCCAGTGATCTGAATATTTACCGCAAAAAATACGATCCGGCCAAAAACAAGATCTGGCCGATGCCACCCACTGAGCACCGCAACTTTCTCAATATTATTCGCAACGGAAAATCGGCAAACTATTCTTCCCGTGCCTTACATAAATTGAGCAACTCCATGCACATAGGCGCCATAGCCATGGAAGTGGGTCGTTCACTCAAGTGGGATCCGGATAAGGAAGTGTTCGATGACGCTGAAGCCAATGCATTACGCACACGGGAACGTCGAGGCTCCTGGATTTAGTTTCTACTTGGAATTCGGATCACTCTTTTTCGCTAACAAATAAGCGAAAGAAGCGCAGTTCGGAATCTGGCTCCGTGACTGCTGTAATAAACAGGCCTAGGATCTCGCCTTCCTGGTTCACGCCCTCGGTCGTCCAGTGTATTAAATCAGTGGAGGCTTCCACTACGTAATTGATTTCCTTTCGGGCTCGGTAGTAGCGAAGTCCGGGAGCTCCGTCCACATCCACCGCTCGCGGTAATCCGCCATTGGAGATGAGGCGTGGATTGAGCCGCAACGCGTACTCTGCCAGGAGTGGAATCTTGTCGTTGTCGGAATCACTTTCATCCGTCGCATCGATTTCCAAGCGGTGCCCATCTTTCCAATCTTCATACTCGGTATACGTACGAGCGCTTTGCGGAACTTGAAAGGGGGAATCTCCGGCGCTGCTAAGTGCTCGAATGCGGTAGAAGTATTCAGTGTTTATTGGTAGAAATGGATCTATATAAAATACGTCGTCCTCTGAAACGGTGGCTATGGTTGTCCAATTGTTTACTCCATCTTCGCTACGCTGAATTTCGTATTGGTCCGCTAGTAGGTTGTGTTCCCAGATAAGATAATTGATCGTACTACTGACGGCTCGCGCCTGGAATTCTGAGGGTGCTTCAGGTGGCTCATTGCTTCGCTGTGTGATTTGTAGGTCGTCGAAGAGCATGTAGTTGTTTCCTGCGTTTGATGTATCTAAGACCTGCCAGAATGCATCTACGCTTCCGAGGTTCATGTCGACTGATCCGTTCAATGGCTGAAGAGGTAAATTTATGGCCATCGTAGTGCCTCCGATAGTTCCTGACCAACTACTATTCTCAAGATCGAGGTTGATTACTAATTCATACACTTGGTTCTTTTGTAGTGTTTCTAAGGGGCCTTTATAGCCACCCGTAATCGCGCCAATTGTCCGTTGGGTGGCGTAGTATACATCGCCATTGCTGTTATCGAACATGATCCTGCAAAGCAAATAGCCTTCCTGATTGTACAAGTTGAATCCAAACAGATCACTGGCTCCGTTGCTGGAGTTTGATAGGCCCACCAGCACTTTCATTTGAATAGTAGTATTGGGTATGGGATCGTATGGGGCTGCGTGTCCGATGCTCGAGAAGTCACTCCCTCCTCTCCAGGTCTTTCCTATATACGCTTGTTGGCCATGACCTGGGCTACCACGACTTGAAAATTCGTCTGCCAGAATGCCGTGGGCCGCATGAGTAAATCCTTCTGGGAAAGGTAACCAGCCTACACTATCCAACCCATTCCCGACGGAGTAACCTGCGCTCGGTTCAAAGCTAGCTTGGTATAGCACGGCGCCATTACCATCTTCAGTGTAAGCGTGTGCTACATTACTGTACCCCGATTGTTCGGACCCATTGATGGCCGCTACACGAAAGTAGATTTCGCGGTCTTGAGGAATAAAGTCTATTTCATGAAATGTCCGGTTCGGTCCCAGTGTACTAAAAGACTGCCATGGAGACCCCCAGCCAGCGGCTAGTTCGATTCGGTAACCGGTTTCGCTTTCAGCCAAATCTTTCCAATTCAAGCGAATGGAATTTGCAGACCTCGCAGTCGCGGTTAACTGCATAGGAGTGGCTGGAATTGTACCTGGTGTTAGTTCTGTCCCGTGGAGTTCCATACTTGCTTGCCACAACTCTCCTGCATCGCCTTGGGACCCATCGATGATTCGCATTTTCCAAGTGCCATCTGCATTTTCTCCCCAGAATTGTACCGTAGAAAAGGTCCATTCTAAATAGCCGCGTTTGTCGTCGTCATTGCGGCCGACTAATTGGCTGACGGTTCCTGAAGGAGATTCGAGTTCAATCAAAATTTCACCACGCATCTCGTGGTCTAGAAACAGTGATAGGCTCGCTTGCTCTACTCGAAGCTGACTACCTTCGAATGAAAAACTACGTTCGAAGGGGCCGCCGTTCGCATCTGGTAGTTCGATGGGATCGTCGATTTGAAGATTGCGCCCAACGGATCGAAGTGTGCTTAGGTTGCTCCAATCCATGGCCATCATGACTGCTGCGTATGCATCGGTCAGGCCAGCTCCGTATTCATCGCTGAATGTGTTCCCTGCCCCATTTGTGATCCATGAATCGGATGTATCGTCAATCTTGACTGCCGTTCGTATCAGGATTTCTTGGACATCTCTCCATCCTAGATTGGGATTGGCTTCCAGCATAAGAGCCACAACAACGGCAATCATGGGAGCTGAGGAGGAGGTTCCGAAAAAATTATTCGTGTAAGCAGGGTCTTCTATCTCTCCTGGGAAGTCGGCAATGTTTAGCCCGTCATCTCCCGCAAGGTCAGACGTGATGGTGCCAGTACTTCTGTTTTGTCCTACCGGAGCTGTGATTAATATATTGGACCCTATCTCGCTGTAATCGGCTCGTTTTCCTTCCTCGTCCAAGGCCCCGACTGCGATGGTGTAAATTGAGTTGGCAAAGCCGTTCTTATTCGCGTTGTCCTGATAACGACCACCATTGCCCGCTGACCAGATCAGGATGGTTCCTTTGCCATCCCTTCCGTTCGTGACTGCCTCGATCAACGCTGCTTTTGTCAGGTCCTGGGGGCCACTTAGTGAGGCGCCGTTATCTCGAGGACCCCAGCTATTATTTTTTATATGAATAGCATCATTCCTATGGTGAATCGCATTCGCCTCTTGGAGGCCGGTGATGTAACTGCCAATCAATCGAATGTTTGCAATGCCCGCTTCCGGCGCTACACCGGATCCGCCGATTCCATTAAAACCACGACCGGCAGCTACTCCTGCTACCAGTGTTCCATGGCTGTCCTCTCCTGGATCGTTTTCTGTATCTTGTTGATCAGGAGTTCCAAGAAAAGGAGACGGGTCATCATCTTCATCGCGAAAATCGTATCCTAAATCTGTTCTTACATTTTCTGCCAAATCCGGATGATCCTCCATAAGGCCGCTGTCGATGACTCCGATAACGATACCTCACCCTCGAACCATGTTCCAAGCAGGTTCAACATTTAGATCCCACAGGACTTCTGCTCCCGTTTGCCCTGTGTTTTTTAAATGCCATTGGTCTGGATACAGTGGGTCATTGGGAATCGCTGTGAAATCACGCCAGTGTGCGATCTGCGGTTGGACAGATTGGATACCGGAGTAATCTTCTAGCCGGTCTGCAGCCAATAGGGCTTCCAGCGAACTTGTAGTCGAGTAATGATGTTTACCCGGTGCGTATGCAAGCTCACCGCGGTATTGAGCATTCAATACATCTGCAACGGATTGAGGTGAAGTTCCTGGGGCAAGAGGTCACTACGACATCCCTGGTTGCAATTCCTCGATCAGTCTCTTCGTCAGACTTATTATAAACAACCAAGTGAGGCGTTTCAGTCCGCTCAATTTGCGATTGGTCAACCCAATCTGTCAGCGCAGATAGTGATTTCTGATCGGAAATTCTCTCAAACCCCATAGAGCCTTCCATGTTCTTCCAGGCAACTTCATCCAAGGCAATTGCCCACTGGTTTGGACTGTCGATCTTATCATGGCTGAGCTGATGAACTGGACGTTCATAGTCGAAATCGATTTCAGGGGACTGAGCCGCTTGAATTGCGGTCGAGAAAACTCCGAGAAGTAAGGCCACGCCTGCAATAGAGCTCAGGAAATGCTTAGGGGAAAAGAGGGATGTCATCGGGGGTAATCTAAGTTGAGGGTAGCAATAAGCTAAGTTTCTTATCCTCAGCTGACTGCATCGGAGACTTCAACCTTTTGTTTGTGAATGTGAATGGGGTTGAAAACTATCAATGAGAGTCAACTGTTGACCTAGAAATCGATCGGCATAAACAGTCAATCGTTGAATTCTGATTTAATAACCCTATCCGCTGTGGAGAACCCTAGCTACAAATTAAGCATGCGCGATATCGCCAAGGAGGCGGGTGTCTCAGTCTCCGCGGTGTCGTTGGCGCTTCGCAATAGCCCCAAAGTCTCTAAGAAGCGTCGTGACGAGATCACTAAGATTGCTGAACGGATGGGCTATGTAAAAGACGGTCGAATATCGGAGTTGATGGAGCACCTACGGACCAATCGCACCGATCGCAAATTTTCCAAGCTAGCGGTATTGATTCCAGAAATCACCAAAGCACAACTCACTACCTATCCGGTCCCTCATAAGTTGATGAGTGGCATGGAGGCTCAGGCTCACGATAGTGGTTACGAGTTGGATGTGTTTTATCTGCCAGAGCTAAAAGCTAGTCCAAAGCGCTTGCGGAACATTCTTATCTCTCGAGGTATCCAGGGTGTCATTGCGATGCCTTGGGTGAGTGGGGTTGGAACCTTGGATTTGGAGATTGAGGCGTTTTGTATTTCAACTGCCGGTTACAGCATTATCGACCCGATGGTTAATCGAGCTTGTACCAATTACTTGCAGATGATGGATGAACTCATCGAGCAGGCCTGTCGTCTTGGTTATAAACGTATCGGGTTTGTTATGACATATCCTCGAGGTGGTATCGGTCATAAACTGTTTGCCTCTTCTTTCCTTTATTACACATCCCTTATCGAAGAGTCTCGCCGTATTCCCATTCTCCCTAAGAGTGAAATTTCTCCTAAAAACATACAAAGCTGGATGAAGGAGTATGAGCCGGACGTAGTCATTAGCGACGGCTCCGTATACAATATTATGGTACAGCTGGGATACAAGATCCCCGAAGATCTTGGATTTGCTGCACTGGACACCGCCAAGGGACCGGATGATGCGTCCGGTGTTGATCACCGGCATGAAATAGTGGGGCGTGAAGCCTTTAAGCTCGTGCTTTCTGACCTAGCTTTGAATACCAAAGGAGTCCCTGAGTCTCCGAAAGTCGTTTTAGTCGATAGTCATTATCAGACAGGATCAACACTCCGCAGAGTCGGCCGGACATTGGATGTCCGAATACGAGCGGCTACTTACCATGATTCCGATGGCGGTATTACTTTGGTGAAGTGACTCACTAATTGGGTAGGGACGAATCGCCGAGGCGTCCGTCATAGGTTGTAAGAATAATCGGACGGCCCGGCGGTCCGTCCCTACCTTATTTACCTAAAACCCCTGATTCCCTTCCACGATTAGCGTCGGCTTGGTCGTCTCGTCCACCCGCACGAAATGGTCATGGTTTCCTGTGTAGCTGTTGTTCTGGATTTCTACATCCTTGCAGTTCATGAGGTCAAAAAGTGGAGCTTCCGTCCACCGAGGTTCATGATCCTTCGTTTGCTCAATGGTATTGCTTTAGATGCTCAATCCCTCCACGCGATCTGCCCAGACGATACGATTACCGAACGTCTTCACCGTATTGTTTTCAAAGCGGATGTTTCTGTCGAATAGTTCGGACTCATCAAAGCCATCTCCCGATCTTGGTGTGATATAAAGCACGGCGTGTTCGGCTCCGCTGTGAGCACAGTAGTCGAAGGTATTGTTTCGAATCGTTACGTCTTGGACTGCTCCAGATTCAAACCAGAAGTAGGTTTCCCCGCGGAAGAAGATGGACGACATCATGGAAGAAAGCGTGTTGTCCTCGATGACGGTCTTGAGGGGCGTTTTGAGTACAATGTTTCGGGCCCGGTGATTTCGAATGATAGAATCGCGCAGGGTGAAGGTTGGATTCCAGGTTTTGTTTTCGAGGAGATCACCTTGCTTAAGTTCTGAGGGTAGTGGATCTTTAAATACGAGCTCGCTGAATTGATTATCGATCTTGGTATAGCTCACGACGGTATTTTCGGCTGCCCGGTTATGGCTAGGTGTGTAAAGGAACCAGATTTCGTCTCCTTCGCCCGCAAAAGTGAATCCTTGCTGCTGGAAATGTTTGAGGGCGACCCGAACCGTTTGTGCGTCGAGGACCTCAGCTACCTCTACATAGGTCCCGTGGACATTAGTTCCATCGTCCAACATGTTTTCAAAACGACAATCTTCAATGATCACATCTCCCTTCGTATTACAAAAGTGAGTCGCGTCGGCGATGATGGAAACCATCCGGTTACTGCCTTCAGGTAGATACACCCCGCAGCTTGATAGAGTGATGTTTGCAGAACGCTCAGCCAGGAAGCCCATGCCGAGTGCGTGGTGGACCACAACGTTCTCGAACAGCACGTTGCTGGAAAAATTGCATGGAAAGCAGGAGAGTAGCGGTTGAGCCCCTTGGTTCCTTTGGATCCCAGGATCGATCCGACCGGTGGATAATTCTTTAGCTTTTCGTGGAAGCGAACAATGCCTCCTTCGAGTTCTTCCACTCGGTCAGGCTGGCTCGTCGTATCCCACGCGCCATGAGATACGCGTTTGTGTTCAGGATCCCAGGGAAGTGTTTGACCTGGTTCATCGAAGCTAAATCCGCCTGTGTCAGGGAAATAGAGCTTACCGTCTTCTACCTTCCAGGAAAATCCTTCTGTGGTTGGTTTAAGGTCGCGGTAGCCTTCCTGCTCGTTCACAGCGACGACTTCTCCCTGAAAGAGGAATGGAATGTCCCAATCCACGCTCAGGTTCTTCACTGTCACCTTCTTACAGTTCTCAAACTGGAATGGGAAAATCTGCCCATGAAAGATCAGCTCGGATCCATTGCCTTCGATTTCCACTGAATCAAATCCCTCAAGAAGGAAGGCCACCTTCTTATCTCCAATATCGTGATTGGTAATGTAGCAGTATTTCTCAAAAGCCTGATCCGGATGAAACTCGTAGCGGCCTTTCGGAAGCTGGGTGAACTGGTAGCAGAGAGAATCGAAGAAGCACTCTAACTGCAAAGCGTGTCGAATTGTGTTTACCTGATAGGTTCTTAGATTGTTTTCTGTTTGTCTCCATGATCGTTCAAGTTCTCCTTCCACTCATTCTTGCCTTCATCATGTTTTCATTGGGTCTCGGCCTTCGAAAACAAGATTTCTCCAGAGTGCTCAAGTATCCCAAAGCCTTTGCTACGGGGATAACCAATCAGCTGATTCTATTGCCGCTCATCGCATTTGCTTTGATCAAGGTATTTGGCTTCACCTCGGATATTGCTGTGGGAATCATGATTCTCTCATTTTGCCCGGGAGGAGTTACTTCTAATGTGCTGACCAGAATCGGGAGAGGAAACACTCCATTGTCTATCTCGCTGACGGCGTTTGTCAGCCTGGCTTCCGTTATCACAGTTCCGATCCTGGTAGCAGTTTCGGTGAGTCACTTCATGGGGGTAAGTGCGGCTGAGGTAAACATTACTCAACTTGGCATCACCATGTTTCTCATCACCGCTGTGCCGGTGTTGCTTGGAATGCTTCTGACTGCAATCAAGCCGGCGCTGGTCGAAAGAATTTCCAAGGGTATTTCCCGGGCTGCGAACGTGCTTTTTGTTATCATCATCCTGGCCGCTCTCGCCAAAAACTGGGATGTCTTTTATGCGAATCTTCCGACGCTCGGTCCGGCGCTCGTTCTGCTTAATATTGTCATGTTGGCACTTGGCTTGAGCTTTAGTCGGCTAGTGAAACTCGACTCCAAAGACGCAACCACAATTTCCATCGAATCGGGCGTGCAGAACGGAACCTTAGGTATAGCCGTTGGGGCATTCATTGCCTTGAATGCTACCGAATTGCTCCCACCAACTACCTTACCGTCGGTGGTCTATAGTATAGTTATGTATGTGGTTACAGTGCCGTTCGTTCTTTGGCGGCAGAGAATCGCCAAATAGAAAAGATGTTGTCTACCTTTTGACACTCCTCACCGCGATTTTACGAAGTCATTTAGCCGCTGAAGGTATTCCTGTTTCTGTTCTTCTGGAACCCAAAGAGCTTCGAAAGAGTTTCGTGCCAGGGTAATGACCTCTTCACGGCTTAGGTCCAAGTGTTCCACTGTTTCGACAAACAGTTAGTTCAAATGGCGGTTGCCCATCACCCCTGGGTCATCGGTGTTGAGTGTGACGCGTATGCCGCGTTGTAATTTATCTTTTACGGCTTTGGACACAGCGTTGAAATAAAAGTCATCCACCGGATTGGAGATCTAGAAGTCGGTGGTGGGACAGGCGGTGAAAGTGAGGTCCTTTTCCATCGCGAGTTGGACCAATCGCTCGTCTTCCAGAATGTGGTAACCGTGGTCGAGTCGGTCCACCTGCAAATCTTCCAAACATCCCCGGATATGCTCGATGGTATTGGGTTGGCCCAGGTCGCAGTGCGAGGTCAGTTTGAACCCTTCCGCTTTGGCTCGTTTGAATAGGTCTGCGAACTTGGCTGGGAAGTTGTTTATTTCGGTATTATCCAAACCGATGGCGACGATCTTGTCGCGGTGATTCAGAGCTTCTGCGAACGCTAGCTCGGCTGTTTCGATGGACGCATCTCGTTGAAAATTCATGATCAACAGTGATCGGACTCCGAGGTTTTGTTCTGCATCTTTCTGGGCGCGATCGATTCCGCGAATGACATCTTTTAGATCCATTCCGCGCCGCTGGTGTGCTTGTGGATCAAACATCAGGTCGACATGAATGATGTTCTGCTCTTTGCAGCGGTTGAGGTAATGGTAGGTAACCTCGTAAAAATCCTACTCACTTCTCATAACAGACATCACTTCGTCGAACGCTTTGAGAAAGGTTTCAAGGGACTTGAAGTTGAGGACTGCTTCCAATTCCTACTGAGTCTTGTAAGGAAAATCGATTTGGTTGCGACGGGCCATATCCATCGCCATAGCCGGTTCGATGGTACCTTCCAGATGCACGTGAAGCTCAGCCTTGGGGATTTGCTCGATGAAGCTCTTCATTGCCTCCGAGTCTGTTTGTGTGGCTTGCTTTTGGCAGGCCACGGAAAGCAATCCGATGAGCAGAGCTCCTGATATGAACAGCTTCCTACAAAAGGGTTTGGGTGGTCGATACTGGTAGAGATTTTGGTAGGTCTTTTTCATGCAAAATATGTTCACTCTATCTTTTAAGAACACTTTCAACTTCGCGGTAGAAGGTAGCTTCATCGTAACTCCTACCGTCTGAGATGAAAACTTTGTGTAGGAGGCCCAGTGCTTTCTTAACCGATACTCGGGAGGCGAGTCGTTCTTTGACCTTGTTCAGTAATCCTTCCTTGGCAGGTGGATTACTGCGCACGCTTCTTACATTGGCGATCGAGTCTTTTATATAGTCGGACAACTCCGTCTCGGATTCCCAATTCAATGTCCCAGTTAAGGACTCAAAGGCCTTTTCCTCTCTCAAACTCAGGCGGTTGTCGGTGTAAGCTCCCAGCACAAGCAAATCAATAATCGCTTCGCGCTCTTCTTGGGAAAGACCGTCTTTGCTAGATGCGCTTTTGTCTTTGTTGAACAGTTTCTCGAATAACTTCATTTCGTGTTTTTTCCGCTAGGAGTGAATGCTTGGGTAGGGAACCAAAATGAATCTGAAGTTCTCGTGTATTCAATTCAAGCGAGAATCTTATTATTGATATCTGGCTTTTGGCTTGTCGGAGCTGAAGCAACGTCAATCATAGAGCTATGTCTACACCCAACTCTTCTCGCAGAAACTTCCTGAAAAATAGCCTCCTTGGTGCCGGTGCATTACTCGCCGGTCGCCATGCGCTCAATGCCGATATCTCTTCGGGGATCAAGATCACCAAGATCCGGCACTATAAGGATCCGAATTACATGAAGCCAACCTTTGCTCAGGCGCGGGACATTGTGGTGGTGGAAACGAATGCTGGAATCAGTGGTATTGGCGAAGGTGGTGCACTGGAGATGACTCAGAATTGTGCGGAGATGTTGATTGGTGAAGATCCTTTTCGTATCGAGCACCTGTGGCAGAAAGTGTATCGCCAATATTTTTATCCATCAGGTCGGGAGCGGCTTCATGCGGGTGGGGCACTGGACATGGCGCTCTGGGATATTAAAGGGAAATTCTTGAAAGTGCCGGTATGGCAACTCCTCGGGGGACTAACCCGAAAACACATTCCTTGTTACTCAACGGGCTTTCCGAGTCAGGGGTCTACGAAGGAAACCGCACGGGCCTGCATGGAAGCCGGCTTTTACGCTTATCGAGTCGGCACCGTGTCAGACGGCGTGGTCTATGACTCACATAAGTTCCTCGACGAAAACCTACGTTTTTACGAAGAGGTGCGTGAAGGTGTTGGTGAGAAAGGGCAGTGGTGCACGGATTTTCATACCCGCTTTGATACAGCCGAGGCTGTGACCATGGCTCGAATGATTGAGCATTTGAAACCCGTTTTTGTAGAAGATCTCGTACGCTCTGAAAACCCAGGTGTCTACCGTGCCCTACGAGATCGCATCAACGTGCCCATCGCTGTGGGTGAGCATTTTGGCGATCGTTGGGATCTCAATGAACTGGTTGAAGAAAACCTCATTGATCATTCTCGCGTGACTTTACCCAACGTGGGGGGAATCACTGAAATGAAGAAAATCGCTGCTCTGTGTGAGACTCACTATGTAGGAGTGATCCCTCACTTCACCGGCCCAATCTCTACAGCGGCTCTGGTGCACGTGCTTGCTTCGTCCTCCGGATTCGTTATGGCCGAGCTGACTAAAGCCGGTCCAGAGAAGATTCCTTACTTAAACGACGATTTTGTGAACTTCAAAAATGGTAAACTCTATCCCAACGAACGACCTGGCCTTGGCGTGGAGTTCTTCCCTGATAAAGTGAAGTTGGTGAACGAAATTACCGAGCTGTCGTCCTATGACCATCCGGTCTTTGAACGGGGTGATGGGTCTATTACCAATTGGTAGGAGAAGTCTTTGATTAGATTTTTAGACAAGGGCTGGAATTAGACCGCATAGCACTTTTTGGCAGCGGGTGTACCTGCACTAGGATTGCTGTTCATCTTCATAAGAGGTGAGAAACGCTGAGCTGCACTTTGTTGTTATCTTATAATGTTTCCTTGACAATAGTTTCCATAGAAACAGTTATTGTTTACATGAACAACGGATCCGCAGAATTTAAGATGGGTTTAGGAGGGATAATGAGAAATGTTTCCTACCAGCTCCATCAATTGTTTTCCAAGGGATTGAAAAGTAGTTCAGTTTCCGTGGCTGAATGGGCTATTCTACGGCTTATGTACTTAAGTGGTGATACCATCCCATCGAGTGAGATTGCTCTTCGCACAGGCATGACGCGTGGAGCGATTTCAAAACTGATCGACAAAAATGCAAAGAAAGGTCTCGTCTTGCGTAGAGAGTCAAAAACGGACCGACGATACCAGGAGATCAAGCTTACTAAAAAAGGAAAGGACCTGGTTCCAAAACTAGATAAGATGACCAACGCTATTAACGAACAATTTTTCTCCTGTCTGACAGCAACTGAACGGAAAACCCTCGAAAAGCTCCTGCAAAAGGTAGCTGAGGAAAACCTGTTGGTCGATGTCCCGGTCCAGTAACTTTCCCCTTCAACGAATCATCTAAAATTCTAACGCCCTAAATTCATAATGAGCGACACACATCTCCCGCAAAAAACCCGCGAACTTCACAATCATCATTTCGATTCTACGATCTGGAATGATTTTTAATTTCGTGACGACGATATCATTATTGGTACTCATGGAAAGTCTGGGACGACCAAAATACAGCAAATTATTGCGCAGCTGATATTTGATGGTGATCCCGAATTGGTGGTTTCTGAGATGTCTCCGTGGATGGATCTTCGAGTACCTCCCAAAGAAGTTAAACTTCCATTTGTCGAAGAACAGACTCACAGAAGGTTCCTTAAAACACATTTGCCAGTGGATGCGTTGGTCTTTTCAGAAAAGGCTAAATATATCTACATCGGTCGCGATGGAGGTGATGTCGTTTGGAGTTTGTATAACCATCATTCAAACGCCAATCAGGGGTTTTATGATGCCCTCAACAACACGCCAGGTCTCGTTGGTCCTCCAATCGAAACACCGCCTGAAGATATACGTCAATACTGGTTGGATTGGTTCGAACAAGATGGGTTTCCGTTTTGGTCTTTCTGGGAAAACCTTAGAACCTGGTGGTCTATAAAAGACCTGCAGAATGTTTACTTTGTCCACTTTGCCGATCTCAAGAAAGACATGCCAAGTGAGATCCGCCGCATAGCAGACTTTTTGGGAATTCCGATCAACGAATCTTCATGGTCTTCAATTCTGGAGTATTGCTCGTTTGATTGGATGAAAGAAAATGCCTCGAAAACCGTCCCGCTGGGAGGAGCCTTTTGGGAAGGAGGCCCCAAGGTCTTTATAAATAAGGGTGTTAATGATCGATGGACTAATGTCCTGACAGACGAAGATTGTGCTCGTTACGTTGCGAAAGCAGAAGCTGAGTTGGGATCTGATTGCGCTCGTTGGGTCGCAACGGGGAACTGCTAAGAATCAACCGTCGCCGATTAGAAATCTGCAGAATCCTTTTCCGGTTTTCTTATTAAGGACGGACCGAAAAATTCATCATCTCTCAATGAACGACCTGGTCTTGGCGTAGAGTTCTTCACAGATAAAGTGAAATTGGTTTTTGAACAGGAAGTAACGAAGTAAAGGAAGAAGATTACCTATGCTTACAATTCGTTGTTCGTGGTTTTCAAGAGGTAGTAGAGCCTCGACGTATTATAATGAAGGAGAATTCTTGGATAAATCCTTTGTTGCCTTCGTTAGCTTCTGTTCAAGAGAGAATTCTGTCGATGCAAGGATTCAAGAAGGGCAGAAATTAGCGGGCAGAAACATGGACTAGAGTAATCTATGCCTTCCTCTTTTGCTTGAGGACCTTAGCTAATTAGGGAAATCGGGAGCAAGCTCCTCTCCTACATTCCGGATGGAAAATATTACTTCACACGGTGACTTTTACCGGCGCGCCATTTTGGTTTCGAGCGGACTCATTGGCGGCGAGAGTTGCAGCCAATGTTTTAAGTCCGTCCTCATAACCGGAAAGGATACCGGATCTATCTCCCGAAGCCACAGCATTCAGGAAGGCCTTGTTTTGTGTGATGAAGATGTTTTCTTCGCTCTGAACGTGTTCCCGCTCTTCTTCACCAGAGTGAATCGTGCCTTCATAACCCCAGCCGGTCAGGGCGATGCGATGTTTACGTGAAGAGAGACTGAGCCCAATACCGCCGCCCGGACTTTCAGGATGACCGCCCAAGGGAAAACAACCGGTGGCGAAGGAGGCCAGGGCGCCTGACTTGAAGCGCGCATTTACGACCATGGCATCGTCGACGGTTTTGTTTTCCACTTCAGGCATAAAACCGTCGGTGGCATAGGCGCTGATCTCTTCCACTTCACCCATGGTGTAGCGACAAATATCCAGCAAATGGGTACACTGTTCTGAGAACTGACCACCGGATTGGTCGAAATTTCGCCACCAGGGTGGAGGAGGCATTTGAGTGGTCCACCATCCACGAGCGAGAATGCCCTGGTTGCCATCCTCGGAAAGTAGCTCCCTGGCTCGTTGAACCGATTGGCGGTAGCGATTCTGGTAGGCGACTGAAACAATGGTGCCAGCCTCATTGAAATACCCGTTGATTTGCCGGGCTGTTTCCAGCCTCTGAGAAATCGGTTTTTCGATCAGTACGCCTTTAACATGCTCTGCGCATGCTTTCTCCAAATCACCATGCAAATGTGGGGGGAGTAAAATGAACGCGGCGTCGAGTGATTCCTTTTGAAACATATCGAGCCCAGTCTGGTAGGTATTTGCCTGCCAGGATTCTGCGAGCTTCTTCGCCCGCGCTTCGTTGCGTCCTGCAATAGCGGCGACTTCTGCGCCTTCGATTTCTTTAAGAGCCTTTAGATGCAGCTCTGTTACCCAACCTGTTCCTATGATTCCGATTTTCATATGCTTTTAGTTTCAATCGGTGAATCCTTCTGTCGTCAAGCGGCTCAGTATAAAGTGCTCGAGAGATAGTTATTAAAATGAAAAAAAAATCCGCCCCCTTACGGAGGCGGATCTGCTTGGTAATATTTCCAGGATGTCCTAGAAATGAAGCGATACGGTACCTCCTGGTAACGTGTTTCCGCTGACTTCCAAGGGCGTGCCCTCAGTGGCGTCAGACGGGTATAACAGGTTACTGTATGAGGAGGCGTCCGTAGGCGCCATATGCAGGTAGATGTCTAGATCTGACACTGCGACGCTGGTAGCATCGTTCTCTAAAAAGTATTGGTCCGCAGCACTTGCAATAACTCGCAAGTCGTTAAGAACCGCATTTTTAAGAGACGTTTGCTGGACCTTGGTGAATGCTGGAATTGCCAATGCGGCAAGTACTCCTATTATAACCACCACGATAATTATCTCAACCAACGTGAATCCATCCTTATTATGTTCTTTCATGTATTTCCTATCTGCTATTATGGTTGTGGTGTAAGTATTATGATGGCCCCAAGTAAGCACGGTGCGGGCCCAAACACTTAGGCTAAATAGCCGATTCCTTCGGGCTTCACTTGGATTTTACATTTACCCTTAGTTTTGATGTTTTGCCCTCTGCTTTTACCCTTGAAATGCTGTGGAAACGTAAATTCTTTTAAAGGTCTGGAACGGGTAACTTTTGGCGATTGTAATAAATGAAAGCCATTTGCAGCGCCTCGGTTCCTCAATCCAAGATGCTATCCTTCTTTATCTCATGAAATTGCCACCTTTATTGAACCGAAGTTTGTTGTGTTATTTTTTACTGCTGGGAGCTGTCTGCACGGCACAAGTTGCTAAGGATGGTTACATTCCGGTGGAGGAAGGCGTCCGGGTTCCTTCAACCTGGGGCGCATCATGGTCTTATGACGGCGGATATGTTCAGGTGCTTATTCAGGACGGAAAGTTTACCCTGGTTTTTTTGGATGCTGATCGAAAGCTGCGCCGGGTTAACAACATCGAATTGGCACTCGTTCATGCACGGCAGGTAGGAAACAAAGGCCTTTATTCTCCTTTTCATCTTCAGCGTAGTTCCAACGGTTTGTATTTTCAAAACCAGCGTCACGTGTATGAACCCCACCACTACGATGTAAAAGTGGATTTGAGAAAGATCGTGGGGAATAAACATCGATTCCGAATGAAGCGGTCAGAAAAAAGATCTGATTTGCGAAACGTCAAAGATTCCCTGGACGTGAAGCGCTTGGATCAGCGCGATTGGTCTGAGGGCCAATGAGCCGACTATACCATGTTTTTTGAACATAACGGTAATAGGGCTGTTCGCGTCGGAAATCTGAAAGCCGTCCAGTTACATAAAAAGAGTTGGGAGCTTTACGACCTGTCATCAGATCCAACCGAGCTCGTAAACTTGGCAGTATCTCAGCCGGATAATTTACGACGCTTGCAAACTAGTTATTG
>CALJGU010000026.1 GCA_938075565.1 uncultured Opitutales bacterium | reverse complement strand
ATTTTACTACCTTCCAAAATCGAACCCTCTACCCGACTATTTATGCCTGTTCACGTCATCGATCATCCGCTAGCAAAGGTACTCATTTCTCAACTAAGAGATTTAGGCACCGAAGGAGAAGCCTTTCGCTTGGCTGCACACAAAATAACCCAACTGCTTCTTATCGAAGCGACCCGCGATTTACCATTGGCTACGGGACGAGTCTCAACTCCATTGGAAGAAACAGAGGCTTACACTTGGGCCAAAGAGATAACCATTGTTCCCATAATAAGAGCGGGGATATCCATGGCCGAACCTGCGTTAGACCTTTTCCCTTCTGCGGTGGTCGGGTTCGTCGGCCTTGAGCGCGACGAAGCAACTGCCGTCGCAAGAAGCTATTACTGTAAAGTGCCTCCACTGGCAGGCAGAAAGACGATGATAGTAGATCCTATGCTGGCAACAGGAGGGTCAACTCTAAAGGCGATTGAAAGCTGCAAGCAAAACCAGGCAGACGACATAAGCGTAGTAACCATCATATCCAGCCCAGAGGGCGCTAAAGCCATCCAAACCAAGCACCCTGAAATAAACCTTTATACAGCTACAGTGGACAGGGAACTCAATGACAAGAAATACATACTTCCTGGCTTAGGCGATTTCGGTGATCGCCTTTATAATACTTAGGCGAGCTACCAGTAATTAATTTCCCAATACAGCAAACGACCTATGTCAGACGAAGCATGCGAAGCCTTTCTTAACGTTGCAGATAAGTTCAAACTGGGCACACTCGAAACCGAGAAGCCCCACCCTCTTACTGAAAACCTTTCTAAAGAAGTTCACGAAAACCTGACTCAGGCGATATCGAGTTTGAAAGCAGTGGATTCCGAGGCTCTTGAACGCCTTCGTGAACATCTTCCTCAATTGGGCCAACTGCGGGCAGACATATGGGAAACCCTAAGAACAGGAGGAAACATATATTTGTGCGGATGTGGTGCAACTGGACGCCTTTCAATTTCTTTGGAAGTTTTTTGCCGCCAAGGACTGGTGCCGGATGAATACCAAGATCGTTTCATTGGATTTATGGCCGGTGGGGACGCTGCACTCATAAAATCGATAGAGAACTTCGAAGACTTCCCGGAATACGGTAAACGACAGTTGCTGGAGTTGGGGTATTCAGAAAACGATTTATTGATTTCTACAACCGAAGGTGGGGAAACACCTTTCGTAATAGGTGCGACAGAGGCTGCGACTACAACGGGCAAGCGAAACCCGTGGTTTATTCATTGCAACCCAGATGACCAGCTAATCCAAGAGGTAGAGCGGTCGAGACGCGTAATCCAGAACCCCAATATAAACAACTTGAGCTTGTTTGTGGGCTCGATGGGACTGTCTGGCAGTACGCGGATGCAAGCTAGCACCGTACTTATGGCTGCCGTTGGCTGGGCCATCAGATTTGGAGATAACAAGGAACTAATCGCCGCCCAATTTGAAAAATTCCTACATACCTGGGAGCAACTTGATCTATCTCCCCTCGCCGCCTTCATAGAGTCTGAAGCGGACACGTATTCACAAAATGAATTCGTGATTTACGAGACAGAAAGCTATGCAGTAACCGTTTTAACGGACACCACCGAACGGTCCCCTACTTTTAGCCTACCCCCTTTTGAAAACGAAACGGAACCTGCCGATCCTCCTGCCTGGTGCTACCTATCAATCCCATCCGCCATTGATTCACTATCAGCCTGGGAAAAAGTCTTAGAGCGGTCACCTCGCTGCCTCGAATGGGAAGGCATCGATGCAAATACTGAAGTCGAATACTTAAATGGATTTTATATCGACCAAAGTTGCCAAAACAAACGCAGCTCCAAGACTCTAAACACTCCTCACCAAATCTTCGAGATCAAGAGCACGCGCCAGGGCATCGAACTTAGATTTAGAGAACACAATTGGAATATTTGTGCTTCGGAGCTAGAGTTTTTCGAACTCAACTTGCTCCTGAAACTCATCCTGAATATCCATTCGACCTTGATCATGGGGAGGCTGAATAGGTTTGAGAGTAATTTAATGACCTATGTAAAACCCACCAATTTCAAACTAATCGACCGAACCATTCGGTATGTTCAAAGATTGGCCGAATTAAGGGGATCACCAAAACCAAGCTATGAAGGAGTTGCCAGAAAGCTCTTCGCCGTGAAAGACAAGTTATCTAACGATGAAGCGATTGTTCTACGGCTTTTAGAAGAACTCGATATCGGTTAATAGTTACGGGCCTTTAAAGGTAATTTACTCCCCCGGACTAAGGCGTTTAAAGACTATAGGGTAGTTGTAACGGGGTTGTTAAAATCGGCAACTAAAACCCTGTCTACTCGAAGGCAAGGCCCACTCTATGAAAGAGTTTTGGCATCTTTGATTAATTTCAATCCCATGCAACTCATGAACTCTAAAAAGCTCACCTTAGCCATCCTCGGCGCATTTATGCTTCTCAGTCAGGTTTTCCTGAATGCAGCATTAGTCGATATTGCTCCTCGCCCAATTAAAACGCCGAATCCAACTTTCTTTGGTCGGATCATCACTTCAGATGCTTACGTCAATCTTTCCATTGAGATCGATGCCAAAGGTAATGTTAGAAACGCCATCGTAAGAAGCTCCTCTCATCCAGATCTTGAAAAACCGACATTGAGAGCAGTACGCAAATGGGAGTTCGAACCGGCCTTCAGAAATGGAAAGCCTGTTCCTTGCAAAATCATACAGCCTTTGACTTTTGGTTCATACCATCTGACTTCCATCGATTCGAAGGCAGTTCCTTTATACAGCCCCAAGCCAGCGCTTGCAAAGAAACTAAAGGAAGTAGAAGGCGAAGTAGGTGTAGCAGTATCTGTTGATTCCGCAGGCTTTGTAACACGTGTAAAAGTCCTTTATTCAAGCGATCAAAGACTCAACCTGCCAGTGTTGAAGGCCATCCGCCAATGGCAGTATGAGCCCGCAAAACGCAAGGGTCGTTCTATTGCATCCAAGCAAATCCAGCCCTTCACAGTTGGTAAAAACACCAAGTATAATGACAACCAAGTGATAAACGCAGCTGCCAGCTCTATTTCGGTTAATCCGATGAGGCCTGATTCAGTTGAGTTAGCCCAGGTTAATTCCGATCAGGACTAATCACGAGGATTCCCAAAAGAATTTCCAACCAACTATCCATAGAGCATCAAGTCCGAGAGATCGGGCTTACCCAAACAAAAGGCAAGCCCTTGGGGGCTTGCCTTTTTTGGCGCCCTTAGTTGGCAGAAGCATCAGAATTTAAGCTTTCACTGAGAAATTGATTTACGTATACCTAGGCGTTTTCGAGTTCCGATGCCTATTAGAATCCCCAACAACCTGCCTGCCAAACAGCGTTTAGAGCAGGAAAATATTTTTGTAATGCCCGAAAACAGGGCCGTTCAGCAGGACATCCGTGCCCTGGAGGTCGTGGTTTTGAATCTGATGCCGAACAAGATCGATACGGAAACGCAACTCATGCGCTTGCTGGGCAATACCCCCTTACAGATAAACATCACCCTGCTGACAACAGCTTCCTATGAGTCGAAGAATACCAGCAAGGAACACCTTCTAAACTTCTATCACACCTGGGATCAAATAAAGCACCGCAAGTTTGACGGCCTGATCATTACAGGAGCTCCCATTGAGCAGATGCCTTGGGAGGAAGTTGCCTACTGGAAAGAGCTTGCTCATATTCTCGATTGGAGTAAAACTCACGTGTGGTCCTGCTTTTTCATATGCTGGGGGGCCCAAGCAGCTCTTCACCATTTTTATGGCATAGAAAAGTACGACCTTCCTGAGAAAAAGTTTGGAGTATTCAACCACAGAAGAATCAAGAAGGACTCCATCCTACTAAGGGGATTCGACGAAGAATTCATGGTTCCGGTCAGCCGACACACAGAAGTCCGCAAGGATGAAGTTGAGGCCGTACCTGACCTAGATGTTCTCTCAGAATCAGATGAATCAGGATTATACATAGTCCGAGATAAATCAACGCGTCGCCTTTACGTATTTAACCACTCAGAGTATGAGGCAGATTCACTCAAGAAGGAGTATGACAGGGACGTAGCCAAGAATGTCCCCATCGAAGTTCCCAAAAACTACTACCCTAACGATGATCCGGCGGAAACACCAATACTCTGCTGGAGAGCGCACTCCAACTTGCTTTATAATAATTGGCTCAATTATTACGTCTATCAATCAACGCCATTTGACCTTGATGAAATAGATTAAGGCCGATCGCTATGCCCTAAATCTCTGCCAGGCGCAATTCGATCACGAATAAGCTGTTTGAGTTCCTTGGATTCTGGGAATCGTCCCGCTTCTGATCTGTCAAAAATGACTTCATTGTTCAAACTGACGACAAATACTCCCCCTCTCCCAGGTTCAAGAGAGACTTCTTTTAAATCCTGCCCAAAAGTGAATAGTATTTCCTGACTCAACCAGGTCGCGCGAAGAACGAACCTGCACTGGCTGCAATAGAGGATGCGAATCTTGTATTCCATAGTACAATAACGATGAGTTTCGATCAGACCACAGTCTTTGCCGACTGATTACCCAATACAGTTTGAAGCAACAACTTTACTTACTCTCCAACAAGCCTTTTTAATAGAACTCATTCTCAAAAAATCCAGTTGTATTAACCGTAATATTGGCCCATAAACCGAAATTTCTACTATTCCCAACTTTTGCCGTTAAAGGCAAAACGACTAACCATCCATTTTGACATTGGAAAGCGCATCCGACAATCACCCAAATATCCAACATGTAGCGGTTATCATGGATGGGAATGGCCGTTGGGCCAATCGCCGGGGGCTGCCCAGAAATGAGGGACACCGAAAAGGCGTCGAGAATGTTGAAAAGATTGTCGAGAAAGCAGGCGAGCTAGGCATCAGGTATCTTACGCTGTACGCGTTTTCGGCAGAAAACTGGAAGCGTCCCAAAGCAGAGGTCAACGCACTTATGGGACTCCTTGAGTCGTTTCTGAAAAAACAAAGAAAACAGCTTCTAAAGCAGAAAATCCGATTACACACCATTGGCCGCGTAGAAGAGCTACCAACTTCGGTGTTTAAACTGCTAAACAAAGTAAAAGCAGACACTTCGCATTTTGAAGATAACCACCTCATACTTGCCTTGAATTATGGCGCAAGGAATGAGGTACTTGATGCAGTTGAACGGTACACCGCCGCTATCCAAAGCGGTACCGAACTCCAAGAAGGAGAACTACAATGGGAGACCTTCAGCAATTACTTGGATACTTCAGGAATTCCTGACCCCGAGATTGTGATTCGAACTTCGGGCGAGCAGCGCATTAGTAATTTCCTACTCATGCAGAGCGCGTACTCCGAATACTTGTTTAGCCCGGTGTGCTGGCCCGACTTCGGACCAGACTTACTCGAGGAGGCACTTCTGGAATACAGAAATAGAGAACGCCGCTTTGGTAAAACCGGGGCCCAAATTGAGCAGGAAAAGCTGCTGTCTACCAAATCGAGCTCTTAACAAATCGTGGGCAAAAGAATCATCAGTACCATTGCTCTCTGGAGTCTACTCGGATGCCTTCTCTATTTTTGGAGACTGACGGCCGCAGTCTGGCTGATTACAGTCCTCGCCGTGGTCGCTCAAAACGAAGTCTACAACATGGCCAAGAATCTAGGATGGAAGGCCTACCGAGTATTAGGATTGATCATGGGTGGCTGTTTACCACTTGCCACTTACTACAAAGAATTCCTCCACAACTACACCGGGGGCGTCGTGGATGATGCTACAGTAATAGCAGTAGGGTTTACTGTTTGTGCCCTCGTCAGTATTCGGAACCGGGAGATAAAGGACAATTTTCAACGAATTGGTGGTACCTTTTTCGGGATCCTACTAATACCCTACATGCTAACCTTCTTCATAAGAATAGTAGAATTGTTTCCTCACGAATCCATGGGACTGGCAGCAGGAATCTGGGTAGTCATTGTCGGCAAGTTTTCAGATGTCGGTGGATTATTATTTGGCAGCTGGTTGGGGAAAAACAAAATGGCTCCCAAAATTAGCCCTGCCAAAACCTGGGAAGGCTTCCTCGGTGGAATATTCACATCTGCCACTTTAGGCTTTCTAGCCGTATATCTCTTTCCGGACTTTTTCCCCACAGGATTTAAACCTTGGATTGCTGCACTTTGCGCATTGCCGATCGCGTCCATGGCAGTCCTTTCTGACCTTATTGAGTCCGTAATCAAACGACAAGCCGAGGTCAAAGACAGCGGGAAATCCATTCCAGGAATCGGAGGCGCCTTCGATCTGGTCGATAGCCTCTTATTGAGCGCACCTGTCGCGTTCATACTTCTGTCGTTTTTTGCATACTGATGAGTGAAACTCTGAAGAAGATTGTCATCCTGGGAGCAACAGGATCCATAGGTGAGAATACACTCAATGTGGTTCGACAGCACAGAGATAAAATCCAAATCTTAGGCGTTGCCTGCGATCGATCCTACAAGAAATTAGCTGCCATTTGCGACGAATTCGATGTGCAAAACGCAGCGATTTTCAACGAGGAAGCTTTCGACGAAGCAAAGAAGTCAGATAGCTTTCAGAACAAGAACCTTCATTGCGGGCTTGAAGGCTTAGTCCAATTATCGTGCATGGATGAAGTCGATACCGTGCTAGTAGCAGTCGTAGGAACCCTCGGATTGCAACCCGCCCTAAAAGCAGTTCAACACGGGAAAGACCTCGCACTGGCAAGCAAGGAAATCCTAGTCATGGCCGGGAAATTTTTCACTGAGGCCGTCAAAGAAGCCAATGTTCGACTCCTGCCTGTGGATAGTGAGCACAATGCCATATTTCAATGTCTCCACGGTGAATCAAAAGCATCTCTGAACCGCATCATTCTTACCGCCTCGGGGGGTATGTTCCGAAATCGTGATTTAGAAACATTCGATAGTATTACACCCGAGGAAGCTACCCAGCATCCAAATTGGGATATGGGCAGAAAAATAACCGTCGATTCGGCAACAATGGCCAACAAAGGATTGGAAGTCATTGAGGCTCACTGGCTATTCGATCTACCGGGTAATAAGATCAAAGTCATGATCCACCCAGAAAGCATTATTCACTCGCTGGTGGAATTTGTGGATGGCTCCATCCTCGCACAACTAAGCCCACCATCGATGACTTTCGCTATTCAACACGCCCTCCTGTATCCACTTCGAACCCAAAGAACAGAGCCGAGCTTGAACTTTGAAGAACGGCTGAATCTGGATTTAAGCCCACCTGACCTCGAACGCTACCCCTGCCTTCGCCTGGCATACGAGAGCCTTGAAAGCAGTGGTATTTCGCCCACGACCTTCAATGCCGCGAACGAAATTGGCGTTGAAGCATTTCTGAAAAAGGAGATTGGCTTCACTTCAATTTCCAAAATCATTGAGAAAACTTTAGAAAATACACGAAACCGTGAACCTGAGAGCTTACAAGAGGTCATTCAAGCTGACCAGGAAGCTCGCATTCTAGCTACCCGTTATCTGAACGAATTTTAAGTATCCATGGAAATACTCACAAATTTCAAAGCCCTCGCAATGGTGTTCCTTTTCTTTGGGGCCTCAATATTCGTCCATGAATTAGGCCACTTTCTGGCTGCTCGTTGGCGAGGACTAAAAGTAACCCGTTTTTCAATCGGCTTTGGCCCTAAACTCTTCGGATGGACACGAAACGGAGTAGAATACATCGTCTCCGCACTTCCTATCGGTGGATACGTTGCTCTCCCTCAGCTCGGCCACATGGAAATCATCGAAGGAGAGGCCGAAGAAGTTGATCCCGTTAAGATTTCCTGGACCTCTAAGGTCATCGTTCTCGTAGCAGGTGCCTTTTTTAACGTTCTGTTCGCTTTATGCCTTGGACTCTGGCTATTCCAATTAGGAGGCAGACCAGAACCCGTATACTATGACGTAACAGAACTGGGGGCTATTAGTGAGTCTATTCTTATTTCTGAAGATGAAGTCGTCCCCAACCCTGCTTTCGCAGCCGGACTTCGCCAGGGCGATAAGATTCTCTCCATAGACGGGAAACCAGTTTCACTTTGGAAGAATGTAGCCAAAAGAATCGTTTTCGGAACCCTACGCTCAGACGATGAAAGCCCACTATCGATATTTAAGGTCCAAAGAGGCTCAGAAGTGCTTGAATTTGAAGTTCATCCAGTTGTCGGAGGCCCTGAGAATATGCGAATGGTAGGAATCAGTCCCCTACTGCCAGAAAAACTGCCTGCCCTTATAAGTTATACCTACGAAGGATTTCCGGCTGATATCGCCAACATTCTTCCTGGAGATGAAATCGTTGGCTTCGATGGGAATCCAGTAGACTCCAGAGACCAAATCGCCAGCTATATTCGCGATAGACTAGACCAACCAATCGCACTTGAAGTTTCTCGTGATGGCGAGACGTTTGCAACTACCGTCACCCCAAAACTAGCAGTCCCAAGAAAAGGAGAAGCTCCCTCTCCAATGATCGGCGTGGGCTGGGGACTTCCGGATATTCTAGTCAAAGAATCGCCAGTGGCATTAGTCAAATCAGCAGTGAGCGAGACCTTAGAAACACTGCAAAAACTAATCAACCCAAGATCCGACATAAGGTTGAGCCACATGAGTGGACCCGTCGGCATGGGTAACATCATCTACCAAACCGCAAAACGAGATTTTAGATGGGTTCTGTTTATTGTCATCATCATCAACGTAAACTTGGCCATTATCAACCTACTCCCAATTCCTGTGCTTGATGGTGGACATATAACATTCGCGACGATTGAGAAATTTCGAGGACGAGCATTACCAGAAAACGTTATGATGAGCCTACAGGGGTCCTTCGTAATACTTCTACTTTCTCTCATGCTTTACGTAACCGTATTTGACGGGAAACGTATATCACGCGAACGGGCAGATGAAAAAGCAAGCTCGACTGATACATCTCAGCCTCAACTTGTAACCGAAGAAGATTCTCCTGCTGGTCAGCCATGACCCAGTACTGCTCCTCCAGATTCACCTCCGTACGTAGAAAAACCCGAGAGGTATATGTCGGTAATGTAGGCGTAGGTGGATCTAATCCAATGCGGGTTCAGTCGATGACTACAACATTGACGACCGACGTAGCAGCAACCGTAAAACAAGCTAGAGCGCTCGTAGATGCTGGCTGCGAGATTGTCAGAATTACGGCACCGAACGTAACCGCCGCAGAAGCACTGGCCCCTATCCGAGATGCCTTGCGGAAAGACAAAATCCAGGTCCCCTTAGTCGCCGACATTCATTTTCTACCTTCGGCAGCCATGGAGGCAGTCGAACATGTTGAGAAAGTCAGAGTTAATCCTGGTAACTATGCCGACAAAAAGAAGTTCGCTGTTCGGGAGTATTCCGATGATGAATACAATCTAGAACTAGAGCGCCTTCATGAAGCATTTACACCTTTAGTACTTAGATGCAAAGAGCTGGGACGATCCATGAGGATCGGCACCAACCACGGCTCTCTTTCCGACCGAATCATGAATCGGTTTGGAGATTCCCCATTAGGAATGGTCGAGTCTGCGCTGGAATTCATTCGAATCGCTGAATCTCATAATTACAATGACATCATCCTGTCCATGAAGGCGAGTAATCCGAAGGTGATGATTCAGGCTTATCGATTAGTGGTAGCAAAAATGGATGAAGAGGACATGAACTATCCGCTCCACTTGGGAGTTACCGAAGCAGGAGACGGTGAAGATGGTAGAATTAAAAGCGCTATAGGAATAGGAAGCCTACTAATGGACGGACTAGGCGATACCATAAGAGTATCTTTGACTGAAGATCCTGTCTACGAAATCCCAGTGGCAAAGGCACTTGCCGAAAAAACGAGCACATTGTGGCAGTCCGCCAAAGGCGCCCTCGATGCGACAGAGACCATCGATCCTTACCATTTCACAAGGCGCGCCATATCACCCATTAAGGTTTCAGACTCCGTTTCCATTGCCACAAACATTCCGCCAAGTGTATTTATAAAGGCCCCTTACAACTTAAGTATCTCAGACTCATTAACCCAACTGAGCCAAATAGCTCGCTCACGGAGTATCAAAGACACTCCCCTTGAAGGCTGGCTGATCGAACTGGAGAAAACGGAAGATGTTGAGGCGATTTTAAGCACAGAGGATCTCCCTGGCAGCAACACATGCCTTATTCTGGAGATGGAGGGTAACCTCGCCTCGTACCCAGAATCTCTAGATCCACTACTGAAGTCAGACATTTCTATCATCCCAGCGATATCGCTTCACAAAAACAGCGTATCCCCAATAGAGACGTGGATCAAATGGGCATCTAAACATTCAATCCCGTTAGCCCTCGGAGTTAATGCCGGTTTACTGGCCAAAAACAGTCACTTGTTCTTATCTAACGACCTACCCGACCTAATTGTTTGGGCAGATTACCAAGACTCGAATATTCACAATCTAGGAGAACATCGGCTTCTGTCCTCTATTTTGGAATCCATCAACCTTAAAGCCTCTATCTGGATTCGATGTAAATCAGATACTTACATCAGCAAGGACGCTG
>CALJGU010000025.1 GCA_938075565.1 uncultured Opitutales bacterium | reverse complement strand
GTCTCGCCTTTTGCCGCTTCCGCAAAGCGTTGATTGAAATCTTCAATTCGCGCCTCCCCCTCGAGTTCTGAATCCAACCAACTTCTCACGAGTGGATGCTGTTCAGCAGATTCATTTTCAAAATAATCAACCCAAAGGCGGAGTATGCTATCCGAGACTCCCTTCGATCCAGCAAACACCTTGAAGTCGTCTTTATTTGCAATCGCTCGTGCTTCATCCAGAGCGGCCAGATAACTGCCCGTCAACGAACGCTCTTCCATGACAAAGGTATCGATGACCTTCTCAGTCACTTCGCGAACCTCTGCGTCAATACGGTCCTGCTCCTCAAGGTAAGCTTGATAATCCTCCTCACTGTCCGGGTGCCGGATGACTGGAAGCTCCTTAGCATCCTGCGAAGAAGCAAAAATGCCATGCAAAGAATAATAGTCTTTAATAGGGATCGGATCAAATTTGTGATCATGGCAACGGGCGCAACTCACGGTAAGCCCTTGAAGCCCTCGCGTAACAACATCAATTTGGTCATCAATGATGTAATCCTTACGCCCAAAAAATGTTCTACCCAGCGTAAGGAAACCCATCGCAGCCAAAGCGCTATTGTCCTCTCCCAAATCCATTTGGTCCGCCGCGATCTGCTCGGTAATAAATTGATCGTAAGGCTTATCTTCATTGAGCGCTTGAATTACATAATCGCGATAGGTGTGAGAAAAAGCATAACGCCCTCTGCGAAATATGCCTTTTGAGTCGGCATATCGCGCCACGTCCAACCAGTGACGTGCCCAACGTTCACCATATGCTTCCGAAGCAAGCAGCCTGTCAACCAACCGTTCGTAGGCGCCAACCGAATTGTCGTTTAGAAAGGCCTGCACTTCTTCGAAGGTCGGAGGTAAACCTGTCAGATCATAGGTTACGCGCCGGATAAGCGTTCGCTTGTCAGCTGGATCTGCCTGCCGAAGGCCTTTTGCATTTAGTTTTTCGAGAATAAATGCATCCACTTCATTGCCCTCGATTGAGCCGGGAGTTTCTGGAACAGCAGGCTTTTCCAAAGGAACAAACGCCCAATGGGTTTCCACCGTCGACATATCATGCGCTGGATCCAGTTTCGTCGTTCCCCAAGCGTTTCCTTGAACCAGTATCAAAGAGCCGAGCGTGAGCAGATATGAAATAGATCTGAACATCGTTTAAGCGATTAACTCATGCACGACATTTCCGTGCACGTCGGTCAGGCGGAAGTCTCGCCCTGCATAACGGTAAGTGAGCTTCTCATGATCAAAGCCCATCAAATGAAGAATCGTCGCATGAAGATCATGCACGTGCACACGATTCTCAACCGCAGCGAAGCCAAATTCATCGGTCGCACCGTGTACATAACCTCCGCGCACACCACCACCGGCCATCCACATAGAAAAGCCATGGTTGTTGTGGTCCCGACCATTCATCTTTCCTTGGTTCGCTCCGGGAACGGATAGCTCGACCACCGGTGTTCGTCCAAACTCACCTCCCCAGATGACCAAGGTGTCCTCAAGCATCCCACGCATTTTGAGGTCTTTCAGGAGAGCCGCGATGGGTTGGTCACATTCCTGCGCAAGCTTTCGATGGCGCGTCTCCAAATCGTCGTGATTGTCCCATGGCTGCCGATACCCCGTCCACACTTGAGTAAATCTCACCCCACGCTCCGCTAATCGCCGTGCGACCAACAGCTGACGTGCCTGTAAACCTTCGCCGTACATCTCGCGAATGTGCTTTGGCTCGTGGGTAATATCGAAAGCATCAGTCGCTTCCATCTGCATTCGGTAGGCCAACTCAAACGATTGGATGCGTGCATCGAGACGCCCATCATCCCGACGACTCGAGGCGTGATAGGCATTTATCTTCTGCAGGAGATCCAGTTGCTTACGCTGAGCGTCATAACCGGTGTGATGATTTTGGATATTCTCCAAAAGCTTTTCAATATCCTCGTGTTTGGTATCGATATAAGTCCCCTGGAATATGCCTGGCAGAAATGCGTTTTGCCAATTCATGGCATCCGATACTGGAAAGCCGTTGGGGCACATGGAAATAAAGCCGGGCAGATTTTGATTCTCCGTCCCCAATCCATAGGTCAACCAGGAGCCCATACTCGGACGCGGCAACCGCGCCTCACCACAATTCATCATCAGCAGCGACGGCTCGTGATTAGGTACATTGGTATACATGGAACGGATCACCGCGATGTCGTCCACACATTCGCCGACATGGGAAAAGAGCTCACTGACCTCAGTTCCACTTTGGCCGTACGGTTTAAATTCAAAGGGCGAACCCATCGCAGCACCCGTCACCCGCTCCGTCTTCAGTTTATTGGGGAGCAGACGCCCATGCCATTCACGCAACATGGGCTTCGGGTCAAAAGTATCCACCTGGGAAGGACCGCCATTGGCAAATATATGAATGACGCGTTTGGCCTTGGCTTTAAAATGCGGCGCACGCTCAGCTAAGGTAGGATTCCCACTGGAACTCGAGGCCGACAGCTCACTCCCAAACAAAGCGCCTAAGCCAAGAGTCCCCATACCCATGCCACAACGATTCAGAAAATCACGGCGGGTATATACGCGCTCATTCTCGGGGTGATAATTCATGGGTGAACTTTATTAGGGCAGGGTAACTAAAGACGCTCATTTATTAGATAGAAGTTTTATTTTAAGGCAAGGACATCTACCAGCCAAACATTACAAAGAACTTTGTGTACGATTTCTAAGAACAAAGATAAAAATTATGGGACTGAAGGAATAGGAAAGAAACGTAACCCCTCCGAATTAGGGTGCGTTATTCCCTTGCGATTAATCCTTTTCCCTCTGAATTTGTTTCTGTGTTTTCCCTACCCCAATATTTCATCCGTCGAACGCTCGTCGGGTGCTTTTTTTGTGCTTCAATAGTTGGGCAAGGCTTGTTCTCTCAGGAAGAAGAAAAGCCGGAGCGGATCACATGGGATGAAGCCGTAGAAAAGTACCAGTTTGGTAAATACGAGGAACTGCTTCCGCAACTCGAGGTGCAAACCGAGGCCAACCCCTGGAATGACACTTGGTGGCATCTCAGAGCCAAAACATTGATGACTCTGGGCCGCTATGAAGAAGCCTATGGGATCATCCAAGAAGGACTCAGTCGAAGAACCTATAGTATTTCCATCCGCTTGTTAGCCATTGAAGCAGCGCGTTTCAATAACCTGCCAGATGATGCTCAAGAGCACCTTGACATGCTAAGCTCCTATTTTTCCATGTGGGCTCGCCGGGTTCGAAGCCCAGAAGCGCTGGTCGAGCTGGGGGACGTCGCTATTCAATTGGGAGTAGAGCCACGAGTGGTATTGGAAAACTTTTATAATCAGGCCCAAGGGACCGACGAACCTCCCCCCGAAGCATTCCTAGCTCCTGGGAATCTTGCTCTCAGTAAAGGTGACTACCGGCTCGCCTCGAAACATTTTCAATCGGGCATTGAGCTCTTCCCGGATCATCCGCCTCTTATCCATGGACTTGCCGCATCCTTCAAAAATGGCGATCGATCACAACTGGTTCAGTTTTCACAGAGAGTACTCCAGCTGAATGAAAACCACGTTCCTAGCATGCTACTCATGGCTGAGCACCTCATCGATGCCGAAGCCTACGAGGATGCGGATATTATGCTGGAGCAAGCGCTTACCGTAAACCCGGTTCACCCTGAAGCTCTTGCACTCAGTGCCGTTATTTCTTTTCTACAAAATGACCCACTGACGGCCGAGCTATATCGACAAACCGCTCTGGCCTCCTGGCACACAAATCCAAACGTCGACCACATCATTGGCCGCAAACTTTCTCAAAAGTATTGGTTCAAAGAAGGAGCTGATGCCCAACGCAAAGCCTTAGCATTCGATCCCTCCTTCTCTCCTGCCAAGATTCAACTCGCACAAGACCTCCTACGCCTCGGCTCCAAGCACGAAGTGGAGGGCTGGGACCTGGCAAACATCGCACACGATGAGGACCCGTACAATGTGGAGGTATTCAACCTGGTTACACTGAGCGACAAGATCGATGATTTTGTAACCATCGAATCAGAGCACTTCTATCTCAAGATGGGCAAAGAAGAAGCTCCCATTTATGGACAACGGGCAAAAGAGTTATTGGAGAAAGCGTACGACACACTTTCCGCAAAATATGGAGTGGAGCTTGAGGAGAAAACTACGGTCGAGATTTACCCCAACCCAGGTGATTTCGGAGTCCGCACATTTGGCATGCCAGGCAACCCTGGTTACCTTGGTGTCTGTTTCGGGCCGGTCGTCACCGTGAACAGTCCAGCCACTCGACAAGCCAATTGGGAATCTGTGCTTTGGCACGAATTTTGCCACACCATCACTTTAAAGATGACACGCAACCGCATGCCACGATGGCTCAGTGAAGGGATCTCAGTCTACGAAGAGATGGAGGAGAATTCATCCTGGGGTCGTCGCATGTCTATCGATTATCGCGAACGCATACTCGACCGAGAAGCTCACAAGATCAGTGAGATGAGCGCGGCCTTCCTTCAAGCCCAGGACGATGAAGATGTGCAGTTTGCCTATTTCCAATCTTACCTAGTGGTAAAATTCCTCTTTGAGAAGTTTGGTGAAGAAGCTATGCGCGAAGTGCTCCATGCTCTTGGACACGGAACGAATACCAACGATGCACTCGAGGAACACGTGGCACCTCTGGAATTTCTCGATCGGTCTTTTTCAAGTTGGGCACGTGATCTGGCAAATGCAATGGGTGGCGAGTATGATCTCGCAGAACCTGAAACCATGCTGGAAAAAGCGCTCACCGCCATGTCACCGGGCACGAGTTATTTAGAAGCACTTGCTGAAGCGGGTGAACTCATCACTGAAGAAAAATGGGAAGAAGCGAGAACCAGTCTGGAGACCCTCATCGAAGGAGCTGGCTATATTCCAGGCGAAGAAAATGCTCATGGCTTACTTGCTTACGTTTATCAGCAACTGGAAGACACTGAGAAGGAGCGTGAGACCTGGATCAAGATTGCTGAAAACGATGCCCATGATCTGGACGCAGTGACACGACTTCTGACCATGGCATTTGAGAGAGACGATTGGATCGATTTAAAAAAGTGGAGCAATGCCTGGCTCGCGATTAACCCCCTGGCCGAAACACCGTGGAGGGCCTTATTGAGAACCGGCGAAGAACTAGGGGAATCAGATCATGCTATCAAAGCTGGCGAAGCCCTCGTTGCCCTCGATCCGCATGATATTGCCTCCGTCCACTATCGTCTCGCGAAACAGTATATGCCATCTAACAAGACGCGCGCTCACCGCCAGGTCATCATGGCGCTGGAAGAGGCTCCGCGTTACCGCGATGCCTACAAATTACTTCACCAGATAAATAATCCGTCCGATGAGGATGCTTTCCTGACCGGCTTTAAAGTTCCACCCGTCCATGAGTAAGCGAATTTTCGATACCGCGAGGCAGCTGGCTGGATCCAAACAGGCTTGGGTCGCAGCCGTATGTTTATCCCTACTGGTTACGTTACCTTTCCTGCATGGACAGCGCGGAGGACGAGGAGGCTATGGTAACTCCCAAGTCGGGATCCCCACCTGGGAAGTAGATCCAGAGTTTAAAAATGACGTGTTCACCTTCGCCCGCGTTCAATACTCTTCCTACGGTGGACGAGGTAGCTGGGGGCGTGGCGGCGGCCGCAGAGGTGGCGGTGGCTGGGCAACCGATTATCCAGATGCCGAACTCAACCTTGCCTATCGACTCCAACAGATGACCAGCATGAAGGTCAGTCCCGAGCCCGTGGTTGTCACCCTCGAACAAGAGGACCTTGAAGACTATCCCTTTCTATATATAGTGGAGGCCGGTCGACTCAGTTTTCAGGAAAACGAAGTCCCCGCTCTTCGAGAATATTTGCTCAATGGCGGCTTTGTCATGTTCGACGACTTTTGGGGAGAAGCTGAGTGGAGCAATGTGCTCTACGAAATCCAACGTGTCTTCCCAGACCGGGAGCTCATCGACCTACCCATCGAACATCCTATCTTTCACACGGTTTTCGACCTTAAGGAGAAACCACAAGTCCCCAGTATTAATCATGCCGTTAATATGCGAGGCTCAGGAATCACCTGGGAACGCGAAGATGCGAAAACCGTACACTACCGCGGCATCTTCGATGATAAAAACCGCCTCATGGTCCTCATCTGCCAAAATACCGATCTCGGTGATGGCTGGGAACGCGAAGGCGAATCCGAGTGGTACTTCCGCGAATTTGCCGAAAAGAAAGCCTACCCCATGGGCATCAATATCATTTTTTACGTCATGACCCATTAGGCCTCCGCATTTCAATCACCAACCTCTACCCAGAACTCCCACTTTATGAGCGATACCAATCCAGAAACCGAACCCGAAACCGAAGAAGCGCCGGCTGAAGAAACCAAAGTAGCCAATGAAGCTACAGAGACTGCGCCGGAGCCCACACCAGAACCTCCACCACCAGCCAAACCGAATCCTCATAAGGAAGACGAAGCAGCCTTCGAACGCCTTCAAGAGGGACGGGAACGAGTGAAAGCGGAATTGGGTAAAGTCATTATCGGGCAGGAAGAAGTCATCGATCAGATTCTACTCACACTCCTTTGCGGCGGGCACTGTTTGCTCACGGGTGCTCCAGGATTGGCTAAAACATTGTTGGTGAAATCCGTCGCACAGATTTTTCAGCTCAACTTTAACCGGATTCAATTTACGCCCGATCTAATGCCAGCCGATATTACCGGCACGGAAATTTTGTCCGATACTCCGGAAGGTCGCAAACTCACCTTTGTCAAAGGACCGATATTTGCGAACATCATCTTGGCAGATGAGATCAATCGGACGCCACCGAAGACTCAAGCCGCTCTCTTGGAATCCATGCAAGAGCACCAAGTCACCGCAGCAGGAGAACGCCATGCGCTGGAGGAGCCCTTCTTCGTTCTGGCCACGCAAAACCCTGTTGAAATGGAAGGCACTTATCCGCTTCCTGAAGCGCAGTTAGACAGATTCCTCTTCAATGTTCTCATCGACTACTTACCTGAAGACGACGAGGTAGCAGTTGTCCAACAAACAACCGCCCGACTAGGTGAACCTATCGAACCCGTATTTACCGCTGAGGATGCACTCGCTTTCCAAAAACTGGTCAGCCAAGTTCCAGTGTCCGAGGAACTAGTTCGCTATGCCGTTCGACTCACTGCTGCATCACGACCGAGTGACGCAAATGCGCCTGAATTTGTGAAGGGCTGGATCAATTGGGGAGCTGGAACCCGCGCCGCCCAAGCACTCGTGTTGGGTGCCAAGGCACTTGCCCTCTGGGAGGGACGCGCCCATGTCCGCATTGAGGACATTCGCAAACTCGCTGCTCCCGTGCTACGTCACCGTGTCCTACTCAACTACCGCGCAGAAGCAGAAGGAGCTACCATCGAGCAAGTAATCTCCAAGCTCGTGGAAGCTGTTCCGGAAACCGTTTCATAATTTTACTTCCATGCCTGACTCTTTGCCCAGCACCGGTATAGATCCGAAAGCCCTCATCGCAATCCGCGATCTGGAGCTCCGGGCACGCGTGGTTGTGGAAGGCCTTTGGTCAGGCATGCATCGGAGTCCACTCGAAGGATTCTCCGTAGAGTTTACCGAGTATCGCCAATACAGTCCAGGCGACGACCTACGTTACCTGGATTGGAAAGCCCTCGCTCGTACCGACCGCGAGTATATTAAAAAGTTTGAGGACGAAACTAATCTCAGGTGTCACATCATCCTGGATACGAGCAAGTCCATGTCCTTCGGATCATTGGATTACAACAAGGCCGAATACGCGCGCACCCTGGCTGCAACGCTTGCTTATTTTCTACTGCACCAGCGCGACGTTGTCGGACTTTCCCTCTTTGACTCCGAGATTCGGGAATACGTACCCCCTCGTTGGCGGCCAGGGCACCTGAGGTTGCTGCTTTCCAAATTGGAAACGAAACCTGAAGGTCGTGAAACAAACCTCGGCCATGCGCTTGAGGAGGTAGCGATGCTCAGTCGCAAGCGAAGCCTAATATTAGTCGTATCCGATTTTCTGACACCTCCCGACACTTGGAGCACTCAGTTGGGACATTTGTCTGCTATGAGACACGATGTTCGGGCGATTCAAATACTGGATCCCGCAGAAGTTTCTCTCGACTTTGGTCGTGCCACCCATTGGGAGGACATGGAAACGGGTCAACGTCTGTATATTGACCCCGAGGTAGCCAAAAAAGAATATCAGGAAAAGCTATCCACTCACCAGTCGGCGGTAAAAGCCGCCATCGAGGAGCGAGGTGTGTCTTTCCAATCAATCACGAGCGACACACCTTTGGATTACGTCCTACTAGATCTTATTAAACGAAGTGGTATTGCACGTAATGTAACACGCATAAACCCAAGGAGCGCTTCATGAGTTTTTTGGCTCCATGGTTTCTGCTTGGTGCTCTGGCAATTGCTGGACCCATCGCATTCCACCTTATACGCAGAGCCACTCGGGATCGGGTTGAGTTTAGTGCTACCCAGTTCTTAAGTGCCTCTCCTCCCCGATTACAGAAAAAGAGCAGCTTGCAGCACATATGGCTATT
>CALJGU010000024.1 GCA_938075565.1 uncultured Opitutales bacterium | reverse complement strand
CTATCACTTTGAGCCGATCTATGTTTCATCCCAACATGGCCGAGGAGCCTTTCTGGGATTCCTACTGGATGGTTTCCCTGTTTATGGTCCGGAGGAAAACGGGGAGATGTTAACAAGCGATGATTTGGATGAATACCACGGCCATTTCGGAAGTACTCCCGAATACCCGGATGGCATCTATCACTATCATTTCACTGAAGATGACCCTTATCTAAACGGGGGCCAATTCTTCGGAACTCCTGGAACTCAAACAAACTAGTTTCATGCAACGCACGTTCCTTACATGGTTGATGATTACCGTTAGTTTACCCCTTTTCGGTAGTGGTGAACTTTCGCTTACCATCGGGACTGAGGGCCTCGTTCGCAAACAAGGACTCATGGTTTACAACAATGAGCTTCTTTCTGGTTATACCTACGAGCTCTATACCAACGGCAATACAAAGCTGAAAACGCATTGGGTGAACGGCAAGCGCCACGGAAAACAACTAAGTTGGTTTGAGAACGGAAAGATCAAAGAGATTCGCTTCTATAAAAACAATCGAAAGGATGACCAACACCAGGGGTGGTTTGGAGACGGCACACCGAGGTTTGAATACAATTTCATCGACGGCCAGTATCATGGGAGCTCTAAAGAATGGTATCCCGATGGCTCGATCGCCTCAGAACACAATTATGAGATGGGGAAAGAGTCAGGAACTCAAAAGGTGTACGAAGCCAATGGACAAATCCGCGCAAACTATGTCGTAAAAGACGGTTACCGTTACGGACTCGTTGGTTCCAAAAACTGCATCACTTCACCCACTGCCCAGCTATGAGAGTACGACCACTATTGATTTTCGCGTTCCTGGTATTTGGAGAGATCGTAAGAGGAGAAGCATCAAGCACGCCTCTCCCCTACTACACCGAACCCACATTTACCCCTCTATGGTTTGATGAAATGCCAGAGGACCTGCACGAAATTCCATCGTTCTCGTTAACGGACCAATCTGGGCAAACAATCAATCAAGAGCAGCTCAAAGGGAACATATACATAGCCAATTTTTTCTTCACAGCCTGCCCAGGTATCTGCCCAAAGATGACTGCAAATCTACAAGGAATACAGGAGTCGTTCGCCAATGAACCCCTTGTAAAAATCCTTTCGCATAGCGTTGCACCCTCCGTTGATACGGTGAAGCAACTCAAGGATTACGCCGAACGGAATGAAATAGATGGAACGAAGTGGCACCTACTCACCGGTTCCCAGGAATCGATTTATACTTTGGCGAGAAAGTCCTATTTTGCGGATAAAGCCATCGGCTTCAACAAGAGCACTCAGGAATTCCTTCACACAGAGAACTTACTCCTTATCGACTCAGAAGGCAGGATTCGCGGAGTATACAATGGCATCCGATCATTAGACATGCAGCGGCTATCAACGGATATCCACACTCTGCTAAAAGAAACCAAGGCCAATTCATAAAGCCACAAGTTGGACACTCTTTGCTTGTCGCGGTAATCCCTTGAAATCAGCATGTTGTTTTTCACATGCCTACTAAAGTCGATTGCCTAGCCTGGACAGACAATGTCCCCACTACCCTACTGACTGATCTTCTCTCGGCTAACGGATTCTCATCGAACGTCGAAAGACCCCTGACAGAGTGTAGGCGATGGTTTGTCCCACTCAGCGATATTGATACACAGCTGGATGCCTGCGAACAGTTCTTGACCGATTCTGAACGAGAGCGTGCAGATCGATTCCGACATGAAGGCGCACGTAAACAATTTATCGTCGGCCATGCTGCTATACACTTGCTGCTGAAACAGTACTTAGGAAACGAATACAAGTCTATCCAATGGAAAGAGTCAGAGCATCATAAACCCTTCATCCAATTAGCTGATTCTTCAATACCGCTGGAATACAATTTGTCCCATTGTGAAGGATTTATTGCAGTTGCGTTCGGCACGATCTCCCAAGGGATCGACATAGAACAAATCCGACACTTAAACGACCTGGAAGGTATCAGCAGACAAGTTTTCACAGAGAAAGAGTTAGCTGAAGTTTTTGATACGAATGATACCGAGATTCAAAACCAAACATTCTTCAAATTCTGGAGCTGCAAAGAAGCTGCCCTAAAGGCACATGGAACAGGGTTCATGAAAGACCCGAAGTCACTAGAACTGCATTTCAAACCTAAAGCAGAACCAACAGACAAACCCGTGTTTTGGAGCGACTCGATACCAGGGTATAGTGCAGCATGGACCGAACGCGCCTAGCCTCTTCCAAGAAATGGCATGCTAATGGGAAGGACCGTGCTTTCCAGTACACTGACACCATCTGGTAAAGTAGCCATAGAGAGGGCCACTTGAGCTAAGTCGTCGGCATTCATAACGCCCTCTTCGCTTACCTTTTCCTCCCGTCCTTCCCAGATGGCGGTCATGGTGTTACCGGGTTGTAATACTCCCACTGAAATCCCAAAAGGGCGGCCATCAAGAGCCAGAGAACGTGTCAATCCCTCCAATGCAAACTTCGACGTTGTATAGGGCGCGGAATCAACCCGTGGCATTTTTGCCGATACCGAACCGATGTTTATAATGCGTCCACGCTTTTGTGGTTTCATCGATTTGAAGGCATCTCGACTACAGAGAAAAGCACCATCAAGATTCACACTCATTACATCTCGCCAGGTTTTGAAATCGAGCTCATCAATCGGACCTCCTTTCGCAAGGCCGGCATTATTCACTAAAATATCCAACCGCGAAAACTTCGAAGCAACTCCTGCAAACATGGATTGAACAGCTTCCTCATCAGTCACATCGCAGATGACTGCAGTTGCCTGCCCGCCATTCGCTTGAATCTCTGCGACCACTGATTGAAGCTTGTCATGTGACCTGGCAGCCAAGATTGGATGGGCACCTTCTTTGGCAAACGCTTTGGCGATGGCAGCTCCGATGCCACTGCTTGCTCCGGTAATGACTGCAATTTGATTTTCTAGGCGGGACATATGAAATGAGAATAAAGATTAACGATAAGAAAACTTCTCAAAATTTGAGCTATTTGCCAACAGAGAAGGCTCATTCCTACAAATGAGCTCTTATAAACTCATCCACACGACTGGCCATAATCGGGAGCGTATGAAATTCTCTGATACGCTGCGCACCTGCTTCTACGATTCTCTGAATGTCTACCGACTCAGCAGCCTGAGAGATCCGACATACGCGAGTAAGGTCACCTGAAACTGTGGGATCGAATAAAAATCCAGTCGTAGACTCGACGACTTCAGGAGTACCACCGGTAGAAGAGGCAATTACCAAAATACCAGAGGACATTGCTTCAAGGACCGTTAATGCAAATGGCTCCTGCCAAATGCTGGGAAACAGCAGCGTTCCAATTTGGCTATAAAACATTTTATGAAGGTCTGCGTGTGGCACTTGCCCCAACAAGGTTATACAGTTCTTCAGAACTGAATCGTTCTGAATTTGTTTGAAAATCGCTCGCCCGTGAGAACTCGCCTTTAAGTCGGAAGCCACCAACAGCCTAACATCAGCATCGTCCATGGCGAGCTCTCGAATGGCAGCCAAAGCCAAATCCAATCCTTTTTCTTTTTCTGGACGACCACAGAAGCCGAAGATCTTACGCTTCTCGTTTGTATGCGGCACTTGAGGGAACTGATCCGAATTGATACCCCAATGCACAACTTGTTGGTTTTGATTTGAGGCAAAGACATGGGCCTGTTCTTTCTGAAGGAAGCGAGAGCCAAAAATCGCTCCACGAAACTGGGGTAACAATTCTGATTCCTTTGGAGCAGTAGAATAAAGTTCCTGAAGTTTTCGATCTCTCAGTTCACCTTGGCCGTCTTTTTTGGATTTGAAGTGAAAGATATCAGAGGACAAAGGATGATTTGGCCAATGATCTGATACAAAAACAAAGACAGGTGTTTCTGACGCCAAGACGGAGGTCCACTGAGGGTATATCAGTCGTCGCGGATTGAATACAAAGACTACGTCTGCTTCTGAAGCCTTTGACTGTATACCTCGAACTATATGCTCGTGATTTTTCAGTATCGCTCGCTTGGTTCTCCAACTTTCAACTTCTGGGCCCAGCTTTCCAGGAAAGAATCCGGTTAGCATTAAGGGATCCGTTTTAGGCGACTTCTCGTTTCTGACCGCTGAAAGAACGGTGTTCTTCCAAGCACAGCTATCGGCTAAATGCTCCAGAATATTACAGGCTCCCAGTTCATAACCACCGGCATGATATGGAGGATAGGAATTGGAAATAGCAAGGCAACGGATGGGCTTCAAGAGGACCCCTTCCATTTAAGAATGGGTTCCACCGTATCTTTCCACCTGCCCATGACTCGATCTGCAGCAGTGCTGGTAGCCGAGGCTAAAGTCTTAGAATCGGATAACCATGCGGTCATCGCTGTTTCCAGCTCTCCGGGATTTCGAACTCCAACGCATGACTTGCCATCAATGTATTCATCAAGACTTGGTAGGCACCGGGTCAAACAAGGAATGCCCAGCCAAAGGGATTCAACAACAGGTAATCCAAATCCTTCCGTGATAGAATTAAAAACCGTGAAGTGCGCTTTCGAATACAAATTAAGTAACGTCCGGTCGCTTTGTTTAGACTGTAAGAATACAGCATAGCCGGCCTGTTGAGCTTTCTTTATCTTTTTAGCAATGGGCTTGCCGAAGTGCGGGTTGATCCGTCCAGCAAAATGTAGCTCAAATTCATACCCTTGATCCCAAAGCCCGCAGGCGACTTCAAGAAGCTCCTCCTGATTCTTGCGGGGTTCGATGATACCGACATTGACCAACACAGGAAGAGATCCCGGCTGATGCTTCCACTCCGTTTGAGAACGATCAATAAAGTCAGCCCCCAATCTCAGAAGATCCATTTCGGGTTTAGGATCCAGCCCTGCACTCTTCCAAAAGTCTAGTAGATCATTTTGACTCGCTTGAGAGACACTGAATATCTGATCCAAGCCCGCCAGGTCGCGCATGTATAGCGGATGACGTTCTACGCTCTTCGGCCAAGTAATGTCCGGGTATTTATAAGGAATAGCATCATGAAATACAGCAGCACTCTTCACTCCTGATTCAATGAGATGCTGATACAAACCCGGTCGATTATCGGATGAGAAAACTTCAGGAGTTAGAAAGTGGTCACTCGAAGTCAGGACGACTTTTTCACGACTCCCCGCTATCTGGAAGCTTTTCTTTCTTTGAACCCACTCTACAGGCACGAGTTCGTCGACTAGACGTTCTTCAAGCGACTGCCTCAGCCTTCCCGATACTCGAATCAGCCCTGAGTGCTGCTTCGAACTCGCTGCTTTGGTGACGTCGTAAAAAAGGACCATATGGAAATAGAAGATCAGGGGCTGTTTTCTACGGCAAACTGAAAGGCCTCATGCAATTGGCTAGAATTTTGATGGGCATCAAAATTTACTTCCACCCACTTGCGTCCATGAACTCTCAGTGAGTCACAAAGCTGATCATCCTGAATAAGCAGCCGAACAGCATCAACCCACTTCTCCGGATTGTCACCTGGCAGAATAAGTCCACTTTTCCTATCTTCGATGGCTTCTGTAGTAGAGCCAACATCCGTTGAGAGAACAACCACTCCATGAGCAAGAGATTCACCTATCACATTGGGTAATCCATCTCGATCCCCTTTCGAACTGATGCGTCCGGTAAAAAAGAATACATCCGCCCAGGCCAATTGTTTCTGAACTGCGTCAAAAGATAGCTGCCCCCAGAATTCGACATCGTTATGCAAGCCTGACTTATCACGGTAATCACGTAAGGCTTGATCCAAGCTCCCACTACCGACTATCCGCGCATTGAAGTTTAGACCACTGGCTTTTAGTTCTTTGAAAATATCGATCTGATAGAAAAAGCCTTTCTTCTCAACGAGTCGACCGACTGAAACAATACGAATCGTTTTCCGATTGTGGCGAAGTGGTTTAAACTCTGGAAAATCAACCAGTCCGCGACGTATGACACGTAGCTTCTTTTCATCGGCCCCCAAACGCAGCAACTGACGACCTGTATTGCCAGAAGAACTATGGATCATAACTGCCTCTTTTAACTTTTCCTGCAGATGCCAATCGCCACCATCTTCAAATACATCGAAGGCATGGGCTCCCATTGAAAATGGAACGCCAGTCAGAGCACTTAAAAAGTAGGCAGCTGATACCGGAGAAGTGGCCCAGATTCCGTGGATAAGATCTGGTGGATCTCTTTTGATGCTTACCCAATTTACGATAGCATAACCATAACCTAATGCTGTTTCAAAAAAGTTGAGCGTGGATGGCGGATTATCTGTAAAGAACTTCCTCAAACTCTTTACCAAAGTTGCGGGCTGTCGAATAAGAGCCCATGGGAGGCTCCATAGCAGGTGTAGTAACTTCCACTTTGGAAACGTTCGGATTGGAACCCCTTTATACAACTTTTCCCCTCCCCAGAGACTGACAATCTCCAAGTCGATACTTCCAGGCCTGGCTCGAAGGCCATCTACCTCTCTCTGGATGAACTGCTCACTCAGCTTCGGGAATGTAGTACATATGTAGATGACCCGTAACGGTTTCATTTTCCATTCGCAGCTTCTCTGGCCAAGCCAATCAATTCATTCATCAATCGAGTGGGGTCTTCAATTACACCAATCTCTTTACAGCGTTCCTGCATGAGCGCGTATTCCCTTCTATGAGTAAGCCACAGGCCTAACTGATAATTCAAATCATCCAGGTTGGCAATTCGAACTGCCGCTCCTGCCCGGTAAAAATACTTAAAGGTTAACCGCTCTTGCGGCATGATACCACCGATCGTGTTGAAAATGATTGGCACACCAAAGAACAATGCCTCGGCACAAGTCGTGGCACCTCGACTCACAATAGCATGGCTCACTTGGATGAGATGATGCATTCGCATGGAGTAACCTTCCACATAAAGCTGGAAATCCGGGTAACGCCGGTTCCACTCTCGCACTCGAGTTACAGTGGCTTCATTCCGTCCGCACACAAGAATTGCTTGAACGCGACTGGAGTAACGTTTCAGCACTCGAAGCATTTCCAAGTGATTGTGCGAGCCCATGCCACCTGCTGTAAGAAAAATAGTGAGCTTACTCGGTGATAAGTTGAGGTCATTGACAATGAAGTCTCTTCGCTCTTTCTCATCCATAATGCCTTCGTAAACAGCTGGGTGCATTAAGTTTCCACGAACCAGGCAACGCTCAGGAGCCATCCCCTGCTGGATGGCATAGTCTTGAGCTGTCTTGGTTCTTGAAAAATAAAGGTCCGTAGTCGGTTCGACCCAATTTTTGCTGTAGCCAAAGCCGCCAGAAAATTCTCCACAATAAGTGGCACATCGTACCCGATCTCCCAGTACACGACGTGCAGCCTGAAAGTACCCCCGATTCAGGAAATCGTGAACACTAAAAATCAGGTGAGGCTGATACTCGCTTAGAAGGCGCTCAAAGAACGCTTTACCGAACTTGATCTTATTTCTCTGCCAATAGCCGAACAGCTCAACAATCAACCAATACGGATTATGGAGCAAAGGAGCATATCTTTGGATGAAGTTATAAAACCCTACACCAAAGTGAGTGACCGCAGATGCCTCTTCTAAGGGCCGTTCGATCCGTACTTCGACTTCCCCATCATAGAGTTTGTGGCACCATGATTCGAATGCATCCGCACGTGCATCATGTCCACCACCCGTGCGAGAGGTCAGGACAAGTATTCTTAAGGGTTCTTTACTCACGAAATCTTATAGTAGCTGCGAAGGGTGTAGCGTTTGAGTGCGTTAGGCAAAAGCCGGCTGGCCATAGAGGCAATGCTTGTTTGAACAAAGGACCCGGAATACCGAGTGCAATGCCTAAATTTGCCGAGAGCAGAAATTAGATCGGAGACCGCTGCGCTTGTCTCGGGAGCATTGGCCATGAGCTTTTCGAGTTCATTCCAAACGGACTCACACTCAGAATCATTCTCCAAACGCTTCTTCATCCGTTTGTTGAAGGAAGTCTGGTAGTCCCCTGGACGAAAATCAATGATCCAAGGCGGACGTTTCGGTGATTCCAGCATCAGCGATTGTGAAAAGGCAGAAAGCCCAGCCTTTGAAGCATTGTAGGCAGTCATGTAGGGGATGGGCATTTCTCCTGCAACTGAGGAGATGTTTACCAGACTCCCCTGGCCACGGCCAATCAACGCCCGATAAGCGACGCGCCCCAATTGCATGGGTCCAGTAAGTAATACACGGATTTGCTCTTCCACATCCGCAGCCGACATGGTTTCCCAACGCCCAAAGCACGAAGCCCCAGCATTATTGATCACCACGTCAAAGCCGCCAGACTCACTATCCCAATGATCAAACCACTCTTTAAATTCTCTTTCCTTGGTAAGATCTAGTTTGATCGGGGTGAATTGATCACTGGACTGCATTTGCTCGGGCTCCCGGGATGTCCCCCAAACAGAAAGTCCCTCTTTAATAAGTCCTTCAGAAAACGCCTTTCCCAAACCGGAACTGGCTCCAGTTATCAATGCTCGAGAATACCGCTCGCCTAGCTTTGGCATGAGCGGAAAATCAACGATGTGTTGGCCCCACCAAAACCACTGCTGTTACTCATCATGTACTCCGGCTTTTCCTCCTGTGTCGTCTGGATAATATTCAATGACTCAGCTTCTGGCATGAGTTCTTCAATATGAGCTGAGCCAGGAACAAAACCATTCTTGTAGTTGAGCATGCAAATACCCGACTCCAAAATACTGGAAAGCGACAATCCATGACCAGTCAGCGCTTTGGTACTACTGATCATTGGGGATGTGCCGTTGTTGAAAACTTCTTTCATGGCAATGACCTCAGATAAATCTCCAATCGGTGTAGAGGGAGCGTGGGCATTCACATAGCCAATCTGCTCAGAAGTAACCTGAGCGTCCTTCAAGGCAGACAGCATAGCATTTTGTAATCCACGTCCATCGGGGTGAGAGATCGCCACATTATAACCATCGGACGCCTGTCCCCAACCAACGATCTCACCGTATGGAGTTACGCCACGACGTTGGACTTCCTCTTCGGATTCAAGAATCATGGTGACCCCTCCACCTGAGGAAACAAAGCCTTGTCGATTTTTATCAAAGGGTCTTGCTGCCGAATCTGGGTCTGTTGACAGACTCAATGCCCGCATTACCGCAAACGGCACAATGCTATCGAAGTTACAGTCCTCGGCCCCAACGACAAACATACGCTTTTGGCGTCCACGCTTCACTTCATCAAACGCAAAACCCAGAGCATGCCCCGAAGAGGCGCACGCTGAAGCGAATCCAGTAGAGGCCCCCTGTATTTGATAATTTGATACCAAGTTGAAGCTTACTGTACCAGCCACCGAAGATACAATATTGAGGGGATTGCAGCGCATGATCCCTCGCTTGTACATTTTATCGATACTCCGGTGGAGAAACCGGGAAGAACCTGCCGAAGCGGTATAGAGCCCCGTTTCAGGGTTTGAGACATCGGACTCCTCCAATCCTGCCTGCTCGATGGCCTGCTTCATAGAACAGTAGGCATACATCACATGCGGTGAGAAACTTCGGAGGACTTCTCGTCTCAGACGATATTCCTTTGGATAGGTCCAATCCTCTGGGTCAAAAGATTCTACATCGAAGTCTTTGACGGGAGCCGCCAGCTTCACTGGTGATTCAGGAACCTGGAGTGGAGGAAATAGCTCCATTCCATGCTTCAATTCACGAAGATGGTCTACCACCGTCTGCTCATCGTTTCCGATGCTGCAGATAAAACCCAAACCTGTTACAAATACACGCGACATAACCTGTCAAAACAGAGGTGCATGGTCGCCGCATGGCAATCTGACAGGCAAGCAAATATTTCGGATAAACCGTTAGGCTTCCGTTGCTTCCGACCAATCAAAAGTGAGACTAATGTCCTCAGCCCAAGCTGCACTTTCTCCTTCTACCGTAATCTTGCCTTCAAATTTGGCGATTGGGTGACGGATACTCTTAGGCTTGATGCTCAATGTGAGGGTCTCACCTGGCACACAAATCCGCTGGCAACGCACAGCTTCACAACCGGTAAACAAAATCTTTTTAGGGTTAACCGATTGTCCGGACTCACTTTTTTGAGCCGTTACGAGGTAAAATACGGCCAACTGCCCCAGGGCCTCGAGCATGATGCTAGCTGGAAACACAGGATTCTCAGGGAAATGCCCTTTCAAGAACTCCTCCAAGCCAGAGATGGGATAAGTACCGATGGCCTCATTTTTCCCTAGTGAGACTTCACTCAGAAACAGGAATGGCACATGGTGCGGGATGGCTGCCAAAATTGCTTCGACTCCGTAGTGCTTATTTTTCTCAGGAAGAGGGATGTTGCGGATCTTGGCATCGAGGAATACTCGTACATCGTCCAAAGTCCGAAGATCGCGGAGTTCTTCGTTGTCAATTGACAGGTCAAGAGACTCCTCAACCAACACAACGATCTCCATCATGGTCAGCGAATCGATACCGAGGTCATCAATTAGCTTTAGCGATCCATCCCCTTCTTTCAGCTTCGGGCGGATCTCTGGTTCCAGGAATCGCTCAATGATTCCAAGAATGATTGTCGGGAGCAGACTCAACTTGCCTGACTCACGAAACTCAAAGGCAGCTTGACGCGTCTCCTCAGAACAACGCTTCAAGCTATCAGCCAAATCACCTCTCTCATCGTCAGATAAGGGGGCAACTGCAACGGTATCACTCTCAATCCCAGAATTCATTTGTAATATGCCAACTATTTTAGCTTCATAGCTGTTGTAAATGCTTATTTTGCAAAATAGAGCAGAGCGCCCGCCCAAGGCAAAGAGACGCCAAACTCGTCCTATATTTATACTGACGCACGAGTTTCACCCTCAAAAGGGAGGAATTGCCACTTTTACCGAGGAAATGGCGCTATCTTGCAGCCAGCAGGGATTTGATGTTGAGGTATGGGCACCAGATAATGGAGGCGTGATGAGCGACAAGCCTTGGCCTTTTAAAGTTCGTCGACTGGACATGAAGGGAACACAGGACCTTCCCTGTTTGATGGCGACCAGTATGGAGATCATAGACAAACGCCGAGATTTGAGGCGTGCGGCGGTTTATTTGCCCGAGCCAGGCCCCATTTCGGCTATGCTTTACCTGCAATTTTTTAAAGCATTCCAACCGGGGAAGCTCTTTCTAACCTTTCACGGTTCAGAGATTCTCAACTATTACGGCAGAATCCACCATCGGCTTTTGCTAAAGAGATTGATCGCCAAAGCAGACCGAGTGAGCGCTGTATCCTCCTATACACACCGGCTTTTGGTTTCTCGTTTTCCCGAAGCACACCACAAGACGGTGCTTACACCCTGTGCTTTACGCTCCGACTTTGTCGGCACGAATCATCAGAAGTCGGCTAATCAGGACAAGGTGGTGATTCTGACCGTTGGCAGACTTCATCCGCGAAAAGGACAGAGTTTCATCCTAAAAACGCTGAACTTACTTCCAGAGCACTTGAAGCCCAAGGTGGAGTTCTGGATGGTCGGCAACGGCAAACACACGGAGTATCAAAAAGAGCTTCAACGTCTAGTGGATCATTCTGACATCACCGTGAAAATGCTTGGACAGCTCGACGATGTGAGTCTTCGAGAGGTCTATAAGCAAGCGGACATCTTTGCTATGACCAGCCTCCACTACAAAAAGAGTATTGAAGGATTCGGGCTGGTTTATCTCGAGGCATCCGCGCATGGATTGCCAGTGGTGGCTCATCATATTGGCGGTGTTCCGGATGCTGTGGAGCACAACAAAACCGGTCTTCTCGTCCCTCCAGGAGATAAAAAGGCACTCGCTAAAGCCTTTACCGATTTGATTGAAAATCCGGAATTGCGTAAATCGATGGGCCAAACTGGCCGCCAGTGGGTAGGCAAGTACCGCTGGGACAAGTCAGTAGATATGCTGTTCGGCCATGATGACTTGATCATCGAGTCCTAATTCTACTGTCATGATTCAGAACAAGACCCCCATACGTGTACGCTATGTTGAGACTGATGCCATGGGATTCGCCCACCATGCTAATTACCTGGCGTGGTTCGAGTTAGCACGGATCGAGTTTATGGACGCTCTGAATATGCCCTACAAGGAGATGGAGAAAGAGGGCTATTTACTTCCGGTATTGGGAGCCAACTTGAAATACAAGAAGCCTGCGCACTTTGATGACCAACTCATCGTTATCTGTACTGCGAGAGAAAAACCCAAGATTCGCCTCAAGATGGAATACGAGGTATTTCGAGGAGAGACTTTGATAGCAACCGGATCCACGGAGCACGCGTTT
>CALJGU010000023.1 GCA_938075565.1 uncultured Opitutales bacterium | reverse complement strand
CCTCCTTATCGAATCGGCTGTCTGCATTTCATTCGGACTTCCTAAGCGGAAGAATTCGCACTTCTTGAGGCAAGCTTTGTTAATCGTATTTATTTATACAACTTACTCGATCGCCCAGGTTAATGGATTCGGTTGGATTTTAATCGCCATGGGGATCAGTCAAGTAAAGCGAGATTCCAAACCTCTTTACCTTGGTCTCTACTTGTTTGCATTTATCTGCATCTTCTGTTCCACGCATCCGGGGATTCGAGGAATACTTGCTCATCTCAATTTGCTATGAGAAAGGGAGTGAAAAGAAGGTTCGATCGGTGGTGGATAATTCCACCGGTATTGCTGGCACTTGTATCGACGTTGCATCCTTTGAGAGTTCATTTCACGGATTTGGACCGCTGGGAGGGCGGCGGTTTCGGCATATATTGTTCGGTTGATTAAGCCAGATTGAGGCCATTGAGATTAATAGTCCATACTCACCTGGGTGATTTGCCAGCTGATGGGATAAAATGGAAACACAACCGGGAAAGACTCGTTACACTCCCCAGCACCTCCTTGCTCGCTGACGAACTCGACACTCATACCGACAGTGAGTGGGTGTATGTGAGGGTGGATAATAACGAATCTCTTGTCGCCGAGGGTGAAGGCGGTTTTGCTCGAACGACTGGTAGCTTTGGCCCACGCGTTGTCGCTGCTGAATCTTCCGAGGGTATGGTGCCTTCCATTGAGGCTGAGGGGCTTCAATTAAATGTGCACAGATTGGTTCATGGGGGTGATGGCCTAATAGCCGTCAAACTAATCAAATCGGTAAGTGATTAAAGGGAAGAAGGTTGTGCTAGCAGATCTCTATAATTCTCTGAAAACTGGCATCGAAAAGCTGAATCCCTTCGATTGTGCGCTTTATCTTACCTTGATTATTTTGATAATTGAGAGAGCTGATTATCAATCGATCGTACTGGTGAGCTCGATAGCGGTCATTGTGCGACCATTAGTACATAGTGCAGCATACTGGATTGTTATACTGCTTATATTTCTGGTGGTACATTGGCAGCCCTGGTACTCTGTCGCTAATCATCACTACCTCCAAGCGTATTGGATGATGGGAATCGCGATATGTTTTGTCCATGTGCGAAGGGAAGAGGCCTTACGTCATAGGGCCGATGGTTGACGGGGGGTGTATTTTTATTTGCAGCGATCTGGAAAATAAGAAGTCCGGAGTTTCTCAATGGAGCGTTTATGGAGTTCTGCTTGATGTCGGATTTTCGGCTTTCTGCAATCGCCTCGTTTGTGGGAATTGAATACGCGACACAGCTGCAGAATCAGGAGGCCATAAAACAATTTGTTCAAGCGGGAGACTTATCAATGGGACTGCAATCAGCTACGAGTGAAACTGCAAGACCCGCAGCTATTGTTTTGAGTTGGCTCGCTGTCGTGCTTGAGCTGGCTGTTGCAGTGGTATTCTTATGGCCCAATCGAAATATCAATGAAACGTGGCGGCATGGGCTCTTGATAAGTTTTATTATTTCCACTTACCTTCTGGCTCCGGTTGCTGGGTTTGGGTGGGTGCTTACTGCGATGGGGATGAGTCAGGTTCAGCAAACGAACAGGGCTTTTTGGACGTCGGCCTATATTGATAGTTTTGTTTAAGTGTTTCTCGGTAGCAACCCCGGATTGGATGGTATCCTAATGCGCTTGGGCTTGATGTAATCGCCCATGAATTGGTAAACCTAAAACGTGGCAATCGGATTTAGCGGAGAACCCGTTCCGCCTTCGACAGGGATAGGAGCTGTTGCTAAAAGAAATTCGTATGTGTCTAGTTCATCGCATTGTTTGGCGAGGCGTTCCAATTCAAGGTTGTCCAATATGGGCACGCCCATAACGTATAGCATCATCATGTGAACAGGGGAGCCAACGCCATCCACTTGGGAGGGGCTGACGTCGCTTCCGCCATCGCTGCCAATCACGGCGATGTCCCGCTCCTTGAACCAGGGGGCGCACGACGCGTGGAAACCAGCTGCTCCGGACGGCCAGGGGCCGAGTTCGTCTCGGCGCATCCAGCGACCAGTGTAAAGGAGTACTGCATCGCCACGCTTGATCTTTGTTCCGGACATTTTTTCCCAGGCGTCCAGGTCTTCTGGATACAAGGGAGTTCCAGGCTCCAAGTATTTAACGCCTTTTAGCTTGGCAGCATCGATGAGTACACCGCGGGTGAAAATGCCTTCCTTGGCATTGCGGACATCAAGCTTAGCAGCTCCCTTTTCAGTTACCTCATCTGCGGAAAAGCCATTGTACAATTTTCCATTGTGTATGTAGTGGCAGAGGGCGTCTAAGTGAGAGTGTGCAAAGCCGTGGTATGAGACTGAATAATTATCTGAATTCCACTGCTTTCCATATCCAACCATGGTGTGCATGAATGGGCGGGGGTTATCTGGTTCAATGGTTTTGATGACGTCTCTGGCTAGAGAAACGGAAATGCCTTTCTTGACCAGGCCTGCTGCTTCAACGCGTTTGGCGGGTGTTATAAGGTTGAGAGCTCCCTTCTGATCATCCGCTCCCCAACGACCCCAGTTTGAGAGCTCGGCGGCCATTTCTTTAATATCGTCCGCATTTAGATTTTTATGATGATCGGCTGAAGAGAGAAGCGGAACAAAGATCACCGTACATAGAACGAGACAGAGTCGTAGGCGCATAATAGACTGGGGTTAGGAGTTTAAGGCAGAGTCCAATTTCTTCAAATACGAAGGGATTTCCTTAAATGCATGCTCTTCTTCAAATTCAAGAACCACGTACCCTTGGTAATTGGCTCGTTTGAGAATGTCCGCAATACGATCAAAATCGGCTGGGTAGCGTTTACGCTCGGGAGCGGGAGTTTGCATATTCACTTTCACCTGTACGTTCACCGTTTGGAGTGCACACCGCTCAAGATCGATATAGGGAGTTTCCGAAAAGAAATTGCCGGTATCCAGGTTGATGCCAATCCATGGGCTGTCGACCTTCTCAATAATTTCAAGAAGCAAGTCAGGTGTAATGTCGCCATGGTTTTCAACACCAACGAAGACCCCTCGCTCTCCTGCATAATCGCAGCAGACCTTCAGTGATTCGATGGCGTTTTCGATGCGGTCACGTCCTTGACTGAAGCCTCTTCCGGTTCCAGCAAAAAAGCGTACGTGGCCGGCTCCCAATGCGGCGGCCTGATCGAGTCCCGCCTTGGCGGCTTCAATCTGGTAATCCAGTTTAATTCCCTTAGGCAGTGAGAAATCGTTGCCAATCGCTGTGCCATGTATGGTTACTCCACGAACATAGGCGTGATGCTTGAGTTGGTTGTAATACGCCAGATCGGCATCTACGGGAAAGAAGTAGGAGGTAAGCTCTGCTCCGTCGCAATTGTGGTCTGCGCAAAAGTCGATGAACTTAAACATGTCCATGGCCTTTGACGCATCTTCTGGTGATTGGGGATTGCCCTTGAACCAGCTAAACTGCTTTCGAAATGAATAGGCTGCTAGCGATAGCTTAAAGCGAGGCTTTCCGGGGCGAATGAATGCTTCTCCGCCAGATAAGGAAACTGGGAGGGAAGCTCCACCAGCCAAAAAAGCGGAAGCGAGTGTACTTTTTTGAAGAAATGCGCGTCTAGATACTTTCATGGGGTAGTTATATATTTGTTTAAGATAGATTTGATTTCATGCCTCCAACTTTAGCAACCGAAATTAATGGGACGAGTGACGAGTAAAGCGGGGCGAGGGGATTGGGATATGTGAGATGATCTTGTCTGTTACGTAAATAATGGTGTGCATTACTAATGCTAATTTCTTATCTGCGAGTTTCGACGGTGTAGATTCTTTTTGGGCGGAGTCAAGATGCTGGATTTGACGACTGATAGGCGAAGAAGCGCACGTCGGTGCGTGACTGAGCCGGGAAGACGGCATGTTGGCCCGAGGATGGGGACAAGTCATTTGCCCGTGAACTCCAGAAAACTCCCTTTAACTAGATTCTAATTGATAATTTCCAGTCCCTTGGCCCCATCCGTCCCAGACAGAGTCTACCTGACTACGCGGCCTGATCCTCCTGACTTGAGCAGCGCCTCCACTTCTTCACGAGTAGAGAAATTGTAATCTCCAAAAATCGAGTGCGCCAGACAGGATGCGGCGACCGCAAAATCGATCGCAGTCCCAGGATCTGATAGTTCAGGCGTGTTAAGCGCAAAGATGAGTCCGGCACCAAAGGAATCCCCACCGCCCACACGGTCTACGATATTACGAATTTCAAAGGGTTCATACTCACCGCTATTATCGGGTGAGAAGGCGCTTTGTTTTGATTCGGCATCGTAAAGCATGGCGCCCCAATTGTTGTGCGAGGCAGAAATGCTTTCGCGCAAGGTGATGGCTATCTTTTTTACGTTGGGAAATTGGCTCACGATCTTTTCAGCAACTTGCGTGTATTTGGTCGCATCGATCTTTCCGGAATGAACGTCTGTATTCTCAGCGTGGATACCGAGAACATCTGAAGCATCTTCTTCGTTTGCGATAACCACATCGACAAAAGGAAGTATACGGCGAACGGTTTTTTGGGCCAGATCGTTGGCTGAAGTCCCTGGTTCCCAGCGCCAAAGCTTTTTGCGGAAGTTGAGATCGCAGGAAACAGTGAGGCCTGCTGCCTTGGCGCGTTTTACCGCTTCCAGGGTTGCCTCTGCTGATTGCTCAGAGAGGGCAGGTGTAATGCCAGTGGTGTGAAGCCAGCCGGCTCCATCTGTGATCGTGTCCCAGTCGTAGGCATCAGCTGGAGTCATGCTGACAGAAGTGTAATCGCGATCATAAATAACCCGGCTAGGGCGCTGATTGGCACCAGCTTCTACCCAGTAAAGTCCCAGACGACCTTCATCAGTGAGCACAATACTATCCGAATCAACGCCGAGGCCACGAAGATTTGCCAGGCAGGCCTCCGTAACATCGTGTTTTGGAAGAGCTGTGACAAAGCGGGCTTTGCCACCGAGCATACTGATCGAGGCAGCCACATTGGCTTCTGCGCCTGCAAAGGTAAGATTGATATCACCAGGAAGCGTCTGGCGGAAGCGTTTGAATCCGAAGGGGCACAAGCGGCCCATGATTTCACCAAAAGTTACGATCGTTTTCATAAGTCTAAATTAAGAGATTAAATGGAGTCGGCAATGGTGCGGGCTTCTCGAGCGTTGGCTTCAATCGTGTCCCAATCTTCAGCATTGATAACGTCCTTTTTGGCAATCCAGGATCCCCCAATAGCTGAGATGAGTGGAGACTTTAAGTAGTCCACCATGTTGTTGGCATTCAATCCACCAAGAG
>CALJGU010000022.1 GCA_938075565.1 uncultured Opitutales bacterium | reverse complement strand
TCGATCGCGACGACATCGATGCGATTATCTGCGGAACCGTCGACCATTGGCATACCTTAGTCTCGTTGGCAGCGATGCGAGCCGGGAAAGATGTGTATTGTGAAAAGCCACTGACTCTATGCATTGATGAAGGTAAGCATTTGGTTGAGGCAGAGAAGAAGACCGGACGTATCCTGCAAACGGGTACTCAGCAAAGAAGTGATCCGCGCTTTCGCTTGGCCTGCGAGTTGGTCCGGAACAAGCGCATTGGTGAATTAAAGGAAATCGATGTGTATTTACCTGCCGGGCTTCATGAAGGTCCGTTTCAAAAGGCACCTGTTCCTGAAGGCTTTGATTGGGATATGTGGCAAGGGCAGACTCAATCCATAGACTATGTTCCGCAGCGCGGGCATAGAACCTTTCGATACTGGTGGGAGTATTCCGGTGGAACTATCACTGATTGGGGTGCTCACCATAACGATATCGCACTTTGGGCAACTGGCTTTGAGAGAAGTGGTCCGGTGTCCGCCAAAGGCAAGATGCTTGTCGACATGATTCCTGGAGGCTACACCGCTGCCAGTCAATATGCGCTGGAGTATGTTTATCCCAACGGAGTGGTTCATCGTAGCCGTAGTACCTTGGACAGTGCTTGGAATGGACGTGAAGTAAATCCCTTTGGCCAATTGCATGGCGTTCGCTTTCAGGGAACCGCGGGCTGGTTGTGGGTAACTCGTGGACACATGGAATCGAGTATCCCGGAAATTCTCAAGGAACCGCTTCCTTCGGGAGCGGAACGACTCTATGTCAGCAATGATCATGTAGAGAATTTCGTGGAATCCGTTCGTTCCAGAAAGAAAGCTATTTGTGATGCTGAGATCGGGCATCGTTCTGCGACGATGTGTCACCTCGGGGTAACTGCTGTGAGGTTAGGCAGGAAGATTCACTGGGATCCAATTACAGAGTCCTACATTGGTGATGAGGGGGCTGCAGCCACACAGCAGCGCGCTATGCGAAAACCTTGGGACTATAATCTCGTTTGAGTAATCCATCATCAGCCTCATCAAGTCGTTGGCTTGGCATACTCTTTGTACTGACGAGTGGGTGTTGCTGGGGCTTTCATGGAATATTGATCAAGATCGCCCTGACCATGGGCATCTCATTCTTTCAGGTCTTTTTCTTTGAAACGGTTTTCGCCTCCATATTCTTCCTGTTTTTCGTTCGTTCTTTTTTCAGAGGCGCGCGCCCACGATCCATTCTTCAATGGCTGGGAATTCTTGCTCTGGGAATTGATACGATTGGCGTAGGTTATTTCTTGTTTCTCTCTTTCAGTCTAGGGCCCGTAGCGATCGGGGCCACTTTGATGTTTATGTACCTCCCGGTCGTGTATGCCTATTCGTTGATCACCGGGCATCAGACTTTTTCTATAAAGAAGATCTTTTCGATCGGGCTTATTTTGTTCGGAGCCTCACTGACCACTGAGATTATAACCAGTATTCATCAACCCGGTGTTCTACCTGCTGTATTCGCAGCGATTGTAGCCTCTATGTGTTATTCGGTGGTCTTTATTTTAACTCCTGCCATTTCCACCTACACCACACCCTTGTTCCGTTCATTTTCTGCTTCGATGACGGGGTTGATTGGAAGTGCTGTGATTCTCCTGATCAAGACCGACTTGTGGTTTCCCATTCCCGATGACTATGGATCGCTGCTCGTATTGATCTTAATACTCGGATTTATCGGACAGACATTACCTGTGATCACATTAATGAAAGGACTGCCCATAACGGGTAGTAGTTTAGGTGGTGTCCTTGCTTCCGTTGAGTTACCCATTGCTGTTTTTAGTGCGGCCTTGATTTTAGGAGAATCGGTTAATGCCTCCAAGGTGATAGGTGTAATCCTCGTGCTAACTGGGATTATTAGTTACAATTTTTGGGATAAGAAATCTTAGCATTTCCTCGGTTTTGGTTTCAAATTTAAGGCTGAAGCACCAAATTCTCTGTTTATCCCGCCAATATGACAGTAGTAATTAAGGGCTTCCCTTATGTTTAGCTCATTAGGCACTTTGCGATTGTTAACAAGGGCAGGAGCTGGATAATATTCCAATAGTCCTTTTAGGTCCTTTTAATCTGCCTTTAAGCATAGAAGAATCTGCTAAATCCTTCCACTCTCGATGATATGAAAGCCATGCACTTGTTACGTTATTCGGTTCATTTATTTACTATTAATCTATTCCTGTTTCTGGGGGGCCGAGGCGGTTGAAAAGACGGGAGCCATCGCTGCTGACGAAACTTGGTCTGAGGTCATCGAGATAACGGGTAACGTGACGATTAATCAAGGGGTTACGGTAACGGTTAATCCGGGTACCATCATCAAGTTGAATTCGAGTAGAGTTATTAATGTCGACGGAATCTTTAATGCTACTGGAACTTCTGGCTCGAAAATTTACTTTACCTCTTATGCCGATGACAGTCTCGGGGGAGACACGAATGGGGATGGAGGAGCGACTACTCCTTCGGCTGGTAATTGGGCTCGCATATCTAATTTAGTGGGTGACACGGCTGTTACGACTTTGAAGCACGTCGAGATTCGTTACGGCGGAGGCAGTAGTTCGGCTGTTGTTTACCAAGCATCAGGTGAAATGCATATTGAAGATGTAACTATTCAGGACTGCTCGACGGGAGGAGTTCAATATCTCGGAAATACTCTTCGAGACTATACAATGAGGAATTTGACTTTGACCAGAGTGGGAACAACTACCAGCCACCATGGTGTTATAGTCTCAAATGGTAATGTCAGATTGACATCGACTAACCTCACAACGACGGATGTCAGCGGAAGGCATGTTAATATTACCAGCGGGATTTGGACTTGGAATAGTTCTGGTTCTTCCTTTTCAGGATCAGGGATTAAAGCAATTATATACTCTGGGTCTACTTGGGATGGAGATTTCACCTGGGACGACGATGTGCCCTATTACCTGATTGGTGATCTACGCTTGAATCCAGGTTCTTCCCTTACTATTGTGCCTGGTACAATTATTAAGGCTAACATTAGTGGTCGTCTTTCAAACAATGGGGGAACACTGACTGCCCTGGGAACTGAAGGTGACCCTGTTTATTTTACTTCCATCAAAAATGATGCAGTGGGCGGGGATACGAACGGGGATGCGGAAGCAACAACTCCAGCTCCGAAAGATTGGGATGGATTCAGTAGTTTAAACAACGATGCGAGGAGCACCTTCACTCACTGTTTTTTTAGTTACGCTGGAGATGGCCTCTATGCAGCAATCAATTCTACTAGAGGAATGCTAACGGTGGAAGACTCCTCTGTTTCTAACTCAACTAGACGTGTTGTTTACATTAATGACGGTGACGTGATTTTCAGAAGAAATACATTAAAAGATGCAGAATGGGCAGCGATGTGGTTGCGCAACAATAATGGATTCGCCATTTTGGAGGATAATCACTTTGAGGACTGTTTAGCCAGTCCTTACGCTTTTGATCCCGGAGTAAATCTTCAAGCTACCGGAACAACAGCCATAAATTGTGGGAACGCGAACGCCATCGTTATCGACGGATCCAATACCTGGATTCAGGAGGATCAGATATGGCAGGAGAATCTCCCTTACTTTATCAAGATAGACATGGTGACTGCCGATGGTGCTACCTGGACTTTAGTAAAAGGTACTGAAGTCAAAATGGCCCTCGACAAAAAAATCACAGTCCGAGGAGGAATGAATGCGCAAGGAACGGAAGACGAGCCTGTAAGATTTACTTCATTATACGATGATACCATTGGAGGCGATACCCATTCTGATGGTGATGCCAACGCACCTTCACCTGGTGATTGGGATAGGTTTGAAGTCTGGAATAATGGTGATCTCTATTGGGATTATACTGAGGTTCTTTACGTCGGTAAGGGAACGGGGGAGTATAATTCAGCTCTATATATTTAACGGGAATGCTAATTTCGATATCAACAACGCCACGTTTGCAAATGCTGAAAAAAACGGAGTATCTCTGCGCAATTCTCCAGGAGGCTCGATTCAAAATAGTACATTTCGGGATATTGGTGGATATGGGGTTTATTCTCGGGCGAACTCTGGTGGTCCATTAATCACAGTTACCAATAACACGTTTGAGAATACAGGAAGGAACGGTTTGTATCGCCACCGAGTGGGCTAGTTTGAAGGAAGAAAAGGAACCTTTGGTGGAGACCAGCACTATAGTATTAGCTTCAGATTTCGGTGTTGAGTTGGTCGAAATGTTGTATCCGGAAACCATTAGATTTATTATCAATGTTCCCGGCGAATTTGTTGTAGATATCGACGTAGAAGCCTCTGACATAATTCATCCAAACTTTTGGTCGCAAGTGACTGATGCTGTTGTGACAGATCTTGGAGATAATAGATTCGAAGTTATCGCACCCTACAGTGAGGACTTAAAAGAATTCTTCCGATTTATTGTGACTGATTAAGTCAGTATATCTGTAATTTGGCTTGGATAATGTTTCTATGACCTTGCATCCAATTGTAAGGTTCGAGAATTTGTAGTTATGAATTCTATGAAATCTCTTTTATTAGCTGGAGTTGTATTATGTGCAGCGATGGCTTCGTTATCAGCTGAAGGTCCATACTTCGCTAACGGTGCCAAGGTGGGAGAAGTAAACCAGAATTCGGCCATTGTCTGGGTTCGGCTTACCCAATCCGCTGAAGCGGACTTCGAACAACTTCCGATTTTCACTATGGGATTGGAGGAGGGTGCTAAAGATGAAGGTTCGATGCCAGCGGACGTGGTGCCGGGGATGGCTGGTGAAGTTCGCGTTATCTTTGGTCCTAAAGATGGGAACACCACAAGGAGTACGGATTGGGAGTCTGTTTCATCCCTAAGCGACTATGTTTTTCAGTTTCGGATAAAAGGGCTCAAGGCGGATACGGAATATGCCTACCTTGTCGAATCTAGGAAGCCGTTGGCTACAGAGGTTTCCAATAAGCTCTCCGGTCATTTTAAAACCGCACCGAAAGCGGATGCGGAAGCTGCTATTCGATTCATAGTAACTACCTGCCAGGCCATTCGAAGTATCGATTCTGGTCGGGAAGGGCACCTTACCTATAAGCAGATGCTGGAATTCAATCCCGACTTCCTGGTTCATACCGGAGACATCGTTTACTATGATAAAGCTCCTTTGGCGAAGAACATTCCGCAGGCCCGTGCAAAGTGGAACTTGATGTTTGCTTATGGTAATAATCAACGTTTTCACCAGAACGTAACTTCGTATTTTATGAAGGATGATCACGATACTTTGAAGAACGATTGCTGGCCCGGACAGACCTATGGCGATCTCACATTCGAGCAGGGATTGGAATTGTTTCGTGAACAAGTCCCAATGGGTGACAAAACCTACCGTACCTATCGCTGGGGGAAGGACGTCCAGATCTGGATGACTGAGAACCGTGATTATCGCTCTTCCAATCGCATGGAGGATGGACCAGAGAAAACGATTCTAGGAGCAAAGCAAAAGGCCTGGTTGAAAAGAACCATTGAAGCATCGGATGCTACTTATAAATTTGTCATTTCACCAGGTCCTATTGTTGGCCCTGACAAAGCAGGTAAGAAAGATAACCATGGTAACGACGTATTCTTCACGGAAGGCCAGGATCTTCGTGATTTTTTGAGTGCTCAAGAAAACACTTATGTGATTTGCGGTGATCGGCACTGGCAGTATATGTCTAAAGACCCTAAAACGGGACTAATGGAACTCGGGTCTGGTGCCATCAATGATCAGCACAATTATGGTGGGAACCCAGGAGAAGTTCCAGAATACCACCAATATTTCAGTGGAAATGGTGGGTTTCTTGGAATTTCTGTAAAAAATGGTCAGGCCACAGCTCAATGGGTTAAGGCCGACTATAGTTCTGAAAAGCCTGAAGTCTTGTTCACGAAAGCTCTGTGAAGAATCAATACCCTTTTGTTGATTCTTAAACAATTGCTATGAATATAAGTAACAAGATAAAGATTCTTGCTTCGGCTGTGACGGTTATAGTTTGTGTGGGTGTCATCGTCTTTTCTTTGCAACGCGCCAACAGTAAGAATAATCAAAATCGTTCAACTGCGGACCAGTTAGAGGCTTCGCCACCCATAGAAGTGGCTATGGCCAAGATAACGTCAGCGGGCAATACAACATCGGTGGCCAAGTCAGCACCGTTGATCGAGACTCCTATAGTCGAAAGATTTGGCGAGGACGTGTTGAAGGTCATTGAAGTGGGTTATCATCATGTAGCCCTTAAATGGGATGACAATGAGCAGTGGAACTTCCCCTGGCTCATTCAACGATCAACAACACCGGAATTTATCAGGCCGACTGATTTGAAATTTAATCAAGCTGCGGATAATACCGGCAAAGGAACTTTTCGATGGCTTGGTATTAATGCCGATAATTATGTAGATATAGACGGGTTAGATGAAGGCATGGATTATTATTACCGTGTGGCTTCGGTTACCAATATGTCGCTGTACCGAAAAAACGGTGACGCTCCTCAGTTTACGGATTGGCAGCATGGAA
>CALJGU010000021.1 GCA_938075565.1 uncultured Opitutales bacterium | reverse complement strand
GGATTCAACTCCAGCATATGATCATATATTTGAAGCCCGGCAGTTCCCTTATCTCGCGTTTTCCAACTTTGACAGGTCGATATTACAAAACGAAAGGAATCACTCCTATTAGCTCCCAAAGCAGTTTTAAACGAACCACTTAGAGACTGGCCTGACTTTCCTTCGACCGATCGACTTTCAACCGACATTTCGTAGCGGTGATCGGGTTGCAGATCATCGAGTAAGACTTGCCGGGTAAAGTCTTGTTTTGGATCAACCGGCGACCAACTTGTCTGGCGCATTTTAGTTTGCTGCCCTTCCGGCCACCAACTGACTCGAATACTCCCCTCCATTCCCATGAGGCTACCTTCCATATCAGAAATCGTTGCGCCGTTAGGGAATTGTTTCTCTCCCAATTCGCCCTCTTCGAAATCTCGATCCTCAACTCCGATCCACTTTAGACCGTCCCACTTGGGCTCCGCTCGATCCGTCAGCCTCAGCCAAACGATTGTGGAGTCATTGGTTGTCGCACCGATTTTAATTCCATTACCTAAAAACGGTTGGGAGTAAACCGCAGTAATCGATGCGAGAAGGGAGAGGGCAAATAAAACGGGGTAGCATTTCATAATCTGATATCTGTATCTATCAGCCTGACGAAGCAAGTTTTGTTGAACACATGGGACTTAGCCTAACGGATCCTCTTTAAAAGCATCTCTTTAACCATTACTTTTTGCATCTTTCAACAGGGACTTCAACTCCCGAACTTTATCGAGGTATTGGTCGTAGAGATCAATCGACTGTGTGGGATCATCTTTGATATGGTACAACTGTCCGGGAAAGGAATGCGACTGTACTTTATGTTTTTTCCGAAACCATTCTGGCTCGTCAATTTCCGGAGGTCCATGATCGACAAAAACCCAATCTTGATGGCGGATAGCGAACTCACCTCCAGGCGTGTGATGGATCACGGTTTCACGGTAAGGTTTGGGCAGACTGCCTTTAAGCAGAAGTTCGAGAAAGCTCATACTGTCCTCACCGGCATTTCCGGGAACCGTTTGTCCGGTGATGTCAGCAATGGTCGCAAACCAGTCGGTAAGGGACACAAGCTGATCGTTTGTTTGATTGGGTTGAATATGGCCGGGCCAGCGTACGACTAATGGCAATCGGTGACCACCCTCCAATACATCCGTCTTTATGCCGCGACGTTCACCCATGCTTAAATGCTGGTGCGTGTGGATACGATCATAGGAAGAACTATCTGGACCATTGTCCGATGCAAAGATGACCAAGGTATTGTCCGCCAGGTTGAGTCGATCCAGGGCGTGTAGCATGTCATCGATATAGTGATCGATTTCGAAAACAAAGTCTCCATAGGCACCGGCGCCGGATTTGCCGATAAACGCTTCGTTGGGCACCACAGGATCGTGAGGACTGGGAGGATCCCAATAAATAAAGAACGGTTGGTCGGGATCTATACCAAATTTCGAGTTCTCCTTCTCACCGACATAGACTTCCAGATACTCGACTACCTTCTCAGCGCTGTCAGGGAGCCACCGGTAGGGATCTGTATCGGCGAGAGTCGGGTCCAGTGGACTCCCGTTCTCAAACTGAGTCTTAAAGTTACTGTCTTCCTTTTTTAGATACGTAATACACCACGAATAATCAAAGCCTACCAATTGAGCTCCCAGTAGTCGTTTATTTTCAAAATCGTAGGCATCGAGGTCTCCCGGTTCCCTACCAGGGTGAACGGCTTCCGAGTAATTATGCCGGAGTCCCCATTTGCCGAGCTGGGCAGTATTGTAATGTTTTTGCTTGAGCAAAGATGCCACTGCCACGGTCAACCTTCCTTCCTCGACATACAAGTCGCGGAATTTAGCTCCATTGCTGGTACCTCCTTTTCCTCTGCGCCAGGGATAACGCCCCGTTAAGAGACCGTAGCGACTGGGACCACAAACCGCCGCGGCCGTATGAGCATCGGTGAAAGAAATGCCTTCATGAGCCAGACGGTCAATATGCGGCGTTGGAATTTTTGAATCCCCGTTAAAGGAACTGATATCCCCATAGCCTAAATCATCCAGGTAGATGAAAAGAATGTTGGGCGTTTGATTCAAAGCCTGGCCCAATGCCCCTGTGACTCCAGCAACCATGGTCAAGCCAAAGGTAATGAGTGAAATGAGGCATGACGGTCTATTCATAAGGACTTTTAACGGCCTAGTCTTTAAGCAAAGGTTTTTGCCATTCGGGCACCTGGTCATAGCGCAGCTCACCTCCTATGAGGTGCATGAGTTGGCGACTCTCTCCCGGCTCAGGATCGCGAAAAAGATAATCCGATTCGGGAGCAGTGAAATCAGGGACCTGGGCATTCATCCTGTCATAGATACCTTTAAGCCGGTCTACGACTTCAGGAAACTCGTCGCTCAGATCGTGCTGCTCTCCGGGATCCGTCGATAGGTCAAAAAGCATCATGGGTTTTGGAGCATCCCCGGTTATCAGGCCCGGAATCTCATAGGCCTTTGCCTGCTCGAAAGGAGCAATAATCGATACGCCATCCGGCGCTCGTGGATCCACCCAGTTGATAGCCTCCTCTTCAGAAAGCCCGCGCATATCGGAACGACCTGGGTCCAGAACATGCAGCTTCCATTTCCCGGACCAGATACAGGCTAGATCTTCTCCCCGCATTCCGAATACGGCTTCATTGGGGCTTGGCTGGTTATTATTTTTAAACATGGGGAGAATATTGGTTCCATCGATGGTGCGATCATTGGGAAGTTCGACACCGGCCAAAGCACTCAGAGTTGGGAGTATGTCTACGGTCGCCGCGGGATGATGATTGACGATCCCGGGTTGTATCACACCTGGTAGCCTGGCGATAAACGGCACTCGCATCCCCCCATCCCAGACCCGACCTTTCATTCCTCTTAATCCGCCGGTAGATCCACCCTGATTAGGACCGTTGTCCGAGGTAAAAATGACCAAGGTTTTTTCGGCCAGGTTGAGTCGATCCAACGCATCCAACACCTGCCCCACACAATGATCGAGCTCAGCGATCACATCCTCGTAAAGATTTCCGGGAGTATCCGGCGTATAGAAATCATCAGAAACAGCCAACGGTTTGTGCGGCATGGCATGCGGCAAATACACAAAGAACGGTTGATCTTTCTTTCGCTCAATAAAGTCGATCGTGAGGTCCGTGTAGAGTTGGGATAACTTGGATTGAGCGACCGGGTATTCCACGACTTCTTCATCTCGTACGAGTTGGACCGGATACATGTCGTTGGAATAGAGAATGCCATAGTATTCATCGAATCCCTGCGAACGGGGTAACCACGGTTCGCGATGCCCCAAGTGCCACTTGCCGTATGCAGCCGTTGCATATCCTTTGGTCTTGAGAAGCTCAGCTATAGTAACCTCTGATGGAGGTAATCCGAAATTATTTTGACCAGAGTCGGGCGAGGGATTTCCAACGACCGTGTGTCTAAACGGATAACGCCCCGTGAGTATGGTTCCCCTAGAAGGACCACAATAAGGAGTCGGCACATAGAAGCGTGTCAGTTTCGCTCCTTCTTCAGCAAGACGATCCAGGCGAGGCGTATTGAATCGGCTATCCGGATCAAAGGAACCGACTTCACCGTAGCCCATGTCGTCCGCAAAAATCAGGACGATATTGTAACCGGTTTCTTCCTGACTAAATACAGGTAGCTGAGTGGCCAGTATCCCAAATACCAGGATACGTGAGATAAGTTTAGCAAACGTCATGAGTTATAGGCGTCTATAGCTGAATTCTGTTATTTCACAGTCTGTTCAAGACCGAGCTTGTCCAAAACTTCCTGAGGAGGTCCCGCGAATGTAGCCGAGGGGATGTTACCCGTATAGCCGATCGCTTTCCAACCTTCGGGGGTGCTGTAGTAGGCGCCCATGGAAAGTGAGGTAAAGGTCCGGAAGAAGGCAGCTGCCTTTCGGAGTTCGGCATCCTTATGGTCCTGTTTGCTTAGCACATCGCACATGGACTGCTGCTCACCGATATTCAGATCTGCGAAACCCTTCTTGTAACGGCGATTCGATTCTTCATCGATCCAACTGAGTCCTGACAAAACCACCTTTCTATCTGATTGCTGCTTCGGATAGGGAGCACTGACCCATTCGTCGATAAAGTCGGGCACCCGCAATTGGCTTGCGGCCGGACCGAGATTGTCGGCAGGCAGGATTACATCCGCCAGGGCAGTGACTGCCTTTCGCTGTTTTTCAGATAAGGTTAAGGGCCAGAAATCGCCCCGCTGATAAACCTCATTTAACTTGGGGTCCTGACCATATCCCGCGGCGGCAGAACCAGCATCCTGAGAGAAAGCGAGAAAGGGGGGTGCTTGGGAAGCCGCTGCGGCGGCGGCAAACCATTTGATAACCTGGCGGCGGGATAGTCTTGGAAGTGATTCGGGTGTTTCCATGAGAAAATTATAGGTTACCTTGTCTGGCTTGTTCGATGATGTGGTCCGCACAGCGCCACGAGAAGGCCATGATACTAAGTGTCGGGTTTTTGTCTGCGTTGGTTACGAAGGGTGCAGCATCGGTGAGAAACAGATTCTTCACGTCCCAGGTTTGATTCTGCGAATTGCATACCGAGTCTTTAGGGGCTTCGCCCATACGTGCACCGCCCACCTCGTGTTTCACATTGCCGCCAGCGCGAATGATATCGAGTCCCGACTTGGCAGGTGTCCCCAATACCTTACCTCCCATCGCTTCAATGATAGAAGCAAAGGTCCGTTCCGCATGCATGGCCATGTTGAGTTCATGATCGGTCCACTTCCAATGCCAACGCAGCACAGGAATACCCCACTTGTCCTTCACAGTTGGATCCAGCTCGGCGTAACAGTTCTCGTTGGGTAACATTTCACCGCGACAAGCGAGACTGAGAAACGAGCCATAGTAGCGTCTTGCTTCCTCTTTCAGTTTCGTTCCGTAAAGACCTCGGGTATAGTCACCGGGCACGGGACTGTTACCACCTGGCATGCGGCGAGTCCCACTGATTTCGATATGATAACCACGACCAAAATCCAATTGCCCGGCCAGTTGTTCTTTATACAGCCACCAAGGACTGTAAAAGTGACTCCCTCCTGCCCCGTCGTCATTGTGGGGCGTTAAATTCTCCAATGCAGGTATTTGCCCTCTAAGGCTCGAACCTACCGTATCCATAATATACTTACCAACTAAACCACTACTATTGGCAGCCCCATCAGGAAATTGCTTACTCTTCGAATTCAGAAGGATGCGCACTGACTCCCCACTACTGGCAGCGAGCACTACCGCCTTGGCCTTCACCCGCGCTTCCTTTCCGGTGGTTTTATCAACGAACAACACGCCATTGGCTTTTCCATCATTTCCAATCAATACTTCACGCACATGAGCGTTTGGAATGATGTCCAGATTGCCGGTCGCCAATGCAGGTGGCAGGTGAACGGTCGTACTTTGATAGTTGGCCGCGATGCTGCAGCCACGACCGCAAGGGGTTGCCCAGAAACAAGCGGCCCGGGCTCGCATGGAATCACCCACAATCTTTTGTGCCTTCTTGTTTCCCGGATGCAGTTTGGCCGGAATCGCGTCTGCATCCAAGGGACGTGTCAGCACTGCTCGATGAATCGGGATAACGGGTACACCCACTTTCTTTCCCGCTTTCTGAGTAATCAAATCCCCCACTCTACCTTTGGGTGGAGGCTGCAAAACACCTGGAGGAGAATCGGGGGTATTTTCCATACCTTCGTTCGTACCATAGACACCGATCAGCATTTCAACCTTGTCGTAGTAAGGTTTTATTTCGTCGTAGGTGATTGGCCAATCGTCACCGAGTCCATCGCGGCTTCGCCCTTTGAAATCGTAGGGACCATTCCTCAATGAGATGCGTCCCCAGTGATTGGTGCGCCCGCCCATCATTCGCGCCCGCCACCAGGTAAACTCCTGATCCTTGTTTGTGCTAGCTTGCGTATAAGGCTCACCCGGCACATCCCAGCCACCATCGACTGTAGAATCCCAGAAGCCCATATCTTTATCAGGTGTAGAGACACCTCCAAGTGGTGCCTGGTCCGGGGTTTGAAACATGGGCGTCTCACTAGCAGGATCGTAGGACCGTCCTGCCTCGAGCATCACGCACTTGATGCCAGCTAAGCTGAGTGTGTAGGCCATTTGGCCACCGGCGGCGCCAGAACCAACGATTGCGACATCGTATTCCGGCTTTGCTTGGTCAGAAGAAATTGTGGGCATAATGATTGAGAATTCAGGTCCCCTTCGTTTTGAAGAGCAGCCATGGGATAGAAGGATGTGATAGCTTATTTCCTGAAAGAGGCAACTTGCTATTGTTCATGCTCCAGACCATCAAACTGAAGGAATAAGCTTATACTTTCTTATATACAACAATGGGCTTCGGTAACGGTGATTTTTAAGATTGCTCCATCCCCGAATCACTGAAAACGAATGCAATCCGAAGCAGCAGCTTATCGAAAGCTGAGCTGAGTCAGCTCTTCTTTGCTGAGCACACGGTTGAATACAGCGACTCCGTCCACAAAAAGCTGCGATCCATGCTCGATCTCTTCTGACCCCAGACCGAGGGCTCTACCAATGGTAAATGGAGCTCCTTGGCGAATCACGCGTTGGACTGCAGTTCCTACTGGAGACCACTCTCCCTTTTCCTGCGTTTCCAATCGAGCCCAGACAACATCGCCATGAGAGACGGCCATCGAATCGGCAAATTCAATCACCTGTGCCTCAGACTCCTTTACATATAAAGGTTGAGCCAAAAGACTCTGTCCGTCGCGCCGAATTTCAAAGCGCACTCGGTAGGGTTTTGAATCATTTCCCGAATCCCCCTCTGTTTCATAGTGCAGGATTTGCTTATTCAAATCAACCCAGAGCCGATGCTCTTTGATCGGCTGACCTCGATACGCGTGTCCATTGAATTTTATGAGAAAGGACTGAGGTGAAAAAATGGGATGTTCGAAAGCAAACGGATTGGCTGCCTGAACGTCAGGCAATTCAAATACATCCTGCGTTACAGGATCGTTGAGCTGCAGAGGAGTCATTTTCCCATTCAGGTAAGCAACGACTCTTCCTGCTTCAGGATCGTGAGTCATACCCATCGCTATCCACTCTTCATCTTCAAACGCTTGTCCATCGATGGCGCGCAATCGCGCATACTGAGAGCCGTCTATATCTGACTGGGGAAAGCTTGCGGCTCCAGTAGCAGAAATATGAGCAATGACACCTTTCTGACGAAACAGCCCCGCGAACAAAGCGTACTGCCGCATGCCATCGTATCGATTCCAACCACCTTCATCCCAGATCCCGGCAACCAAATGACGTTCACCGACAAACTTGACCCAGGCAATGAGTGTAAACGGTTTCTTCCCATGAACATCCAAGGCCGAACCATCAAAGTCATTCCTAGATACGGCTCCGTAGATGTGGCCTTTGTTAAATTTAATAGCCGTGCCGAACGGGCCGCTATCATCAAAGGTAAGTTTCGATTCCTCGTCGGAATAGGGCCAGTCATCAACGGAGTAAACAGAATCATCTCCAATCCTCCGCAGATAGATGGGCAACGAATGATCCAAAACCGAATTATCAAAGTAAGACTCCCAACCGCCATCACGCCCATGATGAAAATCCCAAAACGCAACCAAACCATTCATCTCAGCTACTTCGAGAATCCGGGCACTTTGCTGTGAATTTGACGCCTCAGAAACGGAGCCAAGCAAAGCACTAACGATGATCAGCCAAAACCATCTCAGCATGACGCTGTTCATTGTCCGAAGAATAGGTTCCGAAACCATTGACTGCTTCGAAGATTAAAACAGCGACATGGCATCGAGTGTCACACGACGTCCCGATGCCTTATCTTCAACAAGCTCAAGTTTAAATCCCGTATAACGAACAGACTTTACCCCGGTAAAATCCTCGGGGACTTCGACTAGAAACATAGCGTATTTGAAAGTCTGAGTTTCATCGGCATCGATGTAGCGATAAATAGATTCATCAAAGATACGTCCCTTGGCGACCAGATCATGTCCTGGCTTGTGCAGACCGGAGGTGCCGAATTCAAGTCCACGGGCGAAGGGTTTTCCGTCCTTTACATGCCGCCAGATGTTGAGCCAGGGATAATCGGAGGTTTTCCAGATATAGCCGATTAACAATCCAGTATCGGGACTGGTAGCAGTGACCCAGCCGTATTCGTCATCGATAATGAATGAGACTACATTCGGTGAATGATCGTCCTTCAGGTAACGTAGGTCGACTTCCGTACCGTCCATTTGTAAGGCCTTGGGCCAACGCACTTCCGTGTCTTCTGGATTCGGCAAGGGGCGCTCCTGCATAAAGCCACGAGTGCCGTTGGAATCAACGATGGTATTCTCATTCAGAAAAGGTCCGCCAATCGTTGGATGCTGGACGATGTTGTAGATACGTCCAATGGGATTTTCATTAGTAACAAATTCTTCCACCAGAACCACTGCCGATTCCTCGTGCATATGCACGGACCGTTCGACACTCATGCCGGCCATGGGGAGTTGGGCTTTCACACGTGCATTCAATTTACCCGTTTCTGATTTCAATTCATGTGACAACGCCCACCAGACTTGAGTGGCCTCACCATGATTTGTCATTCCATTCGCCTTTTCAGCATCGGATGCGGAGCCCCAACGATCCAGACACAGGAAATGCCCCATCGACCGCGGCTCCATAGGAGGATCTGCATCGGGCGTCGGACTAAATGACCAGGAATCCCATTGCAGCGGATTCACGTCATTCGACTTTAGACGATACTCCGAGATCGAACCACCACCGAGATCGACCACCACTTCGGCTTTCTTGCCTTCCATCTTAACAATGGGCCGATCTTCATCACCCGAACTCGATAAAGTCATAATTAAACAGCTTAAAAATATCCCTGAACATTTTATTATCCCTTCCCTCATTGTTTATCTATCATTGGGGCGAATCCAGATTTCCGTCAATAGATCATACATCTCAGGGTCGTGCTCTTTGAGCTCTCTTGAATTGAAGGGATAAAAATCGTTCTCGCCAAAAAAAGCCTCGGTGCACTCGGCGAAGTACTCCTTATGATTAGTGATGGCATAGGCCTTTTGCGGTTCGCGGTTGTGGCGTTTGACACGCTCATAACTTCCATTCGCTTTAGCCTGTTCGTAGAGCCTCAGGATTTCGGGGTACTCAAAACCTAACACCAAGTTGTGATAGGCATGGGAAAGCTCATGCAGGAGCAACATAGGCATGCGGATGATCTCTTTTTCCAAGATGGCAGTGTTGGTAAACTCAACTCCCTTTTCCTTCTCCGGGTGCATGCCGTTATCAATCAACCAATCCTTACTCGGGTGAAATTCAGCACGAGGTCGTCGATCATTCGAAGGTAGCGAAACCCAGAGCCGCACTTTCTGTAACTCGGTTACCGTGGATTGCGGGACTACATTGATGACTTTCGTGCACTGACCTTTAAGAAGCTCAAGGGCTCTTTCCGTTTCCTTGGGCCGCTGTTCTCGCAACTCATCGCTCACGTATACCGTCCACCCTTTCAACATCTGAGACGTGTAGCCATCGACACTCAGCGATAAACTCTGTGCTCGAGTTGATGATTGAAAAACAACACCAGCCAATACCAACAACACTACAGATACGTTTTTAAACTTCATCAACAGATATACGAAAACGTCCTCAAGATGATAGTTCTCGTCATGCTAGAACTCAGACAATACTGTGCACACAATGTCAAATTTTAAGCCCTTCATCCGACTCAGTCTATTCACGGTAGGATTATGCTTCGTGAGCAATTTTTCACTCACTGGCCAAGATACCCATCAGCGCTTTAGCTCGATTGTTGATCGCTACTTCGATGAATCATCGCGGCTTTCGCCCGTCGGTGCGACTGGTATGGGAGATCATCGTTTCGACTCTGAAATAAACGATGTAAGTGCGGTTGGCCGAAATAGAACGGCTACCTTCTACAGAGAGATTCTTGCTGAGCTTGATGCATTAAAACCATCCGACTTTTCACGGGATGAGAAGATTGATCGAGCGCTCCTCGAACATCGCTTGAATGCCGCTTTATGGAAACAACAGGAGCTAGAGGAGTGGGCCTGGAATCCACTCGTTTATTCGGGTGTGGCCGGAGGATCCATCTACAGCTTGATGGCGCGGGAGTTTGCTCCCCTGCCCGATCGACTGAAGTCCGCCACTGCTCGATTGGAAAAGCTACCACAGTTGTACTCCCAGACTCGAAAGGAGCTCCAACCACACCGAGTGCCCAAGATTCATGCCGAGACCGCCATCAGTCAAAACCGTGGAGTTTTGAGCATCATTAAGAATACAATCGAACCGCAGCTGGATCAGCTGAATCAGACAGATAGGCTAAGACTGACCAAGGCCATCGAGACAGCCAGGGAAGCAGTGGAAGAACAGCAACTGTGGCTGGAAAACGAGTTGCTGCCCAAGGCGAAAGGCGAATACCGAATCGGCAAAGAGCTCTTCGATCAAAAGCTTGCCTGGACACTCCAGTCTTCGCTGACACGTGAACAAATTCGCAACCGGGGTCTGGCCTTCATGAACGATCTTCACGAGCACATGTATGAGCTTTCCAAAGACATCTATGCTGAACGTTTCCCCTACACTGAATTTCCAGCCCATCCTTCCCCGGCCTATAAAAAAGCCATCATTCGTTCCTGCCTCGAGATGGCCTACCAGGATCGACCATCCGCGGACGGTGTCGTTGAAGCGGCCAATCATTCAGTGAAGCTAACCTCTGATTTTTTACGCGAAAAGGACATCATCACGATGCCTGACGATCCCATGGAGATCATCGTGATGCCGGAATTCCAACGAGGTGTTTCCTTAGCCTATTGCGATTCACCAGGACCACTGGAAACCAATCTGAAAACCTTTTATGCGGTTGCTCCCCCACCCGCTTCCTGGACAGAGGCACAAGTCGAATCTCATCTTCGAGAATACAATCATCGTTCGCTACACAACCTGACCGTACACGAGGCCATGCCGGGACACTTTGTCCAACTCGCTCATGCCAACCGAAATCCACGAAAGCTACGGGCCGTTCTGTCATCCGGCGTCTTTGTCGAAGGCTGGGCCGTCTACTCCGAATGGATGATGTGCGAGGAAGGTTTCCTCGAAGGTGATCTATTGATGCGCCTCATCGTATTGAAATGGTATCTACGAGACGTAACCAACGCCCTCCTCGATCAAGCCGTTCATGTAGATGGCATCACAAAAACGGAGGGCATGCGTATGCTAGTCGAGGACGCCTTTCAGGAAGAACGCGAGGCGGATGGCAAATGGCGCCGCGCACAACTCACTTCAGCTCAATTATCTACTTACTTCGTTGGCTATCTTGAACACGTGGACCTTCGCGCCGAAGCAGAAGAGCGCTGGGGCGATTCGTTCGATTTAAAGACCTATCACGATACCGCACTCTCCTTTGGATCGATCCCGACTCAGTATGTGCGGTCACTGTTGTTTGATTTGGAGCTATAAAATGTAGGAGCTGCTTTAGCTGCGAATCGTACCTCGTGGAAATCGCAGCTAAAGCAGCTCCTACAAAAAGAATCTTTCAATTTATTACTCTATCTTCCCAATCAGTTTCTTAATCGGCTTGGTGAAGATGAGTAGAATAATACCGCCACCTACGGTTGTCATTACGATCTGCATAAACAGGCCCGGCATTTCATTCAATGATTCGGGATTGAAACGTCCGGCAAGCAGACCGGCCATCAAGTTACCAAGAGACGTAGCCAAGAACCAGATACCCATCATCTGACCAACGAATCGTTTCGGCGCGAGCTTGGTCACCGAGCTGAGACCCACCGGGCTGACGCAAAGTTCGCCCATGGTATGTAAGAGATAGGTCAGGATCAGCCAGTAGGGAGCCGCTTGATTACCCGCGACAACCAACTTGGCTGCTCCGACCATAACAAGAAAACCAAGGCCAAGGATCACAAGTCCCAAAGCGAACTTAGCCGGCATGGATGGATCGAGTTGTTTTTTGGCAAGCCGTACCCAACAGGCAGCGAAAACGGGAGCGAGCACCACGATATAAAATGGATTCAATGACTGAAACCAACCCGCCGGAATTTCCCATCCGAATAACATGCGATCAGTGTGACGATCCGCAAACAGGTTTAGTGAAGAACCTGCCTGCTCAAAACCCGACCAGAATAAGGCCGATGAAATAAACAGCACTAAGATAACAATCGTATGGTTACGTTCGGTTTTCGTCAGGTTTCCAAAAGCGAATACGTAGATAAAAAACGCAAAGGCCAGACCAACGATAAGGTAAGTTGTATTTTTAGCGAGCGCGAGCGGGTTGAACTGAACGGCACCCGCGATACCCAGTAATACAAGAATGGATACAAGTCCAAAACCGCCAATCACCGGATACCAGGCTTTATCCATTCCACTGGAACCTGCTCCCTTGGGTTTCGAAGGATGGAGTCCAGCATCGCCTAATCGACCTACTGAAAGTTTATATTGGATTACTCCAAACACCATCCCAACACCGGCGGCACCAAACCCTGCATGCCAATTTACTTGTTCACCCAGGTAAGAACAGATCAGCGGCCCAAGGAACGCGCCCATGTTGATCCCCATATAAAAGATGGTGAATCCCGCGTCACGGCGCGCACCCCCCTCAGGGTAAAGCTGTCCAACAATGGCACTTATATTGGGTTTCAAAAACCCCGTTCCAATGACCACCAAGACCAATCCCAAGAAGAAGGTCGGTGTGGACGGCACAGCCAAAGTAAAGTGACCTGCGGCAATAACTAAACCTCCTACCCAAACAGAGCGTTGAGCCCCCAGAAGTCGATCGGCGATCCAACCACCGGGCAAAGCAGCCATATAAACAAAGGCTGCATACAATCCATAAATAGAGCTCGCTGTTTTATCATCGAGCCCCATGCCACCATTCTGCACAGCATCGACCATAAAGAGCACGAGCAGTGCCCGCATGCCGTAGTAACTAAAGCGCTCCCACAGCTCTGTAAAAAATAAAGTCGAAAGTCCGCTTGGATGGCCGAACCAGGTTTTTGCCGCTTTGTTATCCTCTAGCATAAGTTCATTGTTCGTTTTCAGCCAATCGCTCCTCGATGGCCTTGGAAGTTGGGGTTACTGAAAGTCCGCCTTTTGCGGTACAACAAAGTTCATGAGGAATCGCACCAGCCACTTCGTTCATGGCGTAAATGACTTCGTCTAACGGAATGAGATGCTCATAATCGGCCAAGGCCATGTTTGCACAAGACAGGGCATTGGACCCGGCCAGCACGTTTTTGCCAAGGCAGGGAGCTTCGACGCGATTAGCCACCGGATCACAGGTCATGCCAAAAGAGTTTTGTAAAGCGACCGATGCTGCAGCGAGTTGCTGTTCAAGCGTACCATTCGCCAAACCAACCATCGCTGCGGCAGACATGCCGGCACCGGATCCGCACTCGGCCATACATCCTCCAACTTCGGCAGCGAAAGTTGCGTGCTTGCAAATAAAGACACCAATTAATCCTGCCACGAGGAGTGCACGAACTTTTGCCTCTTCGTCGGCGCCTAGAGAATCTGCCACGGCCAAAATCGACCCTGGCATAGCACCACAGGATCCGGCGGTGGGTGCAGCTACAATCACTCCCATCGAGGACTTCACTTCGAGAATGGCAGATATGTATCCAATCACGCGGATATTGACATCGCCAGGGATCAAGCGCCCCTGAGCTTCACGTTCCATTAAGGTTACTGACTGACAGGGAAGAATACGATCGGCGTATTGCGTTCCCGCAAGTCCAGTTTTCACCCCGTCTTCCATGATCTTAAGAATGGCCCTGCCCTTCTCGATCACCTCTGCATGAGAGATGCCTCCTCGAGCACTTTCGTATTCGAGTGCCAGTTCCCAAAGCGCCAGGTCTTTGCCTTCGCTAAATGCCAACATGGCTTCGACGGTTAAAAAAGGAACAGAAAGATCTTCCCGAGACATCACCGGCAAAACGGGACTCAAGACTCTTAGGTCCCGAACCGAGGGATGGTCTTGTATAGATGCCAACTGCTCCGAAGTCGGATGACTTACCCTGGAAATACGAAGCAGAGTCATGTCGCCGGAGCACACTTCACTTCCCTCGTTGTCCAATCCTTCTAGTAGTTCTCGCATCACAGACTCTGCATCGGCACCCGGTTCTAAATAGACCAGGATCTCAAAATAATCACCTCCCATACGGATGGCGGTGCCATCGATCTCTGTCACTTCGATCATGCCTCCTCCGGTGGAGATCGCCTGCATGCTATGGGTCGAACCATTCACCCCTTCGACCAAAAGGCGGTAATTGTTGGGATGAGTCGCGCCGTAAGATTCGTAACGAACTTCAATCTCCAGTCCTGCAGCTTTGGTATGCTCAGCGTGGTCTGGCAGACGAGGGTCATCAGGCTCCCAGCCTAAGAATCCTCCGTAGAGTCCCATGTCCGTCCCCTGCGATTTATGCGTGGTGACCAGTGATCCATTGGGATCGTAATCGATGACCGCTTTTCCCAGATTCCCCTGAACCAGATCCCTGCACAATCGACCGATGCGATTGGCGGCAGCACTATGAGAACTGGATGGTCCGCGCATGACAGGACCCAGTACGTCATTAAAAATACTGGGTATATGATCGGATTCACTCATTCAGAAAGGCGTGGGCAGATTAGAATTTCTGACAGGTCACGATCACATTGAAAAGGACATTTAATTCTTGTTGGGAAATCCAAATTCAAAGGTGTCATTAAATAGAACTGAAGTAAAATCGGCAGCAAGCTGCTCTCCTACAAACAAACACCGGAATTTCCCTATGTAGGAAGGTAGCTTGCTGCCGATAGTTTTAAAGAGCCTTCTATGAATCTACATACCAAAGTCTGCCGGATTGGGCCGTGTTTCAATGCCCTTCCGAATGATGGCCAAGACCTCTTCCCGCTCCGCTCCTTCAATGACCAGGCGAGGAGCTCTTGTGAGCTCTGAACCATAACCACATTCCTGCACTGCCAATTTAATATACTGAACCAGCTTAGGCAGTGTATCCAATTTCAGAAGCGGTGTATACCAACGATAAACATTGCGCGCCTCTTGCCAACGATTGGCGAGAACCAGATCCCAGATCAGTCGATTCTCAACCGGAAATGCATTTACTAAACCGGATACCCAACCATCGATGCCAAGCACCAGACTTTCCAAAACCAGATCATCCACACCTGCAAAGAGCTGGTAACGATCTCCGCAGAGATTCCGCAATTCGGTTATACGGCGTGGGTCTTCCGAAGATTCTTTGATCGTTGTAAACTTAGGCTCATCAGCCAGCTCGACGAAAGTCTCGGGCTTGATATCGACTCCGTAGGAAACGGGGTTGTTATAAATCATGATTGGCAGATCGCTTGCTCCAGCGACCGTACGAAAGTGGGCAACTGTTTCGCGCTCATCGGTCTTGTAAACCATGGCCGGCAAAACCATGAGCCCATCGATGCCTGTCTTCTCAGCGGCGGCGGCATAACGACAAGCCTGATCCGTAGTGTATTCAGCTACCCCAGAAAGAATAGGCACTCTGCCCTGAATGTGCTCCACCGTTGCTTGCAGCAGCTCAAGCTTCTCTGAGGTTTCATGAGAACAATTCTCTCCCACAGTACCCAACATGACGAAGCCATGCACGCCCCCCTCCAGCATAACATCTAGATGCTTCATAGTCGCAGGGATATCCAGCGAACCATTTTCCTTAAACTGAGTGGTCGTCGCGGGAAATACACCGCTCCACTTATTCTGGGAGATACTATTTTGATCCGTCATAATTTATATAAAACAAGACAAAATCATCTCAGAACTTTTTCCTCAATATATTTATCCTTGAACCCAACACCCTGGATAAACCGACAATTTGAGATTTCTTAGATTTGCCATTGGACCCATTATCATTGCTTTCCATACTTAATCAAATTCCCCTATATAGAATCTCCAATCATGTATCTCAAAACACCCTACAGCCCCTTAAGATTACTTTTTATGTCGATCTTACTTAGCAACTCTTCGTCATTCGGAAATGGCTTTATGCCGCAATGGGAGGAAATTCCCGAAACGGTAGACAATCCTTCTCTATTTACTCTCCAGGAAGTCATCGACGAAAAAGCGATTGAGATAAAAAAGGAGGCCCAGACCGCATGGCGGCCGGAAGGAGCCAGCTGTCTCATCTTAGAGAAGTCTGAAACCGTCGAAGACGGCAAAGACCTCTTCGACTGGAATCCGGAGACCGACGAAAAGACCTTACTGCTGTCTGCCGATAAATTCATTCCCAAAGGAAAAGACAAGCCCCTCAAGCTTGAGAATCAGAGTAACCTCACTTGGTCACCCGATGAGAAAAAACTACTCATCTCCACCAACACCAAGAAGGTATGGCGGATCAATTCACGAGGCGACTATTGGGTGCTGGATCTGGAAACCTATGAACTTCGGCAACTGGGTGCCAAGTTCGATGAAGCCACCCTCATGTTTGCCAAGTTTTCTCCAGACTCGAAGCGCGTGGCCTACGTGCAGGACCGGGACATCTATGCAGAGGAGCTAAAAAACAATCGGATTCGGAAGCTGACTACTCGAAAGAAGGATAGCATTGTAAACGGAACTTCCGATTGGGTGTATGAAGAAGAGTTTCGGCTCCGCGACGGCTTTGCCTGGAGCCCGGACAGTAAGTCTATCGCCTACGTCCAATTCGACACCGAAGGAGTAGGAACCTTCCACCTGACTAACTACCTGGCGGGTAAGTATCCGGAAGTGAACCCACTGCCCTACCCTAAGGTAGGAACGACCAATTCATCGGTTCGCATCGGGGTCACCAGTTCAACCCGTGCTCGCACCAAGTGGTTCGATGACCTCCCAGGAGATCCACGCATGCACTACATCCCTCGCTTTACCTGGGCAGACAATTCCGAGGAGCTCGTTTTCCAACGTCTGAACCGCAATCAGAACCACAGCAAGCTTTGGATGGCCAATGTGAAGTCGGGTAAGCTGAATCCGTTCTTTGAAGAGAAGAGTGAAACCTGGATCGACGTTCACAACCACATGACCTGGTTCGATGAAGGAGCAGCCTTTCTGTGGGAAAGTGAGGCAGATGGATATCGCCATTTCTACCGAGTAGCTCGGGACGGCCAAACAAAGACGCTCATCACCAAGGGCGACTATGATGTCATCAGCATGCTGAAGTTCGATACGGACAATGGATGGCTCTACTTCATCGCCTCACCCGAGGACGCCACTCAGCGCTATCTCTTTCGTGAGCGTATCGATGGCACGGGCGAAGCTGAACGCTTGACCCCCACGGATTACAGCGGAACTCACGCGTATCGACTTTCCGGTGACGCGACTCGAGCGTTCCATAGTTTCTCGAGCGCAAATACGCCTCCTTCCTACGACTTGGTCGAACTCCCAAGCCACCGCATCATTCATTCGGGCGAGAACAACGCAGAAGCTCGGACCCAGATGAAGGAGCGAAACTTTCAGCAAGTATCTTTCCTTACCATTGATATCGGTGAAGATTTCGATCTGCCGGCCTACATGATCAAGCCCTTCAACTTTGATCCATCGAAGAAGTATCCCGTTCTGTTTTATGTGTATGGAGAGCCTGTGGGGCAAACCGTCAAAGACACCTGGCAGAAGAGCCAATGGTATCAATACCTGGCTCAACGCGGCTACATCGTCATGTCGATCGACAATCGTGGAACATCTGCCCCACTCGGCCGAAAATGGCGTCACCACCTACATCACAACATCGGCATCTATTCGGCGCACGACCAATCGGCTGCTGTGCGTAAGTTGCTCAAAATGCATCCTTACCTAGATGCGGATCGTATCGCCGTAACCGGTTTCAGTGGCGGTGGATCCATGAGCCTCAATCTTCTATTCCGCTACCCTGATCTCTACAGCGTGGCTATGGCTGGTGGCTTTATCAGCGACCAGTTACTTTATGACACGGTTTACCAGGAACGCTACATGGGCCTCCCCGATGACAATCCAGAAGGATACAAAAACGGTTCACCCATCACTCACACCGAAGGCCTCCAAGGAAACCTGCTCATCTTCCACGGCACGCAGGACGATAACTGCCACTATCAGAATTTTGAGAACCTGGTTAATGAGCTGATCCGTCTCAACAAACAATTCACAGCGGTCCCCTACACGGGTGGCACCCACTCCATCAAGTCTGCCGGTGACGGACAGGGCAACGCCCACAATCTAAAAACCAAGACCTGGTATCTGATGAATCACATTCAGCCAGGACCATTGCCTCGATAACCACAAATCCGACACAACTAAACAGGTCGTTTCAAATCTCAGAATCGGCACTGCGTGACGCAGTAGCCCTACCATTTTTTGCTAGAGAAGGTAGGGCAAGAGCATCCCTGCTCTGCCGCAGATTTTCTATACATTAACAATGACGCTCGCAATCTGGATAACGACCATCGTCCTCGGACTTTTCTTCATAAGTGTATTCACGCGAGATATCCTAAAACATAGAAACGCTCTCGAATCCGTCAGCTGGATAAAGACCTCGATTATCGGATTCGTGGTCAACTTTTTCGATGTGCTGGGGATAGGGGCATTCGCGCCTCAAACAGCCGCGCTCAAATTCACCAAGCAAACGGAGGATCGTGTTCTTCCCGGCACCTTGAATGTGGCCAACACCATCCCTGTTTTAATCCAAGCCATCATATTTATCAGAATCGTGGAGGTGGAGCCGATCACCTTGTTGACCATGTTACTCTCTGCCATGGCAGGTGCCGTTTTAGGAGCCGGCATTGTGGCAAAGCTGCCTGTCAGGAAGATTCAACTGGTCATGGGAATTGCCTTGCTGGTCACGGCCTTCTTCATGTTCTCCGGCCAGATGCAATGGATTCAAGGAGGCGGAGAAGCGATCGGTCTGACAGGGATAAAATTGATTTTAGCCATTGTGGCCAATTTCTTTCTGGGAGCTCTGATGACCGCCGGTATTGGTCTCTATGCTCCCTGCATGGCCGTCGTTTATGCCTTGGGCATGTCTCCCTTGGTAGCATTTCCCATCATGATGGGTTCCTGTGCATTCTTAATGCCACCGGCGTCGGCCAAGTTTATCAAGGAGGGAGCATACAACCGGAAGGCATCGGTCGCCATGGCCATACCGGGAGCCATCGCGGTGTTGATAGCTGCACTAATCGTTAAATCGCTACCCTTGGATACACTGAGATGGGTAGTCATGGCAGTCATCATTTACACCTCCTTTGTCATGTTGCGATCAGCGGCAATGAACCGATGACTGATCAATCCATTAAAAAGGGGTCAGGAGTTAATGTTTGCACTTAGCTTCTTGTAGTGCCTTCTCGCCGTCGCTCTCTCCCCCGAGAACATACCGGCTACGTTGCGACTCACGGCCGATGCCGCTCCCATATTCAGCCTAGTGCTTATCCAACCATTGGCGCAGAGATGACGCTTTTTGAGCAATCCAGCAATGGCCACCTTCCAATCAGCGGACTTCAAATCGGACTCCACCTCCGCCGCTCCTTTTCCCAGAATCCGCAGGCACTCTTCCAACTGCTCCTCCCACAGAAGCTCCCTCACCTCGGCGTAATTTTTTTCGCAAGCAGCTCATTTCCAATGAAATGCGTCTTATCGAGTTATGGTTCTATCAGAGCATAGCCGGATAAATTGACCACACGGCATCTCCTATCATGGTTTAAAGGTCTTAAGCGAAAGGTCTTCGATGCACTTGAAGTGTTTATAATTGGAAGTACAAAGTTCGGTTCCATTCTCGATGGCTGTTGCAGCTATAAGTGCATCAGCCATTTGGATACCGTGTTTAAGTGCATATTCTTCAATATAAATAGACGCCCGTTTCCCAATGTTTTCACTCAGGGGTAACACCGTGAAATCAAATTCCGAAAGAAAGGAATGAATCAACTTTTTCTCCCGACTGCTTCGGACTCCTTGAAACAATTCCATGTAACTGACAATCGACAGAAGTCTGTCGCCTGAATCAGAATCAATTCGCTTAGCTGCGTTTTCGTTTCCCTTAAAACACCAAATCAGGACATCCGTATCAAAGAGCATACCGGTTCGATCTGATTTTCTTCATGTAATCGAGAACATCCTTTTTGCTTTGCAAATCCGAATGCATTCCAAAGGCCGGATGATCTTTTACTCGCAAGCCTGTTCCTTCAGATTTGGTGGGCGTAATTACAGCAAAGGTTTTTCCACGCCGTGTCAGGGTAACTTTTTGGTTTTTATCAATGGCCTCCACCACCTTGTTTGTCTGCCTGCGGAGTTCTAAAAGTGAAGCTTTCATATTAAAATTATTGTGTGCACTTAATATGCACACTTAACATTTCAGGTCAATCAAGAATTCAGTAAATCAATAAAGCGTAAATAGAGGAATCAGCTAAACTTACTCTTACAGTTTTAGTGGTTACTGGGCCGGAATCATGGCACGCGCGGTCCGATCATCGACCACGAAGTGTCCCAGTGATTTACCGGAAGCATCCCTAACCTCCCAGATCTCACCTGGACCAGACCTTTGTTTACTCATGACGCCAGCGGCGACCTCGCCCTGCGGCAATGGTTCACCTTCTTCACTCATCTTATAAAGAGCCACTGTTCCAGACCGCTCGTTGAAGAAGAAGATATCAAAGGTTCCGCCATCGTGCTTGGAGGCTGGAGCAGGCCCGCTACTTGCCGGGTGCCAGGCGAGCTGAATCAATGACATGGGAGTAGCTGCAACAAAGGTAGCAAACTCTTTAGGCGCAAGTGCATGCAACTCCTCCAACTTAGCTTGATGCTCTGGCTTGGTTGCAAGGTTGGTCCATTCGTAAGGATCGGATGCTACATCGTACATTTCCTCATCCCCATTTGAATAGTGAATGTAGCGCCAATCAACAGCACTCAGACCATAGGTGCCCGGCGTGGCAGCATGAGTCACTGAGACATGCGGCCACTCGGCTTGAGGGTTGCGCAGTAGTGGTAATAAACTTGGTCCGTCATTGTCCTCCTTTTCAGGCAGGCCACACAACTCGGTTAAGGTTGGAAATAAACTGAGCAGATTCACCGGCTCCGAACAGACAGTTCCTGCTTCTGTCCCTTGAGGTAAACCAAAGACTCCTTCCGGTACTTTAACAATAAAGGGAATGCGAGTCACCGCTCGCCACATCGTATACTTCTGCCAGTGCTGCTTTTCACCCAGGTGCCAACCATGGTCACTCCAGAGGACTACGATGGTGTTGTCTCGGTTGGGGCTTTTTTCGAGCGTGTCTAAGACTCGCCCCAGCATGGCATCGGCATAAGCGATTGAAGCGAGGTAGGCCTGGATACCCTCACGCCATTGGTTGTGATTGCGAATGTGATCAAAGTAACGATTGGGCCCAGCTTTCTTACCCGCCGGTGGGAGGTCCTCTAGATCATCCTCTTTGTAACCGGGCGGTAATTGCACATCCTCAAGAGGAAACATGTCGAAATATTTCTTCGGGACAAACCACGGCTCGTGTGGCCGATAGATTCCGCAGGCGAGAAAGAACGGTTGAACACTCTCCTCCATCAGCTTGGCACTCACATAGTCGGCCACTTTAGAATCTCCGCCAAATTCATCGTCCGTCACATCGAATGCATGCCAATCGGTTTCCACATATTGCCAGGGACCGCCACGAGGCAGCGACTTGGGACGCTCACCCCAGGGCATGTGTTCCGGGAAAGGATTCTCGGTTTCTTTGGCTGGGTAGTATTCGTCCCAGGAATCGGCATCGATAAAGTAATGAAGCATCTTGCCTGATCCACCCGACCAATAACCGTTCCTTGAAAAATACTTGGGCAACAGTTCAGCATCCGGCATGATCTCGCGCATCTTTTGACGATTGGAATACATGCCCGAAACATGCGGAGAACGACCGGTAAAGATGGCAGACCGTGATGGGTTGCAAGCCGGAGCCGGACAATGGGCATTGTTAAACAAGACTCCCGACTCAGCAAGACGGGTTAGATTCGGTGTAATCGCTTGCGGATGCCCTCCCAACGGTTCGATCCAATCATTGAGATCGTCCATGGCTATGAAGAGAACATTGGGTCTGTCAGAGGCATTAACAAAACCGGTAGTAATAAAAAGGGAGGCAACAATCAGTCTTACAACGTTCATAGAGAGAATTGAAATCAGTTAATATTCTAGGGGCAGATCACTCAGGCTTTAATTTTCCCTTCAATCTAATTTCCAGCAACTCTTTTCTGAATGCACCATTGAACAAGCCGCGGTCAGTAAGGTAGTTTCAATAGCTCCGTGAGGCGGATAATTATAACACCCATGTATCGAAACCTATTTTCCCTCGTTCTATGTTGGTCACTAACAACCGGCAGCTTCCTGTATTGCCAATCCAATGACGAGGCTGGCAGCTCCATTCGACAGGCTCAGGACAGTCCGAACATCGTCCTCATTGTAGCCGACGATCTGGGTTACGCCGATGTGGGCTATAACGGCGGCACAGCAGCCACACCCAACATCGATCGACTGGCAAGCGAAGGCGTGAAGTTGCAACGGTTTTACGTGGCTCCACTTTGTTCGCCTACCCGCGCGGGATTAATGACTGGCCGATGGCCTATTCGATTCGGCATGGCAGAATCGGTCATCACACCCTGGCGAAAATGGGGACTTTCCACCACGGAACAGACGCTTGCAGAGATGCTCGCAACTGCCGGCTACGAACGGCGTGGAGCGTTTGGAAAGTGGCACCTGGGGCATCACAAGCAAGAGTTACTTCCACTTAACCGCGGCTTCACTCACTTCACAGGTTGTTATAACGGAACCTTCGATTACTTCACGCACGAGCGCGAAAAAGAGCTCGATTGGCATATCAATTGGAGGACACAAAAAGAGGAAGGATACGTGACAGACCTAATTGGCCAGCATGCTGTTCGTTTCATCCAGGAAAGCCCAAACGATGAACCATTTTTCTGCTACGTTCCATTTACCGCCCCTCACCTGCCACTTCAGGCCAAGGAAGAGGACATTGCAAAATACGCTCACGTAACAGATGAGCAACTAAGGGTTTATTATGCTATGATTGATTCGATGGACCAGGCCATTGGTCAAATCCTCAAAGCCATTGATAATAAAGGCATCGCCGATAATACATTGGTTTGGTTTATAAGCGATAACGGTGGCGTGAGTTTTGCCAATAATGGGATCTACCGAGGAGCTAAAGGCTCAAGCTATGAAGGCGGTATTCGAGTTCCTTCGGTCATTCGTTGGCCCAATGGAATTGAGGGTGGTGGCAAAGCACTCGATGGAGTCATGGGGTACATCGATGTGTATCCAACGTTAAAAGAAATCGCCGGCTTGAATGCCAAAGATCCAAATCCATTAGACGGCATTGATTTGCTGCCCATCATTCATGGGGAGAAAGTTTCCCCTGAAAGAAAATGGTTCTCCTACATTGCCCAAGGAAATCCGAGTAATAAATTCGCGCTGACTGAAGGCCCCTGGAAACTGGTCCTCGTTAATGGACTACCCGCGGAGGCCAAGCTTGAGAAACCGAATGGGCCACCAAAAATCGAACTTTTCCATCTAGGCCAAGATCCCGCCGAAAAGAACAACCTCCTAGCGAGAGAGCCGAAGCGTTCGGCCGCCATGCTCAAAGAGCTCATAAAACACTACCGCCTCAAGCTCGCGGGTATTCCGCATTACCGTTTCGGAGCGGAGGAATTCGTGGCTCCCAAGAATTGGGTGATTTCGGAAGACTGAATATTTCGGCAGCAAGCTACCTCCTACAGAAGGCGTTCCGATTCTTCAACTGTAGGAGGTAGCTTGCTGCCGATTCGTA
>CALJGU010000020.1 GCA_938075565.1 uncultured Opitutales bacterium | reverse complement strand
CACCATTTTTTGGCCTTTGCCTCTCCAAGCAGGATTTTTAAAACGCGTGTGATATCTTGATCAGACCCTTTTTGCTCAGGAAGCTTGTCCAAAATCTGAAAAATGATTTCAGCAGGTTGCTTGCTTACCATGGTCTTTATCTCGTCTTCCTCGGTTCTTGAGCGGGAAAGAATGTGGTCCTGAGGTAGGACCTCCATGGTATTCACACAGAATGCAGGATCCATTGAATGACCGGGCTTTTCATCGAAATCGATGATCAGACGGTTTTCTGCTTCCTGATAATCCTGAATCAGTCCAAAGCCCCAGCTTCGGTGGATACAGTAAAAGCCTGGCTCAAGAGCCAGTAATTTATTTTTGTCCCTTTTTAATTTGGGATTTTTCTCGATCAGCGCTTGAACCGCTTCTTCGTTCATATGTGAATGGGTTTGTACAACTATCCTATTGTCAGAAAATATTTTCTGACACTCTAAAAATTAAATGTCAAAGATTGATAAACTACTGTCATCCCAGTCGTGGCAAGCCTCAGTTCGTGTTGTTGAGGACTTTCTTAAAAGTAACGACAAATTGGATTCCTTGTTAAACCGTCATGCAGGGAGTCTTGAGAGGGAGATTTCCCGTCGCGTACAGTATTTGTCATTCGGAGTAGTGAGAAATCTTGGACGTTTGCAATGGGCCCTTGGGTCGGCTGTGAAGAAGCCACCTAAAAAACGCCTTCAGGCTATGTTGCTGCTTTCCATGTTTGAGTGGATGGACGCTGAGGATGCCAAGCGGCCCCTTGTCGTTCATCATGCGGTAGAGCAGGCAAAGCGCAAACTCAGTAAAGCGGAAGGCCGCTTCGTGAATGCAGTCATGCGGCGGATTCCAGATCTCGGCTTGGACGCCGATGTCTCAAATAGTGCACTTGAAGACTGGAGTTCTCAATATAGTCATCCTCAGTGGATGGTGACGCGATGGATTCGCCAATTTGGGGAAGAGGCTACCCGCCGTCTTCTGGACTGGAATCAATCCAACTCAAAGACTTATACCTGGAGCCCAGTATCCAAGACAGCGGTACCTGGTGATTGGTTGGAGACTGATTGGCCTGAGTTTTACAACATACAATCAGCCAATTGGGAGCTAGTGCGCAGTATGCTCGCCGAGGGGAGCACCTATATTCAGGATCCTTCCACCTGTATCGGCCCAGCGTTATTCAAGGAGCTCAATGTCTGCAGTATTCTTGACCTTTGTGCTGCTCCAGGAGGCAAGAGCATCCAGCTTCAGCGATATATTTCAGGTTCAGAAGGGCTCCTTGTTTCCGTAGATCTGGAAGGTCCTCGATTTAATAGACTCAAAGAGAATCTGGCTAGATACCAGGTGGAGGGTGTCGAAAAGATTCAGGTTTCAGCGGATGTCCTCAATTTGGAAGCTAAGGACCTCCCCCGGGCTGAGTACGATGCCGTTTATGTCGATGTGCCTTGTTCTAATACGGGTGTGATCCAACGCCGTCCGGATGTGAAGTGGCGGCAAAAGGAATCAGGACTGAGTGAATTGGCTGATCTCCAGGCGGCCTTGTTGCGAAAATCAGCTGAATTCGTAAAGCTGGATGGCTTCCTTGTATATAGTACCTGCTCCTTAGATGCCGCAGAGAACGAAGCTGTTATTAAGAGCTTCCTAGATAGTTCTGGTTCTTCCTTTAGTCAGGAAAAGGCAGTTTCGTCTTTACCTTGGGAGTCTGGCCACGATGGTGCCGGAGCCTTTTTGTTGAAACGAATTAAATAGGAGCCTCTTCCTTGTTTGTGGAGGGTAGAGCAAATGCTCTGACAAGGGGAATCAATATGACTAGCCCTGCAAACAAGTAGGCTATATCGGATCCAAAATACCAATATACTCCTGCGGCAAGAATCGGGCCTATGGCTCGAGCAAGTGATCCAGCCGAGCGAAACAACCCTAAGTTGGCCCCTTGTTTATCTTCGTTCGAGTATAAGGATACCAAACTGGTAAGACTTGGGTTTACGAATCCGCCTGCAAAGGCCATCAGTGTGAGCGAGAGGTAAAATAGAAATTGAGTATCGGATCGGCTCAGAAGAATGAATGCGACTACACCAAAGATGAGTCCGGCAATGGCTGTTTTCTTTTCCCCAATCTTAGGAGTCATTCGTCTTACAATGCCGCCTTGGACCAGAATCAATATGAATCCCACGTAGAGAAATATGTATCCGTTTTGTGCCGGCGAATAAAGGAAGCGTTCGGCTGCCAGAAAGGTCAAGGTGAACTCCATCCCGCTAAAGGCTGTAATGAAGATTAAATATAGCCAATTTACCTGACGGATGCCCGGGTGTTTGACTGAAAGTAGATCAATCACCCCGGCAAAGCTGCCTTTGGCTTCACTCTTGTCCCGTTTGTCCTCATCCAGCGATTCATCGAAGCGGGCACTGAGCCAAACGTAATTTACAAGTGTAAGGATTAAGGCGACGAGTGCAGGAACAGAAAATGGATTGATGCCAAGAGATTCTAGTGCGGGAGCGAAATCGAGAATGTTAACCAGTGAGAGTAGTGCGCCAATTGCCGGACCTATAATAAATCCAAGTCCAAACGTAACCCCTACGAGTGCCATGCCTTTGGAGCGGTTCTCCCTCGTCGTCATGTCCGCTACAGCAGCCGTCGCGACTGAGATGTTGCCGGCCATGATACCTCCGAGGAGACGTCCCAGAATCAATAGTTCAAAAGAACCACTGAAAAACCAGACCAGGTAGCTCAGGGCCGTACCTAGAATAGTAATCTTGAGAACTGATTTCCTTCCCATGCGGTCGGAACGACGACCCCAGATAGGAGAGAAAACAAATTGCATGATAGAATAGAGGCTTCCCAGGATTCCTCCAAAGAGCACGGCTGTATAATGTCCGCCTCCCGTCACTCCATCGAGAAATGGAATCGCCCAACCTAAAATCCCCGAACTCCCATTCGCGTCGAAATAGAATTCAAGCATTCCTGGGAACAACGGAAAGATGATGGAAAACCCGACCAGATCCAGGAATAAGGTGAGCAGAATGGCTCCCAGGTTTTTCTTATTGGATGACGTTTGAGACATGAAGGCGCTGACGTAGTTTTTTCATAGATATCTATACGGTCTCGTATTCGACAGATATGAATACCTGAGGCTAAAGTCATTTTTGGTGACCTTGTCCATTGGAAAATAAGTATCTTACTCTAAAGACGATGAATAGAAGGGGGTAGAAGAGCCCCTCTTTTTTTGTCATTGCAGAACGATAGGGTGCCAAGAAGACTCACTTTATGGAAAGCAATAGTGGAAGGTGGATCGGTTTTGCCATCAGTGGCTGCTTTCTGGGACTCATTGCTTTCAGCGTTTATATTGCTGTTGTTGGACCAGCATCGCTTGGAGGTTTTTTCAGCTCCGTATGTCACCAATGGGCGGATCGCTGCTACCATATTCATGATGTTCCATTAGCTATTTGTGTGCGCTGTATCTGGATATACTTTGGCTTAGCGATTGGTCATACACTATTTATTTTCTGGAAACCCGGTACTAAAAGAATAACTCGTGTGCTCATCGGTGTAATAGGACTGATGTTCCTGGATGTAGCCTTCGAGCTTATTGGGATATACAGCAATTGGTTTTGGTCACGGTCGATAATAGGTTTTTTGTTTGGATTGTCCGTATCCTATTTTACGCTACTCGGATTGCAGGAGCTTTATTTCAAATTCACTAACTCAAATACTGATGACAGATCAAAATTATCTACCTACCGATCCCGTTGAAAAACCGGATGACTTCCAAGCGATGCTTATAGGAGGTGGCCTCGTCTTTATTCTATCAATTATACCGTTAGTTAATTTTTTGGGGTGTTGCCTGGTCATTCAAATCTTGGGCTCATTTTTGGCGATTCATATATACACCAACAAATACAACCTCACGATTTCTCCTGGTAAGGGAATTGTGCTTGGAATTCTCACCTGTTTGTTGGGGGGAACTGCCGCATTCGTTCTGACAATGATTTTGCAAAAGCTGGGGCTAGATTTTAGCCAGCAATTTATGCAGGAGCAGATGATTAAGATGGCAGAAAATTTCGGAGGACCGGAAGCCGCTCAGCAAGTTCGCGAGGAAATCGAGCGTCAGAATATCGAAGGCGTAGGTATCGTTCAGGTCGTAATTGGCTTGGTGATTAGTGTGATCTTTAACTCCATTGGTGGCCTCGTTGCAGGGGCAATTGGAGCAGCTATCTTCAAACGTGCACCGGAGGCAGTCCCACCGGCTCCAGCGGAATAATCCAATATTCAATTTCAAAGGCGGGTTCGAAAGAGCCCGCCTTTTTTAGCACTCGTTTTCTTTGAGTTTTGGAAAGTGCTCTTTGAGTGCCTCATATACATTGGGCGGCACAAACTTGGAGATGTCGCCTCCGTAGATGGCCACTTGTTTGATGAGCGTGGAACTGATGAAGGTATAAGCTTCGTTGGGCATTAAGAATAGAGTCTCAATGGATTCATCCAGATTCCTGTTCATCTGAGCCATTTGTAATTCATACTCAAAGTCAGAGACGGCTCGTAATCCTCTGATTAATGCCACCGCACCAATCTGTTTTGCAAAATCCACTACGAGACCATCGAAGCTCTGGATCTCAATGTTGGGTAAATCCTTGAGGTTTTCCTCAATTAATCTTGTACGTTCTTCCAACGACAGGGTTGGGCTCTTCGAAAGATTGTGCGCGACGCCGATGATTACCCGATCAAAAATGAGACTGGCTCGATTAAGAACATCTAGGTGTCCAAGAGTGATCGGATCGAAGGTTCCCGGATAGAGAGCTGTGCGCATGGTGAACTATATATGACAAAGATGTGAGAAGAGGCAAGATTGCTAACTTTGATGATTGCAAGCCAAACTTAAACATCTGAATGATTGCTGTTTTAGAATTCTTCGTTCTACCAGCTGTCCATGAACCTACCAAACCTACTGACTCTATCCAGAGTCCCGTTCCTGTTCCTCATCGCTGCTCTGATGTACATGGACTTCCGGTTTGCTGATTCGCTTGCCTTTATTGTATTTGTCATTGCGGGACTCACGGACTGGCTCGACGGAAAAATCGCTCGAGAGATGGGCATCATATCGGTCTTCGGGCAGCTCATGGATGCACTGACAGATAAGATCCTGACAGTGGGCCTCTTTGTATTGTTTGTCGGTCTGGATATTCTGCAGGACTGGATGGTATTTGGCGTATTGTTAATTCTGAGTCGTGAGTTTCTCATCACAGGACTTCGCCTGGTGGCTGCCGCTAAGAATGTAGTGCTGCCAGCCGAAAAGGCAGGAAAGCTAAAAACCGTTTTTCAGATCTGTGCTATTGGAGGATTAATTGTAGCGCGGAGTGTGGAGTTCGATTGGAATCCTTACTCGAGTGCAAACCTCGATGGCGCCATCGATTTGTTTTATTATGGAGGATTAGTGTTATTCACGATCGCTACGGTGATGACGGTGTATTCGGGGTCCTTCTACATGATCAAATATTGGAAATTGTTTTTCGGAACCGGTGAATCTGATTTAGAATCATGAAGCAGCATTTGTGGGTAAAGCTACTGCCCGATTCTGTCGTGGTAGGTCTTGCAACTCTGGGGCCCATTGGGAATTTGAAACCGGCACCTGGAACTTGGGGAAGCTTGGCCGGTATTATTTGGTTTTCAGTCGCCTTCTGGAATTTGAACTATTTGGCCACCTTGCTGTTTACCTTCCTGTCTCTGTATCTAGCGGTGCAGATATGTTGGGAAGCGGAAGTGCGGCTTCAATTGCGTGATCCTGGGAAAATCGTACTCGATGAGTTTGTCGCCATCCCCATTTGCTTTGTCGGGCTACAGCCCTTACTTCATTCTGGTATTGGCTGGCTTGTTCTGCTCGCTGGATTCTTGTTGTTTCGACTGTTTGATATCTTGAAACCATTAGGCATTAAGAAACTGCAGGATTATCCGGGTGGTGTCGGCGTCGTTCTCGACGATGTGGCAGCTGGCTTTGCCACTTGCGTCAGCCTATTCATTTTAGCGTTTGTAGCTGATTATCTAGGATACCTGGAAAAATACTTTACTCTCTGAAACGACGGGCTCTCTCGTCTTTGAAGAAACCCTTGCCCTGACGCATCGAGCAGCTATCAATGACGCTCATGAAAACAATCGCCATCATCAATGGTCCCAATCTTAACCGGCTGGGTACACGTGAGCCGGAAGTATACGGATCGGCAACATTGAAAGACTTGGAAGAACGCCTGACCGCAGAGGCGGAAGAGCTGGGTGTGGCGATTGAATTCCATCAATCCAATCATGAAGGGGCTTTGGTCGACCTGTTTGGCGACTTGGCTGATCGTGGTGTAAACGGAGCCGTTTTGAATGGAGCTGCCTATACCCATACAAGCGTTGCAATGCGCGATGCCATTTCAGCATCTGGGATAGATGTTATCGAAGTACACATCTCTAATATATATAGTAGGGAAGAATTCAGGAAGCACTCCTACACTGCGCCGGTTTGCAAAGGTGTGATTACTGGCCTGGGCTTCAATGGGTACTCCTATGCTCTCAAGGAGCTGAGTGAAGCTGCTCAGTAATTCGTTTCTGATTACTACTGTATCCGATTAAAGTGGGCAATCGGTTGGGATGAACTCCCAGTCCAGGCCAAACTCGGCAGCGACTTCACTGGCAAGAGCTGAGACACCAAAGGTTTCTGTCGCGTAGTGTCCGCAAAGGTAAAGATTAAGCCCGGCTTCCTCGGCCTGATTGAAATGGTTTTGCTTCAGTTCTCCGGTGATAAGGGTATCTACCCCTGCAGCTTTTAATTCGCCGACGGCACAGGCACCACTGCCTGTAAGCACAGCTATTTTTTTTGGCTGCTCGCTACCTTTTTCGATTGAGGTAATCCCGTTTGGAAAGAGTCCGTTCAGGCGCGATCTCAAATCTGCGCGTGCAATGTCGTCCTCAACTATAAGGCCGATAGGATTCCCTTCATGTTCAAGAAACCACTCCGACTGCTTTAGGCCCAGCTTTTCTGCCAGTATGGCGTTGTTGCCGATTTCCTGATGGCAATCGAGGGGTAAATGAGCCCCATACACAGCCAGGTTATTTTCTATGCAGAGCTTATACTTTTCGTATCGGGTGTTGGTAATTGGATACGCTGGATCCCAGAATAGACCGTGGTGGACGATGAGGAAGTCGACGCCTGCTTCCACTGCTTTTTGGAAAGGAACCAAGCCAGCATCTACAGCAGCTCCAATTTTTGTAATGGATCCGTTATTTTCCACCTGCAATCCGTTCTCTGCACCGGGAAAGTCTGCGATTTGATTTGTGTGAATACGGTTCTCACAAAACTCCAAGATTTCTTTAAGGGAAGCCACGCGAGCAGTCTTTCCTGACCATTTTCAAAGTCAAACCGGAACCTTAACCTGGTCTGGGTAGACTAAGCTTGAAACGCTGCGGGCTGATTGTGGCTTTACAAGCGAGCGTTTCAAAGCATGTCTCAAGTGGTGTCTAAGCAGTTCTATAGTCTTAGGAAGTTAAAGGTGTTGAGTGCACTTTTCTGGTTTCTTTGTGTTTTATTCCCACTTTCCCTAAAAGGTGCAGAGAATCCGCCGTTCCTTCTTGCTTATACTCAGGTTAGAAAACCCAGTCTTCTAATACCTCGGGCTGGAGTATCTTTACCTCAGGAATTTTCGAAATATCCATTTTCTGTTTACCACGCATTTAGCTCCCATAACTCCACTGGGTTGGAATCAGTAGTAGTGGTTCCTAAGGATGCTTCGGGTGTATGGACCTCACTTGCTAAAAAGCGATCTTGGGTGTCTGTGGAAATGAACAATTTCGTTCTCTTTATTAAGGAGGAAAGTGATCTACTCGAATCCACCGCGCTTCATTCACGGATTGCCGAACACCTGCGTTTTTCGCCTTCCTCGGTTGCTTCAGGCGGACTGATGAATGACTGGGGATCCTTTCTAGCCTATGCTCAGAACTCTGTCGACCTAAAGGCGGCTGCATTAGAAGCAGTTCTTCCTCTGAATAAAAACCAAGTAGCTATGTTTGGCGAATTCAGCCATTGGTTGCTCGATGAGTTATCCAACATTCAAACCTTGGTTTGGGAAGTGGATCCTACCCAGGAGGCGGGTCCTTTCGCCATTTCGATAACTGCCAAACAAGGCAGTCGTTTAAGTCGCCTCTTCACCGTGGCCACGGGTGCTCGCTCCAAAGTCTTTGGATTTGTTCCAAAAGAAACTTCAAATTTAAATCTAGGATCCCTACACAGCATAAACGCGAATAACTACTTCAACCATTTCTTCCGGGGCACGAAAGGGTTGGAGAGTGAGTCTTATGCCGCCGTTCGAAACCAATTGAATGCGCTGGATCCAGGGATTTTTGATCGTTGGGATGGTAGTTGGGCTGTTTGGAATCCCAACGGAGGTGATGAGCGTTTATTGCTTCTTGGCGGCCGGTTTCAGGCGGCGGACCTTAGTGAGTTGTTTGAAGTATTGGGCGAGGTTCCTTTTTCCGGGATGTCCGGTCAGCTAATTCTTGATGAACAAAATTCTGTCGTTGGGTTTACCCGTGTTCGAAGTCTTGAATGGGTCGATGAAGGCGAGGAAACGTTGCTAGGCCGGTTACTTCCAAAACCAATATATATAGGAGTATCGAATGGTTTTGTCGCTATTTCCGAGAGTGACACGGCATTGATGGAGCTGGTGTTTACTTTAAATTCCAGAAGACCTTTAAGAGAGTCTGCGCTGCAGTTGCTTGAAGAAGAAACGAATCAATCGGTTCTGCAATATGTGGATGATAAACTGATCCATTCTCTAGCCATGAGAAACGGTCGACTTGTTTTGAGACAGCCAACGCCACCTAGTTGGTTCTATTCGTATTTTGCAAAAATGACTAAGAATCTTTCGGATTAGTCCGTTTCCTTTATATACGCAGAGCCTCTAATTATTGAAGAAACCGGCTTGCTGGAAATGCCGAATACAACTACCTTTTAGCAATGGACGAATCGCACTTTGAGGATACCGGAGCACGAGTGTTTAGATACTCGTTTTTCGCCTTTCTGTCGTTGGTCACTTTTGTAGGTCTTTGGAAGAAAGAGGATATCTTAAACTACTTCTCATTTCGTGAGCATGGGGAGTCCCGAATCGTTATCTATGCACTTTCCGGCACGAGCGTTAATGTCCTGGATGAGAAGCGTAACAAACGTGAGCTGGGTTTAGTAGGAAGAGATGGGAAGTTTACTCTGGTGGAGCAGGGTGGAATTGAATCAACCCGGTTGTATTTGAACCATCCTTATTACTTTCCTGAGGAAAAGCTGTTTGAAAGGGTTACGAAAGGGGAAACCATTCATTACACGGCCCAGATGAAGCCGATGTATGGCAGTTTAAGTGTCCGAAGTTTTCCCCAAGGAGCCACTCTGCGCGTGAATGAGGAGGAGGTAGGCGATGCTCCCTACAAGCAGAAGGACATTCGTGATGGAACGAGGCTTTATATTGAAGCGTTTCTAGATGGGTATATCCCGCAATTCCGAGATGTTGAAGTTCGTGGGGGTAGTGAGGAGGAAGTGGTCTTCAGCCTGGCTTCAACTGAGTGCTCCATCCTATTGGAGACCAGCAAACCTGGATTCGCCTACGAGACCCTTTCAATCTTCATTGATGAGGTGCCGGTTTCCTTAGACGGGCAGCGTGTGAGGTTTATCCTTCCTGGCCTGCGCGATTTGCAAGTCGTCGCTCATGATGGGCTCAAATTACAAAAATCGTTCAACATCAAACCAGGTCAGACAATACGTCTTCAATTGCCCGATTGGTTTGTCGATGACGGGAGTTGACTTCTCCTAATCAGAGGGAGATTGAATAAGGTTTAAATGACACCTGAACGATCTGATGAAATGATCCCTCTCGGTCCGGTGGATGCAATCGCGGAGATGATCGACGCCTGGCACCACCGGTTGTCTTGGGATGAATATTTTATGGCGACTGCCTTCCTAATTGCGAGTCGAAGCAGTTGTGAACGCCTGAATGTGGGTTGTGTCATTGTTTCAGGTGGCAAGGGTAAGAACCGTTTAATCGCTGCCGGCTATAATGGCTTTCTCCCCGGGGCTCCCCACAAATCGCGGGTGCGGGATAATCACGAACAAGGAACCGTTCATGCCGAGCAAAATGCCATTGCCGATGCTGCTCGTCGCGGGATTAGCCTGGGTGGAGCAACGGCCTATGTAACGCATTTCCCGTGTATCAACTGCGCAAAGGTCCTCGCAGCAGCAGGAATTTCAGTCATCAAATTTCACAACGATTACAAGAATGATCCCATGGTCCCTGATTTGCTAAAGGAGGCCGGTGTATCCATTGAGAAATTCTAGATATGGAGAACATCAGTCAATTCTCAGAGAACTATTCAGGTACTCTCTTGATTTCTCATCCCAGAATGCTCGATCCCAATTTCAAGCGGACGGTTGTATTGTTGTCTGCCCATTCTAAGGAGGAAGGAGCTCTTGGAGTTGTCTTAAATCGTCCTACGCAAAAGTGTCTGGGGGAAATTGAAGAGAAGTTCACCTTTGGACCCTTGGCTCAGGTTCCCATCTACGAGGGAGGGCCAGTTGCTACAGATCAGATTCTTCTTGTGGCTTGGACCTGGTCTCCATCGGATTCCGTATTCAAACTATTTTTCGGTATCGACCCTGATCGTGCCTCTGAGCTGATGGAATATTCGCAAGCCACCGTTCGTGCTTACCAAGGCTATTCTGGGTGGTCTGGAGGCCAGCTGGAAGTCGAAATGGAAGAAGATTCTTGGATTATCTCTCAAGTCAAAGACCAGTTCGTAGAAGGGTTAGAGGGTGATTCTCTCTGGCAGAAATTCCTTCTCGATCAAGGCCCTAAGTATCAACTGGATGCTCAGGCACCCGAGGATCCTTCACTGAATTAAGGAAATCCTGTGGCGGCTGGCTTTTCGCATGTGTGGGATATCTCAATTTCCCCATTGACAAGCCCTGTCCAGGACGGTTTCTTCCTTCTCTTTTTCCCATTTTCGACATGAAGGTTGCATCATCTATTAAATCCTTGAAAAACCGGCATCCGGACTGCCAAGTAGTTCGCCGTAAAGGCCGTGTTTACGTAATTTGCAAATCCAATCCCCGCTTTAAAGCGCGTCAGGGATAACAAACGACTTATTTAGATCCGTGAAATCCGATATCCATCCCACATCCCATCCCGTCTGCTTTGTAGACGTATCTTCTGGAAAGAAATTTCTGACTCGCTCCACCGTTACTTCCAAGAAAACGGAAACCATCGACGGTGTTGAGTATCAAGTGATCGTTCAGGACGTAACCTCCGATTCTCACCCAGCCTATACAGGGGAGAAACGCTTCGTTGATAGCGCCGGTCGTGTAGAGAAATTCAACAACAAATTTCGTCGCGTTCGTAAATAAGCGCGGCAGAGAACTACATACTACATTCGAAAAACCCTCCAATCGGAGGGTTTTTTCTTTTACGGGCATACCTGGAATACGGGTAATGAGTTTCCTGGAACCTATTTCGGTCAATTCAACTGCTTCACCATTTTTACAACGGTTATAGCTTTTACACCCGGTAAGGGGATCTCATTACATTCGATAGAAGGATAACATGCTCCTCCAATTGGAGTATATCCGATCTCGTTGCCACTCGCGGTGCCCAAATCATTTTTAATTTGTTCGCTGGGTGGCAGGCTTGTGAGCCCTAGGCTTTCTGCTTAGATTGTATGGACAAACAATCCACTTCTTAGTTTCGGTTCGAACCATGTGCTTTTGGGAGGCATTGTGGCTCCTGCATCTGCGATGTCCATGAGCTGCTCAATCGTGACTGGATACATTGAGAATGCGACTGGTCCATCTCCATTATGAACACGTTTTTCCAATTCTTTTGTTCCTCGGATTCCTCCAATGAAATCAATGCGATTGCTCGTTCGAGGATCGTCAATTCCAAGGATTGGACTTAAGATGCTGTCTTGTAATCGACTGATGTCCAGGCGACTCACGGGGTCGAGGGATTCATCCGCGGCAAACTCCAATCCATACCAGCGGTTGTTGAAATACATGCTTACCTGTCCGACTTGTTCCGGGGTGGGATCAACGTCCTCAGTAACTGTGGCCACCGCTTTCACTCTCTCAAGAAAGTCTTCAATACTTTGTCCGTTTAAATCAAATACGAGGCGGTTGTAGGGGAGGATCTTAAGTTGCCTAGCGGGAAAGTTAACCGCTAGAAACCAGTTGTAATCTTCATCGCCTGTGTGGCTGGGATTGTTAGCTTTGCGCTCTGCACCTACACGCGCTGCACTGGCACTGCGGTGGTGACCATCTGCGACATAAGAGAAAGGAACATCGGCAAAGGCGCTTACCAATGCGTCCGTTTGCGCCACGCGCCACACGGTGTGTTGAACGCCGTCAGGTGCGGTGAAGTCGATGAGTGGCTCTTCTTCCGTAATTTTGTCTATAGACGCGTTGATGGTTTCGTCATCGCGGTATGTTAAGAAGACGGGTCCCGGATGGGCATTGAGTGTCGCATTGAGCTTGGTCCGATCGTCTTCTTTTTGTGGGCGCGTCTTCTCGTGCTTCTTGATCAAGTCATTGAGGTAGTCATCAATATGGCAAACGCTCACCAAGCCCTTCTGTTTGTGCCCATCCATAACTTGTTGATAGATGTAGAGACTGGGCGCTTCTTCGCGGACCAATGCTCCTGTCGCCTGTAATTGGTCCAGATTCTCCTTTGCTTTGGAATAAACGGGATCGGAATAAAGGTCAGTTCCTTCAGGTAAATCAATCTCAGCTCTTACAACATGGAGGAAGCTGTGAGGATTGCCTTCGGCCAGCTCTCGGGCCTCAGATGTGTTGACTACATCGTATGGTAAAGAGGCTACATTGGCAGCGTGTTGCGGATCAGGGCGGAGACCTTTGAAGGCGCGGATTTTCATAGAAACGGAACGGAACAAAGCCCTATGTACATGGCAAGTTTAATTGGGGGCAATTCTTACCTTTATAGTGAAGATTGGTTACTACGTCCAATTTCCATTTCCTACGGTGGGCGTATCTGAAAAGGCACGCTTTCCTGATAAACCGCTCGTAATCACGTCAAGAAATTGTAAAAAAAGAGTTCAGGCTTGAATGGAGAGCGGCCTAACCGGGCTTCTGGACCAGCTTTGATACCTCTCAAACTATCAATTCTCATCCTTCTCCATCCAATGTTTCCTAAGTCGTCCAGACTGAGCACGCATGAAGAACTGCAGCGCACAAAACGTGAGCTAGCACGCTTCCAACGGCGTACTCAACTCCTGGAACAGCGGCTCAGGAATAACCAACAAGTTTTTGTGGATTTTGAATCGATAGCAAAAGCGGTCGGTCACTTGATCGGTTCGCGAAATTCAGAAGAGGCAGTGAGTGAATCACTGGCTCTTATCGGTCGTGGCTCGGGGCTTGATCGAATCTATATGCTTAAAAATGTATCGGGTGGACAGCAGGGTTCAGTGATAGACCAGATTCATACCTGGGTTCTCGAAGACTCAAACATTGCAGCTCCCGACTTTCAATCGCTCCCGTTCGAAGTATTTTTCCCAACTTGGTTGGCTAGTCTAAAGCAAGGTGAACCGATTTCTGGCTCTCTTGATAATGTGCCGGATATCGAGCATCTGACATTGGCTAAGCAGGGAGTGATGTCATTTTTGTGGATACCCATTCTAGTCGACGGAAAGTGGTGGGGAGTTATGGGTTTTGATCAAGTAGCTCAGAATCGTACCTGGCATCCCAAGGAAATTTCGGGCTACGCCTTACTGGTCGATAGCATCATGGAATTTATGCGTCGACAGAAGCTGGAGCAGAATCTTCGGGTCTTTCAGGAGCGCTATGAAATGGCTTCTCAAGCAGGCCAAGTAGGCGTTTGGGACTGGGACATTGATGACGATCGAGTCTTCTTAGACTCCACCATCAAAAGTATGGCAGGGTATCCATTGGAGGAAGATTTTGAGAGTCTGAAACAATGGGAGCTGGTATTTATCATAGAGGGTAAGGTGAAATGGGTAGAGCAACTCAATGAGCGTATTCTCAATAAGGAAAAGGACTTCGAGTTGGAACATCGCCTCAGGCATACGAATGGCCATTTGGTGGAAGCATTTTCGCGAGGTAAGATTGTATACGATAAGAATGGCAAGGCGATCCGGGTCTTGGGAACTACCACTGACATCACTCAGTTGAAAGCGATTCAAATGGATCTCCGTAAGGCTCGTGACTTGGCAGAGGAGGGTAGTAAGTCGAAGTCTGAGTTTATGGCTAAGATGAGCCATGAAATCCGCACGCCACTCAATGCCATAATGGGGTTTTCCACCTTGCTGAAGCACACAGAGATGGACTCCGAACAAGGAGACTACCTTGTGAATTTGGAAACTAGTAGCCGCCTACTTCTTTCCATGGTGAACAACATTTTAGACTTTTCCAAAATTGAAGCGGGGATGCTTGATCTCGAAAGAAAGCCATTCGATATCGAAGGGACGATCGATCCCATCCTCCACGTGTTTGGCGATTCCGTAATCAAAAAGGGAATCGAAATGAAATATGTGGCTGGTGAGGGGATTCCCGTAAGCGTGATTACAGATCCATTAAGGATTCAGCAGGTGATTCTTAATCTGGTTGGTAACGCCGTAAAATTTACTGAGAGTGGAAGTATTCACGTTCACTCTGACTGGAGGGAATCCGCACCCGGAAAAGGAAGATTACGTTTGGTCGTGAAAGATACCGGAATTGGTATCGAAGCCGATCGCTTAGCCGCAATCTTTGAGCCCTTTACTCAAGCAGATTCGTCCATGACTCGACGCTTCGGTGGTTCTGGATTGGGACTCACTATTTGTCAGAATATTTTGCAGGCAATGGGCTCAAAATTGGAAGTGGCCAGTGAACCCGGCAAGGGCACTGAGTTCTCTTTCGAGATCCTGGTAGATGAAGCTCCCGAAGAAGCCGTGCAGGAAATAGAAAAAGTCAAAGAGTCTATTGAAGATTCCAAGTCGACACAGATGTCCTCTGGCAAAATAGAGCAGCGGGCCAAAGCAAAGATCCTTCTAGCTGAGGA
>CALJGU010000019.1 GCA_938075565.1 uncultured Opitutales bacterium | reverse complement strand
AGGGCAAGAGCTCCAAAGGTCTGCCACGCGTCGTGCCAGGGTTCGGGGGCATGGCGGTAAATGCCTTCAAAGAGCCTGCGGGATGTATGACCGAAATCAATGAAGCGATAGCCCAGATAAATAGCCAGTGAATTTAGGCCGATGACCTGGAAAAAGAAGGCCCATTTACGAAAGCCCCAGGTATCGATCACGAGGTAAAAAAAGCCTAGAAACAGAAATGCCATTCCGCCGGTCACAAGAATGAACGAACTGGTCCAAAGGTGCTTATTGATCGGGAAATGCAAACTCCATAACAGGCCGATGGCGATACCTCCTGTACCAAGAACGCCAAGTCGTTTTAATTTGTGCAGGCTGCTTTTTTCATCGCGTAGAATTTCTCCACCAATTATCCCCAGCAGGCTCAGACAGAGTGCCGGAAATTGGGTAAGCAGGCCCAGCTCATCGTAAGTTTCCTGAAGGAGTCGTCCCGGCAAAAAGCTCCGGTCAAACCACCCCACAAGATTGCCTTCAAAAGATAAATCTCCTGCGCCGTAGCCCGGCACCGGAACGAGATGAAGTGCTGCATAGTAGAGGAGCAGGATACCGGCGATCCAACCTATGCGTCCGCGAGCGCTGAAGTTCAGGTAAATCACGGTCGAAATAAATCCCGCGAAGCCGATGCGTCCCAGCACACTCACGAACCGGATCTGGGAAGGCTCAAAGAAGGACACCGGGGCATTCTTATACAGAATACCAAGTCCCATCAGAATGAGCATTCGCTTTAGGGCCTTGCGGTACAAGACGCCATTTTCAACGCCTTTTGCCTGTGCACTTTTCAGTGAAAAGGCCAGCGACACGCCGGATATGAATAGAAACAGAGGGAAAATGAAATCGTAGAAAGTGAAGCCGTTCCAGGCGGGATGCTCAAACTGCGCGGCGATAACATCAACCCATGGCAATCCCGTTTTGCCGCCGAGCAAAACAAAGAAGCCTCCTGCACCGGAGATCATAAGCATGTCGAAGCCGCGAAGCGCGTCGATCGAAGCCAATCGCTGCGAAGGGAGGTTGGATTGAGAAGTAGTCACGTGGAGCAAAAAAACTATAGAGTGTCTAAGGCTACCGCGTTCATTTCAAGATGGATCTGATTCCTGTCGCCAATACCTCAAGCAGAAGAAGGGATAGGATCGAAATCGGTGTAATGTAAATAGTAACCGAGTGGTTACTTATCACTTATCTAAGTCTCGGTTCGAATTAATACCGCTGGGTCGGTTCAGGAAGTAGGGGAATAAACTGAGTGCCCTTCTTCTTCAACTCCTTGGTCAGTAGCGCGCGCATCTCCAGTTTGGTTTTATGGTATTCTGGTCGCACGGCTAAGTTGCTTAATTCTTCCGGGTCGGCTTCGATGTCGTATAGCTCATCCAGGTAATCTTTGTAGATGTATCGGATATACTTATACTTTCCCTGACGGACCATGAGCCAGGCTTTGATTCCGGTTTTGTGGGTGTTGAACTTTTCCCAGTCGCCTGTTTCGTGCGCTTTTTTAAGTTCCTCGTTCATCTGCTCCTGACCGTAAATGCTTCCGGTGTAGGTTTGCAGCATGGGGCGGTCGTCCCAGCTTCGGGTTTCCGGGTGGAGGAAGAGGTCCGTTAAATCGCGGCCATCCAGTTTCACCGCTGGTTCGATACTGGCGAGGCTGTGAAAAGTGCGGATGAGATCTACGCCATTTACCGGAACAGTGCTGCGAGTGTTGAAGGGGACTTTGCCCGGCCAGTGAATGATTAATGGAGCAAGGAGGTTGGCGTCGTAGGGTGCAATTTTCAGGTTAAAGCCATGCTGTCCCCAGGCGTAGCCCTGGTCCGAAGTGAAGACGACTACGGTGTTCTCCAGTTGTCCGTTTGCTTCCAGGGCATTCATGATACGCCCTACGCCTTCATCGATAGCCATGACCGCTTCATGATACATTTTCACTACCTCATCGAGCGTGCTGTTGCTCTTCATGGGGATACCTGTTTCCGGGTGAGGGGGATTAGTCTCAAGGTTTACCATGTGTGCCGGCTTGTCGGGACGGGGTGGAAAAATATCTTTCGGGTAAATCATTTCAGGAGCCTCTTCCAGTTTACCGATATGCCGATCAGCAGGGGTGTAGGGACCATGAACGGCTCCATAGCATAGCCAGAAATACCAGGGCTGGTCTGGTTCGGCCGCGCGTTCCTCCAAAAATGCGATCGTCCGGTCAGTATAGGCGTCCGTACTGTACTGTTCCAATTGGTCTGACTTCTCCCCATTGATGCGAAGGGATTGATCCCAATAGTAATTCTTAGCGTTTCCTGGCAGGTGGTGCTCCCATACGGCAGACCAATCCCAGGCTTCCTTGTAGCGAGGGACATTCCAGTGCCATTTGCCGATCATGCCAGTGTAGTAACCTTGTGACCGGAAGTGAGTGGCCCAGTAGGGAGTTCCTTTGTGGTAGTTGAACTGGAGCATACCCGTGAGGGCATTGCCTCGTGAGGGGACACACTTCGCGCCCGTGTAACTGTATCGGAATCGTAGCCCTTTCTCAGCTAAGGCATCGATATGGGGGGTGTTAATCCAGGGTTGAGCTTCGGTGTAGTTGCTGATGGTCCGGATGCTTTGGTCGTCCGTGAAGATATAAAGGATGTTGGGTCGATCCGCTGGAGTGGATGCAAAGAGCGACGAACAAAGCGCTAATAGGAAAGCCGATAGTAAATATGGGGGATGTCTCATGGTATCCAAAGTAGTAAATTAGCTACCGTGCCGATGGGGCTCCTTAAAAGCAACGGCCTTCGGATGGAACCGTTTCAAGCTGCCGGGTCCCAATAGCTATTCTTTGGTGATAACGTATTTTAATATTTCAACCACTTGCTCGGGTGTTGTTGCCCATGCCAAGGCTGAGGCGTCTACTTCTTTCAGTGGATGTATGATAGCTTCATCATGGAGAGTTATGTAGGGCTTTCCTAAGGCGGCGCAAAAGCCTGCATCAAATGCGGCATTCCACTGTTTATATTTATCTCCAAAACGAACGATCGCTAGATCACAATTATTGATTAGTGTTTTAGTTCGTATGGTATTCACTTTCGCCGATTTGTGATCTCGCCAAAAACGACTCTCCTCGGCTCCGAGTACATCACCTGCTTCGTCGCTGGCGTCATGATCTGTTACGGGTAATGAGAACGTGACGGGTAGATTGCTTGACCTGCAGCTATCTTCTATTTGTTGCCTCCAGTCAGTATGTATCTCGCCGGATAAGTATATGCTCCAATTCATGTTAGTTTTTTATCGTGCAGGCGAAAGGGATTATTTATGGGTTTCGGATCACTGTATTTTCTACTTGAATACGGTTATTGTTCCATTCTCTCCCCGGCGAAACTAAAGGTCCTATTGTTTACATTGGATTGTCCGCTTATGGTATTCCCATCAAACTGGGCATTGAATGCTACACTATAGCCTTGGTATTGAAAATTAGCGGTCAAGGAATTGCCGGCTTCAATTAGCAAATCAGTCAACCCGTATTCACCGTTTGAGTTGGTGATGGTGCCTGAGTAAACGCCTGCTTCTTTGCTAATAGCGAGAATAGCGTTTGGATCACCTTGGCGAAGGTTTGAAAACTGAAATTTCCATTGTCCAACAAAAGGATCCGGTTTTTCGTTTAGAGTTGCACAGCCAGAAAGCAGAATGGTTACGACAAAAAGCATGAGTAGGTTTTTGATCATAGTATGTTAAGTGCGATGTAGGTTTGTGGATTGAGAATTCAGATTATAAATACGACCTGAGTCTTAGAAGAATACTATGAGTCATGTGCTCTGTAAGGTCTATTCAAAACGGTTAGTTAACAGAGGATACGGTCAATCTAGCGCCGCGAGCATTAAGCAAAGCTCACATACCATGCATGCGATACCATTGACTAGAGATGCGTAGTCCGGTTCTCTCACATCCATGCGTAAATACTTCAGTGGTTGGTTGTTCCTGGTGGTGGGAATGTTTGGAGCGGCTCCGAGCATTGTGTTGCCGAGCCTTATGCGACTTCTCCCATTCCTGTCAGTAAGGAGAGCCTCCTATCGAATGGATGCCCTGCTCACGCTTGTATTGGTTTGCGGCTTGGTCATCTCTCAAGTGTCAGCCCAATCCATGCACACGCCGACGGAAATGCCGCAGGCCAAAGCTGAGTCAGTCGGTATGTCAACCGAGGGGTTGAAACGCATCGACGAAATAATGCAGGGACACATCGACGCCGGGACTATCCAGGGTGCGATCACAGCCGTGGCCCGACGCGGTAAGGTGGTTCACTTTTCAACGCATGGAGAAATGGATGTCCAAAAGGGGCGCGCCATGGAACCAGACGCGATTTTCATAATGGCCTCCTCGGCGAAACCCGTGGTTGGTGTAGCCGCGATGATGCTGATCGAAGAAGGACTGATAAGCCCCAGTGACCCTGTTTCGAAATACATCCCTGAATTCGCCGACATGAGCGTTGCGGTTCTGACCCAACCAGCGGGCCGAAAAGCCAGCAAGCTGGTAATCAAGACCAAGGGCAAAGGTAAAGGAGATATCCCAGCACACCGTGTTGTGCCGGTTGATACGCCGATGACCGTTCACCATCTGCTCACTCATACATCCGGTCTCATGAGTGGCGGGTTGGGAGCGAGAGTCGGTCCGGTGGCACGACGCAAGGCTGACGATACACGTGCCACGTATACCCCCAGGCTTGCGAAGACGCCATTGGATTTTCAACCGGGCAGGCAGTGGAGCTATAGCGCCGGAGCAGGGCTCCACGTGATGGCACGAATCATTGAAATCGTCTCTGAAACCCCATTTGAAGAATTCGTTCAGAAACGAATCTTTGATCCTCTTGAGATGAAAAACTCGTATTACCGGGTGCCAAGGGACAAGGAATCAAAACGTGTCGTGATTAAAGGTTTCGACTTCTCAAAGAAGAATGAAGGGTGGGGCATTTTAAGCGCAGCTGAAGATTATCTCCATTTCGAACAAATGCTGCTCAACGGCGGACAACTATTTGGTCGTCGTCTACTCAGTCCGGCGAGTGTGAAAATGATGAGCAGCAATCAAGTGGACGACCTCTATGCATCCGGTAGTAAGAAAGGGCAAAAGGGAATGGGCTTTGGATACACTGTCTCCGTCACGCTGGAACCGGATATCGTAGGGGATGACCGTGGGAAGGGAGCCTTCGGATGGGGTGGTGCGGCCGGCACTATGTCCTGGACAGATCCCGAAAACGAGCTGGTCGCAGTAATCATGCTGCAGCAACCGCGTGGATCAATGAGAAGAGATTTCGCAAAAGCCATTCGGCAGGCAATAATCGACTGACTCGTTAAGAGCTAAAGAATGGCCTTCTGTTTTTAATCTACCCCGACGGAACACTGACTCGTTTCCTGAGGATGATTGACCGCGCGATTCTAACGATTGAGCAGTGAGTGATTGGAGTCGCTTTTTTCTTCGTTGAAATTGTTAAGACCTGCCGCCGTTTCTTCGCCCTCCGACGCTCCAGATTCCGTCGCCTTTTGATGAGAGGTAGAGAAATACGAAGCAGTAAAGCATGGCTAACTCACCCCCATTAATGATCGGGAGAAAGTGATTTGTGCCGTGTGAGATACAGTACGCCACCGCCATATGACCGCAGGCAATAAAGGCTGCCGGCGATGTAAACAGACCGATCATGATCAATAAACCGCCGATCAGTTCAATCGTACCTCCCGTTACTATTACGAATCCTTCGGCCGGCGATACTCTGGGGTAACTAAAAAATTTGCTGGTACCGTGCCATAGGAATAGAAACCCAACCGTGATTCGCATCAAGGCATAGGTGTGATTTCGTAAGATTTCATGAAGGCTAACATAGTAGTTTTTTAACCAGTCATTTTGCGGTTGGTCAACCCATAGCTTTCTCTGGTTTTCCCTATAGTCATTATTTTATCGGCAAACCATTCTTTGGTGCATCGGAGTTAATGAAATTTGCGAAAGGGTCCAGACTCATCAAATGCGAGGGGAGCTCAAATCCCTTGAACTACTTACATGCTCATGATCGTATCGCTTAGATCTGATCAGGAATCGAAAAATGTTTAATCTATTTCCTAACATAAACGTCTACGCTTACAGAATCACACTCATTTCATGGATCGCGATCGCTCTCAGTTCGCAGGTCCTTGCGCAATCGCCCTCTGATTCCGAGGTTAGGACGGGCGAACTTCTCTACAAATCCTCCATGGCGACCGAGCTGAGTATCAAGGATTGGGTCATGGAAGGTCCCGGTAAGGTCTCCTTCGCCGACGGGTGGATGACCATGGAGTCCCCGTCCGAAGAATCGCACCACGTTTTTTGGTGCCCCGAAACATTACCCGACAGCTTCGTCGCTCAATGGGATATGCAAAACCAACATTTGGAGGCGGGACTGTGCATCGTGTTTTTCGCGGCGACCGGTTTGAAGGGTGAGGACGTAATGGATCCGTCACTACCCAAGCGAGACGGAACGTTCAGCCAGTACAACAACGAAGCCTTACGGAATTACCACATCTCCTATTATGCGCATAATCCAAAGCTGCCCGCTCGCCCCGTCGCTCGACTTCGAAAAAACCCAGGCAAACATATCGTCTACGAAGGTCCTCCGGGAATCGACGTATCCAGCGAACGAGTACATAAAGTCACGCTGATTAAAGAAGGCTCCCACATCCGTCTCTTCATTGACGAACGCCTCATTATTGACTGGGTCGACCAAGGTGAAGTGAATGGCGCAACCCTTGGCTCCGGAAAAATTGCCCTGCGCCAAATGCAGTGGACCCGCTTTCGCTACCGTAACTTCAAAGTCTGGGCGATGCAGAACTAAGAGCCATTTACCCCGAGCTTCCGATAACCATTTATGACCCATCTCTTTAAAATTATTTTCTCTGCGTTCGCTTTGTTCGCGACTGTAGCCAATCTTCAGTCGGCGACGGACCCTCGTCCCAACATTCTTTGGATCGTTATCGAAGATGCGTCCTGTCATATAGGTCCTTATGGCGAGACAGCCATCGATACGCCGAATATCGACGCGCTGGCGGCTCAAGGGGTTACCTTTGATTCTGCATTCGTAACTGCACCCGTTTGCTCGGCGAGCCGCTCTGCGATGATAACCGGCATGTATCAATCGAGTCTGGGGGTTCATAACCATCGGAGCCAAATGGATTCGGGAAAAGGCGAGGGGAGTCCGTCGTATCACGATAGCTATCGCTTGCCGATCAAGATGCTTCCGGAGCTTTTCAAGGAAGCGGGCTATCATACCGCATTGAATTCGGGGGTCAGCTCAAAAGGAAACTCGGGCAAGACGGATTATAATTTCCTATGGCATCGTTTCGAATACGACAGCGCTCATTGGTTGGATTGTCCGGAGGATAAACCTTTCTTCGCGCAATTCCAATTGAAGGGCGGAAAGAACCGGGGCGACGATAGCGGCAGCGTGGATCCTGGTAAAATGAGGCTTCCGCCGTATTATCCGAATCATCCACAATTGAAGGAAGACTGGGCTGAGTATTTGAATTCCTGGCTCAAGGTGGATCGGGAACTGGGTGAAGCGATGCAGCAACTTGAGGAATCGGGGCTATTAGACAATACCGCTATTTTCTTCATAACCGATCACGGGGTGAGCCATTTGCGCGGGAAGCAATTTCTTTACGACGAGGGTATTCGCGTTCCATTGATCGTTCGTCTTCCCAAAGGAAGTTCTGCGGGAACCAGGCGAGATGATTTCGTTAGCCAGATCGATGTTAGCGCAGCCAGTCTTGGTCTCGCAGGTATAGAAATTCCGAAATACATGCAGGGAAGAAATATCATGGCTCAGGAGTACAAGCCTCGTAAGGTCATGTTCTCGTCTCGAGACCGTTGCGACGAAACGGTCGAAATCTTGCGAAGCGTTAGTACTCCGCGTTTTAAGTACATCCGGAATTTTCTTTCTTACCTTCCCCATTCCCAGCCAAACCAATACAAGGACGGGAAGACCATCTCGAAGACCATTCGTGCGTTGAATGATGCGGGTAAGCTGAATGAGCTCCAGGCTCGGATCTTCAATCCGATCCGTCCGAAGGAAGAACTTTACGACCTGAAGAAGGACCCCAACGAAACGGTCAATTTGGCAGCGGATCCCAAATACCAAAAAGTTCTCAAATCTCATCGCGAGCGCCTTTATGCGCAGATGGAAAGAAGCCGGGACCTTGGTCTTATACCTGAGCCGATTCTTGAAGACCTGGGTAAACGCTATGGAAGCAAGTATAAGGTTCTGAGGCAGTCAGAGAATAAGACGATGGTCCGCGATTTGATTGCCATTATCGACGCGGGAGAAAACAACGACATCGCCGCTTTGCGCAAGAGTTTGAATGATGAAAACCCAGCCGTTCGCTACTGGGCCGCTACCTGGCTGGGCATTCGAAAAAATGCCGGGTCCAGCAAAGCGTTGATCCAGGCGACCAAGGACTCCGATCCGGCTGTCCGCGTTGCGTCGGCTTTGGCTTTGGCCCGAACGGGTCAGCCTGAAAAGGGTGAAGCTATAATTCTCGAGACCATCATAGACGACAACTGGTTAGCGGGGATGTACGCCATCCGGGCTTTAGAATGGTCAGGGATAAGGACGCCTGCTGCTCAGGCTGCTGTAACCAAAGCGATAGACAACCCCTACGAGTTCACTCGTCGAATCGCCAAGCGCCTGTCGAGCCAGTTTTGAGGAGTTTCTTCTGCTTCGGCTGAAAATAATTCAGGAATAATTGATACGGTGACTATGAAGAGGAACAGTTTATTAAAATTATGGGGGCTGGCTTGTATGCTGTTGTCGCATGTTACATTAGTGGCTGTTGACCTGGTCATCGATGTAGGGACTCCGGACAGCACGTCATCCGGACCGTTGCTGACGGGGGCCAATGTTGTCTACTCGCATGAAGATATTCGCACCTGGGAGGATGGAGAAAAAGTTCAGGCCCTGATCGATTCCGGCATCAACAACCTGCGGTATCCTGGCGGACACCTGGTGTCTTTCTGGGACTGGGAGTTTCCATACCATAACGCGTATGCAAATTTCTGGGACCCTTCCTATATCGAGCAATTGACAGATGAGAGAAAGGAAGAGCTACGAGCCGAACATGCCAACCGCATGGGTCTGGAAGGTTTTCTGAACATCTGTAGAGAAACCGGTGCCGAACCCGTGATCGGTATTAATATGTTTCAGGGGTATCGCAATGGACGAACCCAGGACTCCATTGATAAAGCCGTCCGACTGGTTGAATGGTGCATGCAACAAGACCCGAAGCCTCGTTATTATTACCTGGATAATGAAGCGGGACATCAGCCAACGCAAAACAACCATATTCCGATTCCGGACTACATTCCCTTAATTCCTGACTATTCCATGGCCATCAAACAGGCCGACCCTGAAGCCGTGATCATTGCCAATCTAATTCAGTGGAATCAGGTCAGAGCCCTCGTCGAACAAGTCGGCGATCATGTGGATATCTACGAACACCATTGGTATTATTACAACCGGGTATGGGGGGAATTTTACCTCGAAGACTGGCGCACGGAATTTTCGTTTAATGAGCAGAACAATCGGATCAATCAGTTTAACAATTGGAAAACGCAGTACGATAAACCGCATTTGCAGCTTGCCTACCTGGAGTGGAACATCGGGCCGGCCCGAGAAACGCCGGGTGCAACCACAGGTACCCCCTTTTATCAAGGATTAGTGCAAGCGGATGTATTGATGCATATGATACGCAACGATGTATATATGGCATCCGTCTGGCCGCTTACCTGGATATCCAACAACCCCGACCCAGCGGCAACGGGTGGGTTCCGCAGTCTGATTGATTCGGATACCGGACAAGTCACAGCCTCAGGAGCCATTTTCAAAGCCTTTTCATTAGCCGCCGAAGGGCGGAGAGTTCCACTGGATATGTCCACAACCAATCAAGTCCAAGCGCTGGCCATGCAGGCCGACACACGGGATCGTTTACTGGTCTACCTCCTCAACAAAACGGACCAGGCTATAACTGCTCAACTCAATGTAGGCCGCACGCCGCTTAAGGCCTCTTATGTCACCTACACCCAAGGAGATCCCTCCTACCATGGGCAGGTGGACGAGCATTCCCTTGAACCCACAGGCTCATCCTTGGAAATCACCTTGCCCGATACTTCATTTGTATGGGTGCAGCTGGATTTTGATGAAGTGCAAGGGATCAATCCCGGCCCTTTAACAATTGAGCATCTACAGTCAGAAACCTACCGACTTTCCTTGGAATCCTCATACAAGGGCTATAAGTACGAACTGCATGGCACGAATTCCTTAGACCAGGCTGACTCCTGGCAACGCCTGCAATCTCGTATTCCATTGTTTAACGACCTCGGTGAGCCATTGCATTTTGATGTGGAGCTGCAGGAGCAACCGAGCTTTTTCAAAATTCGAAAAACAACTAATGAGTAGGTAGCGAAGAGGTCTACCAAACGTGCCCGATAAACCCCGGTGCCCGTAGCAGCATTTCCTTCATTCGGACAAACGAAAAGCCCAGAGAGTCGTTTCCGTTCTCACCAGGATTGTGCCGTCAACAATAGCAGGCGTAGCCCAGGCTGGTTCTCCGAGATTGTTTACTTGGAGTGTCTCCCATTGTCGTTCAGCGGTAACGACTGCGACTCTACCAGGAGAATTAACAATATAAATTTTGTTATCTGCGGCCATCGGTGAGGCAAAATTGTCTCCGGAAAAGTTTCGGATGCGCGTGCGATGGATGACTTCACCGTTTTCTGGATCAATTGAACTGAGCACTCCACCATTCTTGACCATGAATAAGGAAAACGGTTAGTATTAGAGGGAGTCTTAATCGATGTTTAATGTTCATTTCGTATGAGTATGAATTGTCCTTGATAGGTATCCGTCCTGCAGATCGAGGGCGAGCATTGAATTCCACAGAACAGCCGCTCACCTGTCCTTCAGACGGGACCTAATTCCCAGCTTGATAGGGTGATACTAACTATTAGCCTCTCCTCTTGGATCTATTCCGCTTAATTGTATGAAAAACACCCCTACCTTCCGATGGTCCTGTCTGGCTGTCTCACTTTTACTAGTAAGTCTCTGTGCGGTTTCAGGACAGGCTCTTGAATCACAGCCTGAAACATTTGCTGGTCCACCGCCGTCAACGCTGCTTCCGAACCATAAAGTGAATCCGGAAATTTTGCTCTGGACGAATGGCGCTCCCGGTTCGGAAGGTAAGATCGAAGAGGCACGTTATAGAGTGGTAGGAAACCGGTTGATACTTTCAAATATTCACAAGCCTTCGATCACGGTTTATTTGCCGCCCGAAGAGGTTGCTACCGGTGCTGCGGTGGTGGTGATCCCTGGAGGAGGATTTCGTTCCAATTGGATTACTCACGAAGGGTATCGGGTCGCCGACTGGTTGGCGAGTCATGGCATTGCTGCCTTTGTCTTGAAATATCGTCTGGAACGGGACTTGGGATCTGACTACTCAACCCTGGAACATTCCCTCGCTGATGCTCAACGTGCAATTAGAACGGTTCGCAGCCGGGCCTCTGAATGGTCGGTCGATCCTGAGCGCGTTGGCGTCATTGGCTTTTCCGCAGGGGGTGTGCTTTCCGGTCTTGCGGCCACACATTTTGATAAACCAGTGAATAACCGGATAGATACTATTGATAACCAGAGTGCCAAACCGGCCTTTGTGGGTTTGGTTTACGGTTCTCCCTTTGGTTCCTCCAGTTCCTGGAATGCAGAGATTCGCAAAGACATGCCACCCGTGTTTCTCATTGCCGGTGGAAATGACAGGATAGCGGAAGCTTATCCTGAGATTTATCAACAACTAAGAGCCGTCGGCGTTTCGGCCGAGTTACATCTATATGCAGGCGTAGGTCATGGATTCGGTATTCAGCCCAAGAACTCTCCTGCAGTCGCCGGCTGGATCGACCGGTTCTATGAATGGTTGTTCACTCAAGGATTACTGTAGAATCCACCTCATAATCCGTATTCGGAAACTGGGCACATGCCTTTCGTTTTCTCCAGGGAAGACATCGATTCGGTACGGAAGTTTAGAGCGGCATCCTACTTCTGATCTATTTGTTCATTATGTAATGATTAGCTCCTGATCCCTTTTATCGCCGCACCACAGGTTTTTGAAGAGAGATACCTGCCTCTTTGACTATCTCGAGATTAGCTTAGGGTTTGGGGTGGGCGAGTAGCCATTCAATCACTCTAACCGGAAATTCTGATATATTTTGACCGGCAGTTATACTTGGGCTGTGACCTCCGTTATTGATCGTCCAAAGCTCCACAGCACCTCCCGGTGGATAGTCCGTAAATTTCGTAACCTTGGTGTCGAGCCCCTCTATATTAAAATCCAGGTCCAGGCTTGCTGCTTCATCGGATATCAAATTTTCGCAGCCGTTGTAGTTTCCCCAGGTTTGGATGGTTTGCATGGCGCCAGGGTAGGGAGATTGCCCAGTGGTTCCTCCGTTGTAACGAATCACGAAGTCGGATGTGCCGTGGATTTGGAGAATGTTTACGGGTTCTGAAGGCGTGCAATGATCCGAACTTCCAAAGGTGGCTCCTGCGAGGCTGGCGATACCGGCAATGAGGTCGGGGTACTCGCAAGCCATGCGGTAGGACATAAAACCACCGTTTGAATGCCCTGCAAAATAAATGCGCTTGGGATCCACTGAAAGCGTATTCATCGCTTCGATAACTAATGAATGTAGGAAGGCGACGTCGTCAGCCTTTGAGTTTACAAAGTTGCAGCAGGCATCTGTAGCATCCCAAAAATTATTTCCACCCGGCCCCTTGATTCCATCGGGTGAGGCGTAAATAAGGTCATAGTTCGCTGCTTGGGCGTGAATCTTCATGTAGCCATTGATGTAATTCGGAAATTCCGAATAGCCGTGAAGCATTACGATCATGGGCAGCAAGGTTTCCCCATCATAAGCTGGGGGCAGGGTTATAGGAACCGATCGGGGCTGAGGATTTCTAAGCCGGTAAAATGCATTCTCTTCACTCGCGGGATTGATGTTACTTGGACTGGTTTCACCGATTGATTCCCAGGAATTTCCTGCCAAATCATCGGACATTTCCAGCACGCCTTCCCCTTTCCAGCTCAAGGTCAAGTCGCCATTGTCTGATGCCAAGGTCATGCTGGGTTCGAAGGGCGGATCCATATCGATGATTACGGATAGGCCAGCCTTGTTACTGGTTGTAGAGCCTGTGGCATCCGTAACTACGACCTCGTACCAACCGACGTTTTCCTGCTGAATATTTGTTAGTTCCAGCTGTGCAACTGTTTTGCCTTCCAGGTTGATTCCATTCTTTCGCCATTGATAACTAATTGGGTTGGAGCCGTCGACAGTCACCGAAAAAGAAACGGATGATCCTGCAGTTACTCGCTGCGAAATCGGTTGGGTACTGATGCTTGGTTGAGCACCGAGTACTTGCGCGCAAACCAGGAGTATTAGGAATACGAGACTCCATACCCAGGTGCATAATTTTTTCGGATAACTGTTCCTCATGATAGATCCAGTCAAGATACAGACTGTTTATTCCCAAATTCCAAGGCTCTTTGTTCGGGCGAGTTGTCCCTTTTTTATCGAACTGGATGAAGCTGTAAAGTCCGCCACCGGCAAGTAGCTCTGCAGTTACTAGCATCAAATATCAAAACCCAATTTCCTCGGCTGACTCCTGCTTTTTCTTTTACCCACGACGTTCAATTGCTCGAAGAGTTGAGCGTTGGCGAAGAGTTTAATATCACCGTTAACTTTTTTCGCTTTCATTTGCCGGCATCTATGCCAAAAATATTGTCCTTTAGAAATATATGAACGGAATCGAAAACATCATGGAGCAGGAAGGTATCGGACTCGCGATCACCGGCATGAGTATCGTATTTATCGCGCTGCTCCTGATTACCTTCTACATTGCGCTTCTACCAACCTTGCTCAAACACCTGGAAAAGATTCTGCCGGAACAAAAATCGGGCCACCAGCGGGCTGAAGGCAAGGAATCGGAAGAAGAAGATTTGATGGTTGCTGCGGCGATCGCCACGGCATTTCGGCGCCGGAAAAAACTGAAGGAGTCTCGCTAGACTGCGATTATGGATCTTCTTATTTCTTTCTTAGAAACGACCGGCTTCGCTCAGATGACCTGGGGCAACGCGGTCATGATCCTGGTCGGCTTAGTATTTATTTACCTGGCGATCACCAAGGATTATGAACCTCTGCTGCTCGTACCGATCGGGATGGGCGCTGTCGTGGGGAACATCCCCAGTGTCGAGAGTATGGCCCTCGGGGTCTACGATGATGGGAGTGTTCTGCAGTATATTTATTTCGGTGTGAGCAACGGGATCTACCCGCCACTGATCTTTCTCGGCATCGGTGCGATGACCGATTTCAGCACCATGCTTTCCAACCCAAAGCTGATCCTGCTTGGAGCAGCGGCCCAGATCGGCATCTTTCTCACCTTGCTTGGCGCCCTGTTTCTTGGATTCACTGGCCCAGAGGCTGGCGCCATTGGTATTATTGGAGGAGCGGATGGACCGACCGCAATCTTCCTCTCGGCCAAGCTCGCCCCGCATCTGCTTGGGGCCATCGCTATTGCCGCCTATTCTTACATGGCCCTCGTTCCCGTGCTACAACCTCCAGTGATGTATCTTTTGACATCGAAGAAGGAACGGCTGATCCGGATGAAGCCGCCACGCCAAGTGAGCCAACGAGAAAAGATCATCTTTCCTATTGCAGGGTTCCTGATCGCCGCGTTGATCGCCCCCGGTTCTCTGACTTTGGTCGGCATGCTATTTTTTGGCAACCTGCTTAAAGAGAGCTGCGTTACTGAACGTTTGGCCAACAGTGCACGAAATGCAATGGTCGATATCGTCACCATCCTCCTTGGCTTCTCAGTGGGAGCCAGTACGCAGGCCGACAATTTTCTCACTCCGCAATCATTGAAGATTTTTGGTTTGGGCGCCTTGTCCTTCATCGTCGCCACGGCCGGAGGCATACTGTTCGCCAAATTCATGAACCTGTTTCTCAAGGATAAGATTAACCCTCTGGTTGGTGCTGCTGGTGTATCCGCGGTGCCCGATTCGGCCCGCGTGGTCCAGATGGTCGGCCAGAAAGAAGATCCTGAGAACTTCCTGCTTATGCACGCGATGGCGCCCAATGTGGCCGGGGTTCTTGGCAGTGCCATCGGCGCTGGCGTTCTCTGGTCCGTACTCGTGGGTGGATAAAAAACATGGCTCCTGCACTTTATCTTTTCCGCCCGCTTTTCCCCGAACCCTTTAAACTACTTTCTCTCTGATTTCCACCATTTGAAGAACTGACCATGGCAAAGAAAAAAATCGATTTCATGTGCACCGCGTTTCGCGACGGTTTCCAATCCGTCTTTGGCGCACGGGTGTTTACTCCCGATTTCCTCCCAGCCCTCGAGGCTGCCCGTGATGCTGGCATTACCTACTTTGAGGCGGGCGGTGGCGCGCGTTTCCAGTCGCTGTATTTCTATTGTCAGGAAGATGCGTTCAAGATGATGGATGCGTTCCGGAACACTGCGGGACCAAAGGCAAACCTCCAGACCCTGGCCCGGGGAGTCAACGTGGTCGGTCTGGAGTCTCAGCCTAGCGACGTAATCGATATGCATGCCAAGCTGTTTAAGAAACACGGCATGACCACCATCCGCAACTTCGATGCGCTCAACGATGTCAACAACCTGATCTACAGCGGCCAGGCCATCACCAACGCCGGCATGAAGCACCAGGTCTGTGTAACCATGATGGCACTACCTCCCGGCTGCACGGGTGCCCACGACCCGGATTTCTACAGCAAGACCCTGAAAGACATTCTCGACGCAGATGTCCCCTACGACTCCGTCTGCTTCAAGGATGCCAGTGGCACCTCGACCCCGCAGACGGTTCACGAGACGATCAAGCGGGCTCGGCAGATGCTGCCGGAAGGTACCTACATTCATTTCCATACCCACGAAACTGCTGGCACCTCGATTGCCGCCTACCTCGCTGCCCTGGATGCAGGGGCGGATGCGATTGACCTTTCCATGGATCCGGTTTCCGGCGGAACCAGCCAGCCCGATATTCTCTCGATGTGGCATGCGTTGCGTGGATCGGATTACGACCTCGATATCGATATCGACAAGATTCGGACGGCCGAGGAAATCTTCCAGGAGTGCATGGCGGATTACTTTCTTCCGCCAGAAGCCCAACGGGTGGAGCCGATCATTCCCTGGTGTCCGATGCCCGGTGGAGCGTTGACTTCGAACACGCAGATGTTGCGCGACAACAACATCATGGACAAGTATCCGGCGATCATCAAAGCAATGGGCGTGGTGGTGGAAAAAGGTGGTTACGGCACTTCCGTAACTCCGGTTTCCCAATTCTATTTTCAACAGGCGTTTAACAATGTGCTCTTCGGACCATGGGCCAAGATCGCCGAACCCTACGGATTAATGGTGCTGGGTTATTTTGGCAAGACGCCGGTGGAACCCGATGCGGCTGTCGTCAAGTTGGCCAGCGAGCAATTGGGCAAAGAACCTACTGCGCGGGTACCGCTGGAGATGAATAACGAGGACCCAAGCAAGGGGCTCGAGCCGGCTCGCGAGGTTCTGATCGCTGAGGGCCTGGCCGAGAGTGATGAGAACTTGTTCATTGTTGCGACTTGCAAAGATAAAGGGGTGAAATTTCTGAAGAACGAAGGCGAGCTGGGAGTACGCAAGGTGGAGCCGACCAAGAAAGAGGAAGACACCGACCACTACCAGGTCACGGTCAACGGCCGCAGCCATTACGTAGTTTTGCAGGATGAGCAGGCCATTGTGGACGGCAAAGTTTACAATGTCGATTTACAGCCCTACGATCCTGACTCCACTCCGCCGCCGGCCGACCCGCAGTCCACAAAGTCTAAGACTGCTTCAGTGTCAGGCGAGGGCACGCAGCTCAAGGCCCCCATTCCCGGCGTTGTCTACAAGTTGGTTGCCAAGGAAGGCACCAAGGTCAACGCGGGCGACACGGTTATCATTCTTGAAGCTATGAAAATGGAGAATGCCGTAGGGGCTCCAGTAGACGGCACCGTCTTAGAGATTAAAGTCAACGAAGGTGACCACGTTGCCGGCGGTGAGACGATCGCAATTATTGGTTCGGACTAGATACTTAGGTGACTCGATATTCACAAGAGTTATCATTTCTTTATATCAATACCTCCAGTTTTCCGAAGACATCTTTCGCCGGTAGTGCCGACGTCGTCAGGAAGAGCTTAATCAATAGAGTAGATAAAAAGGTACTAAAGTTTGGAGGGATTTCCTAAGTTACAAAAACATCTTGGTTTACAATTTCAGATACGTAGGAAGCACAAGGAAAGCTGACAATGGGTCAGTCCTGAATGGCACTGCTATTTAATCGAAGGACTATCATTTCAAATTCTCCAGATAAGCGATGAGGTCGCGGAATTCTTCGATAGACATGGATTCTGGAAAGCCGTCGGGCATGAATGAATGTTCCATCGCTCCCTAGGTGTCGATATCTTTGGTAAGATAGCTTTGCTCGTTTCCGTCGAGCATAACCATTTGGACACCATTTCGCTCTTGGCCGATTTCGCGACCATAGTGGTTGGAGACGTCTTTAAGGTTTACAAACCAGCCTTGGTATTCCGGTGCGATCCTGTCCTGATTGACAAAAAATGGGATTGGGATTTTTGTTTGGGATGCACTTTTATCGTAGTTTCGCTTGGGGACCGCCATTGGGATTCCGGCCCATGGTTATTGCCCTAATCTTTGTTTCCATTCAGCTACAAACGGCATTGGCTGAATGGAAACGTCATGTCATCTTTGAAGGGGTCAGCAATCAAACGGCGATTGCCGGTGACTATACGAAGGATGGGCTACCGGATGTGATCACAAGTGCTGGCGGTAAGGTCCGATTGTTGGTCGCGCCGGATTGGAATGAGATTATTTTGGATGAGACCGAAGGGTACCGGTTTATCCATAGTGAGACCTGGGATATCGATGGTGACGGAGATTTGGATTATATCGGAGCGCGTTACCAACCGGGGTTGATCGTTTGGTTGGAGCAGCCGACAGGATCAATGATCAATTTCCCCCAATGTAGATAGGCAAAGAGGGTCAAGGTGAGAATCTCAGTTGCATTGATTGGTTTCCCAAGGTTGATTGCACACTGGTTGTCTTTATCGAGTTCGCATTGAATTTATGAAGACCATCGCTATCAGCCTGATACATACACGGCCTGGTTGCCTGCTCGTTACATTACTTATGAAATCAATAGTACCAGTACTGCTTTGCCTTTGTTGCTTGCCGCTTGCTGTCATCAGTAAGCCTAACTTCCTCTTCATTGTGTCCGATGATCTTAACACCCGGATCGGGCCCTATGTCGACGAGTCGCCCAAGATCCATACTCCGGCTCTCGATCGCCTGGCCACTGAGGGAGTCAGCTTTACTCGAGCCTATTGCCAATATCCGGTTTGCGGTCCTTCCCGGGCAGCGTTCATGAGTGGCCTGTATCCAGAATCCAATGGCGTGACGGATAATGCTTTCGAAACGGGGAACCATAAGATCGCCTCACCCTCGCTGGCGGATCACCCCACCTTCGCGGGTTTCCTGAGAGAAAACAATTACTACACCGCACGGGTGTCCAAGATTTTTCATATGGGTGTTCCCGGTGGAATTGAACGTGGGGAAGCAGGATCCGACGATCCCGATTCCTGGGACTGGACCGTTAACATCATGGCTCCGGAGACCCTGACTCCTGGCAATCTGGAAAATCTTTCACGCGGTTTGCATTATGGTGGCCGCTTTGCCCGCATGATTTTGCCCGACGATATGGATTATACACAGGCCGATGTCCTGGCTACCAATCAGGCCATAGCCATTCTGGAAAACCGCGCTACGGCGAAACCCGAGGGCGCCACCAACCGCACCAAGTTCAAGGAAGAGGACCCTTTTTTCCTCGCTGTTGGCTTGGTTCGACCGCACGTGCCTCTCATTGCACCCGAGCGTCATTTCGCTCACTACCCGGATGAGGAAGTCGTGCTTTCCGGTGATACTCGGAAGGACCTGCAAGATGTCCCGGAGCTGGCAGCTGCTACGAGCAATCATCAGAGCTACCAAATGAACGAGGAAGAGCAGCGGAAATCTATCGCTGCATACCATGCCAGTATCAGTTTTATGGATGAGCAGGTTGGCCGGCTCTTGGACACGCTCGACCGACTCGAGCTCCGCAAGAATACGGTGGTGGTGTTTATTTCCGATCATGGCTTCAACCTCGGCGAACATACTGCCTGGCAAAAGAGTAGTCTTTGGGAGGAAAGCGTTCGTGTGCCGGTTATCGTTTCGGTGCCCGACATGCAAACCGCGGGTCAACGCAGCGAGGCCATTGTTGAGTTGAATGACCTTTATCCTACCTTTCTTGAGCTGGCTGGATATAAGAACCGAGCGCCCGACATCCTTCAGGGAGAAAGTCTGGTGACGCTATTGGAGGATCCAAGAGCTTTCGATTCTAGTGATTACGCCTACACCATTGTCGGTCAGAAAGGTGCTTCCATCCGCACCGACCATTGGCGTTACAGCCGTTGGGGCGAAGAAGCCGAAGGCGGTAATGAAGAACTCTATGACCATCGTCAGGATCCTCGGGAGAACCACAACCTGGCCCGGAATCTGGCGCATATCAAAGAGCTACAACAACTCCGCGCACGTTTCGAAAAAGCCCGCACCTTGGCCAGGCAAAAGCCTTAAGGCGAGCTCCCGAATACTGGTCACTCAGGCGAAACCAAGTTGGTTTTCTCGAGTGCGTCCTGGAATGCTTCATCCAACTCTGCGGTTAGCGAGATTCGATCTCCGCTGGTTGGATGGTTAAACGAGAGTTGTTGTGCGTGCAGGAGTAGTCGATGAATGCCCCAACGCTCCCGGAAGAAACGATTATGCACGCCATCCCCATGGCGCGTGTCTCCAACGATCGGATGACGCAGGTGGGCCATATGTCTTCGCAGCTGATGTTTGCGTCCGGTCTCAGGCTTGAGTTCTATGAACGAGTATCGGGTAGTTGGATACCGTCCGACCGGGGTCGGTAATTCGGTTTGCGCCAGGCAACGGTGGTGAGTAATAGCGTTTTGATTCACCTCCGTTGTAGATTGTGAGTAAGGATCGACCTCTCGCTTGAGAGGATAATCCAGGGTCCCGTCTTCACTAAGGTAACCTCGAACCACCGCCCAATACATTTTCTCAACTTTCCTCTCCGTGAACTGAGTTTGCAAATCCTTCAACGCCTCTACGTTGAGTGCAAACAAGAGAAGTCCGGACGTGGGTTTATCCAAACGATGAACCGGATGAACCTTCAGTCCGATCTGATCGCGGAGTCGTTGAACTGCAAATACAGTTTCGCCATAGTCCAGCCTGGTCCGATGGACCAACATTCCAGCGGGTTTGTTGATGACGACGAGCGTTTCGTCTCTGTATACAATTTTCAACATGCTTGAGAAATCGAAAGCATGAGCATTCCCTCTGGAAAAACGAGGGGAAAGGCTAAGAGCTTATCTTGTACGGTGAGACGTCCGGTTGGAGCGTTTCTATGATTTGGATTAATCAACCTTTGTGGCGGTCCAGGAAAATCCCTCCTGGCCGTCAGGCGACCCATTCATAATCATCTCACCTTTAATGTCATCGCCATCAAGAAGCCCCCGATAATTGTGGAGTACATTAGCCCGGTCACTCCCCGGCTTTACAAATGTGACTACACCGTTTTCCAGTTTGATGTCTTGGAGCTCCGATGTTCCTCTTTGACTGCTCAATTTAGCGGAGAGGGCTCCATCATTTCCCAATGTAATCGTAATGGTACCGGTACGGGCTCTTCCATTACTTTCCAGCTTAGATTCCCAGGTTCCGGCCAGGCTGGAAGTTTTTGCCTCACGAGTGGCTGAGAAGGTTGTGTCGAATTGCTGGCCATTGATATTGAAATTCGCACTACCACTCATGCTGTTTCCCTCTATCTTCCCAGCATAGGCAATTGACGATTCCTGCCAACTAAAAGTGAACCGGATTTGGTTGTCGGACTCATCGGTAACGACGACTAAAGGCACTGTCCGATCCCTATCCGGATTATAGAGGGATCCTTTAATTGAATCCTCTTCTTTTGTAAAAGTGGCTTCACGTTTTCGGGTTGAGCCATCGGGACTGGCCAATTCGATTTTCCATGTGCCGGTTGGATCAACACTGGCATGGGCAGAAATGGGAAATCCCAGAAGGACCGATATTAAAATTCCAAGTATGAAGCGCATGATGATTTCTCCTGATGAGTGAACGTGGTTGGTTGCTGATACAATTCTAACAATCTCCTGTCATTAAGTTGTTTCGAGCTTAAACGACTTCTATGAGATTTTGGACAGAAATGAGGCGATCCATGATTGATAATTGTTCTTGCTTGATCGCTGGTAGGCACGAAAAATTATAAATGAAAGCCATGCTTCCATTTATCTCTATTCGCTTAAGAAATACGATTCAGTCGCTTTGTGTTCTGGGGGTCGTTACGGCTGTTTCATTTGTCCCGTTGAAAGCCTCGGAGAAACGGTTTCTCAACAAACAAGTGTTGTTCGAGGAACAGAGCGACGGGTATTCCATTTACCGGATTCCAGGAATCGTTGTCACAGCCAAAGGAACCGTTCTCGCCTATTGCGAAGCAAGGAAGTTTAGACCGGCTGACCGGGGTGAGATAGAAATTCACCTGCGTCGCAGCACCGATGGAGGAAGGACTTTTTCACCGGCCATGCAGGTGGCTCATACGGGTCCCCGACTTCCGCGCAATCCTCACATGCCGGAAAGCAAACGGAGTAAGGACATGGGGGGTCCCGAAGAACAAACGGTGAACAATCCGGTGGCGATTGCAGGTAACGACGGATGGGTCCACATGGTTTACTGCGTCGAATACTACCGCGCCTTTCATATGGTTAGCAAAGATGATGGTGTCAGCTGGAGTGACCCGGTCGAGATTACCTATGCGCTGGATACATTTCGCGGCGACCTGGACTGGCAGGCGATTGCATCAGGACCCGGGCACGCCATTCAATTGGAGAACGGTCGGCTGGTGGTTCCGTTTTGGATGGCCAGCTATGATGAGGATGCTCCGCTTCGAAAAGCGACCGGCGTTATTTACAGCGATGATAATGGAGCCTCCTGGAGTGGGGGAGAGATAGCGATCCCTGGAGGTGGAGAGCCCAACTTGGCCCAGTTGGCAGATGGTCGGGTGCTACTCACCTCGAGGAACTCGCATGAACGAAACCGTCGTCTCGTCAGTTACAGCGAGGATGGCGCCACGAATTGGTCGACTCCACAACTCGTCGAGGACCTATTGGAACCGGGTTGCATGGCGGGAATAACCGCTCATCCGGGCACCGATGAAGTCCCAGGCCACGTGTTGCTGTTCTCTAACCCGCACACTACTAAACGCAAACACTCAGCACGGCACGACGTTACCATCAAACTCAGTCATGACGGTGGTTTAACCTGGCCGGTGCAAAAGAAGCTGGAAAACGGGCCCAGTGCTTACAGCGATCTGGCCGTGATGCCGGACGGAACGATTCTTTGTTTCTATGAAAGTGGTATCGACCCCCCGATTGTGCAACGCAATCGCGACTGGGCCTATGCGAATCTCACTCTTGCCCGCTTCAACTTGGAGTGGCTCAACCGCTAGCCCGATCCGTAAATTGCTATACAAACAATTTAGTCCTTTGTTGGTTCTCTTGAGCCTGTTCTGGCTTTTCGGGGTTTCCTTTTGGGCGGTAGGTAGCGACAAGCCCAACATCATTTTGCTCATGGCGGATGACCTTGGGTTTGGTGATGTAGCTTACAATGGAAACCCGATTGTTTACACGCCGCATCTCGACACCATGTCTCGGGAAGCTGTGCGCCTGGATCAATTTTATGCCGCTTTCCCAGTTTGCTCTCCGACACGGGCCAGTTGCCTGACCGGCAGGCATCCCTACCGCTACGGAATTGAATGGGCGGGTGAGGCTCCGCTGAAACGTGAAGAAATAACCATCGCCGAAGTGCTACGGGATCATGGTTACGCCACCGGCCATTTTGGTAAATGGCATGTAGGTGGCCTGAGCAAGACCTTGAAGCAAAGTGAGTTTCCCGGACCCATCGATCCCGCCAATTATTCACCGCCCTGGGAAAACGGTTTTGATGAATGCTTTTCGGCCGAATCGATGGTGCCGACTTACAACCCGCTCTACCACGTCGGTGGGGCCTATGGAGAAGACGATTACCGTCACTTGCAAACAGAGCCGGTTGCCTTCAATCAGCGGACCGATGGTCATCGCTGGCGGGCGAGTTACTGGACTGGTCCCGGACACATGGTTGATGAGTGGCTCGGTGGTTACGAATCGGAATTGGCCATGGATCGGGCAATTGAATTCATGGGTCGTCAGGCAGCCGGCAATCGACCGTTTCTTACGCTGGTCTGGTTTCACACGCCCCACACCCCGCTGGTTGCTTCCGATGAAGACCGTAGACGCTACCAGGATCAACCGATGGCTGCCCAGCACTGGTTCGGAGCCATCACGGCCATGGATCGACAGATTGGTCGACTACGGGCCTGGCTCCGCCAGCAAAACCTGCATGAAGATACGATCGTTTGGTTCTGTTCTGATAATGGTCCTTCCTACATCCACGATTTCAACTCAGCAGGCCCCTACCAGGGTAAGAAGGCCACGCTCTGGGAGGGTGGTATTCGTGTTCCCGCTACCGTCGAGTGGCCGAAACGCTTGAAGGGCGGAAGAACGATCCAGGCACCCATGAGCACCTCTGACTTTTATCCAACTCTCCTGGAAGCAGCTGGATTGCCCTTCCCTGAAAACCAGCCTGTGCTGGACGGTATCGATGTGCTGCCGCTTTTGACCGGACAACGTCAAAGCCGCGAGGTGCCGATTGCGTTCCAGGCTCCGGTAAAGAGTGCCAATGATGTCCTGGCCGAACCCGGCACCAAACAAATGGCATTGATTGAAGGTAACTACAAGTTGCTTTCGGTTAATGGAGGCAAGCGGTGGATGCTCTACGATTTACAGTCTGACCCGGGCGAAACCACGGACCTGGCTCCGAGTCAACCAGTCAGGGTTTCCAAGATGAAGGACGTGCTTGAAATATGGATACAGTCCTGTTCTGAAAGTGTCAGTGGTTCGGATTATTGAACTGGATCATGTATGTGTTGGGACGAAGTCCCTCGGTACCCAGTTGCTTGCCTCGGGGAGTAGCGTTTTTAAGGGAATCGGGTTCATTGCTTATCTCCGAGAAGGCCTGTAAGTGCTCTCTTTGCGTCCAGTAGTTAATCAAAAAATCTGGACTTAAATAGATGGATATTTCCCCTTCAAAGTTTTCGAATACGGACGTTGCGAACCCAAAACTCCTGGCCGTGATCCTGGATCGCAATCCAACCTTTTTGTGCGAGTGGCTTGTCTTTGGGGCGGGCGGTGTCGATATCCACTTGCTGGACGACCTGGTCGTTGAGTTTTACGTAGAGCTTCGAACCTTTTAGGCGAACGATCATCTTGTTCCATTCGCCCGTGGGATTTACGGCATTTGCCTTCGGTCCTGAGGTTTTGATGACACCTCCTACGTCATGGGGACCTAGTTCTTCTTTTCCGTGATCGTCTTTCAATTGGATTTCAAAACCATGCTGGGTGGCATCTGACTGATCCGCTATGCGGAAATAGAATCCTGAGTTTCCTCCTTCTCCCAACTTGAAATCAAACTGGCAGACAAAGTCTTGGTACTGTTCCGGGAACCAGAGGTAAGCATCGTAGCGTTTCCAGCCAGACTCGCTTTCCCGTGGTTTCAGGTGGAGCACACTCTTTCCTTCCTCCATCCAGTTGCCCTTCGTCTCAAAATCAGAGCGCTTAAACAGTTTCGCAAAGGGCTCCTTCTCCGCAGCACTCAGGGTTAAGGAGAGGAGTAGGGTAATCGATAAGGTGCTTACTAAATTCTTCATATCAAAATAGAATCACGGTTCGTCCACCTCTGTCACGATGAATTCGACAACATCCATCAAAGCGCTTGATGAAAGCGGGCCTCTACTGCTTTGCGCTGGATGCTCCTAACGGGTAAAGGATGTAACTAAACTCTTAGATTCTAAACCATCTAAGAGAGAGATCAATGTTTGGTATAGGGATCGTCTTGGGCAATCTTCTGGGCCAGGGCTTTCAGATCGGTTTGGGTCTGGGGGTCCCATTCGTATTGGGAGAGATCAGCATCGTATATCGAGGCAAGCCAGAGCAGTGTTCCGGTTTTAATGACCACTTGACCTCCATGCCCCGTATTGTCTCTAAAGATATTGGGATTGTCCCGACTCTTGAGTTCGGCGACCTCTGGTAACTTTCCTTCGTCGAAAAGGCGCCACAGTTCTACTTTTATCTGTCCTTGCGGAATACAGAAAAAGGTAGTCTCCGGGTAGGCCTTGCGCAAGTCGTCGATGCCGCTGTGAATTTTGGCGTGTATACTTTCCCAGCCCTCTTCGAACTCCTTGAAATTTTTATCCTGATAACGTGGACTGGGTGTCATGATGAAAAAAGAGGTATCGGGATTATGCTCGAGAGCGAAATCCACCCACCTTTTGTAATCGGCCAGTTCACTGCCTATGGCCGCAGCGGTGAGACCCACAAGATTAACCGACCCGGAGCGGATGGCCTCGCGGCTATTTCTCGTTGCTTCAAGGTTCTTCCAGAGCTTTCCGGGAGAGCCATTTTCTCCTCCAGCTCCGGACACGACCTGTTGATGATCCTCGAAACCGTAACGATTGGCATGTTCCCCCAGTTGCTTTGCCATCGGAACAAAAAAACTGTGCCCCATAAGAACACAGTTGTAGCCGGTATTTGATTTGGCGTGCTCTTCCGCCCAACTCACACCCGACAACACGAGGCAAAGAGTAAACATAGAAAGAAGACTTTTAAATGGAGATCGTTGGTTTTGCATGGGATATTATTTGATGAACACTGATTGAAAATGATTTTCACTGCTTAACTTAGAAAGCAGTAGGTGGGGTATAGGGTCAATTATAAGGGGCAGGCTAAATATACCCGGCAATCCTTGGAAATTTCAGTGGATAAGAGTCAGGTTAGTAGGCACTTAAAGAAAAAACGCATTTTACTCGATGATGTGTTAAAATAGGAGACACAAGCTCCAACGGGTATCTGTTAGCTTAAACTCGATTACGATCCGAGTTTGAAGTTGTAAACCGGCTTCTATAAGACGTTGGATTTTCTCCTAAATGGTTTCGAAATTGTGTGGAGAAGAAGGAACTGCTGGCGAATCCGCACTGGTAGGCAATGTCGGTTATGGAGAGCTCGTTATTTTTGAGCAGTTCGCAGGCTTCGTGAATACGCAGCTTGTTGATGTATTGAACCGGACTGGTGTCGTAGGTTTTTTTGAATTTCCGTTGGAGTTGACTGACGGAAAGATTGGCAATGCGTCCGAGCGCCTCCATGCGGATGCTTTCTCGAAAATGTTTCTGGATATAGGATACGACTTTGGCCATTTGAGTCAGGGGAGATTGTGTATCCTTTTTCTCACTACTGTAGAGTCGACAGATAAAGGTAACCAGCAAATTGAAAGAAGAAGCGATGACCAGTTGCCGGCCTTCTTTCTGTTGGGCATACTCCATGCGGATACGCGAGAGGATGTCGGAGGCCTCGGCCATCTGTTCTGGATTGAGGTGAAGGCGCTCCTGAAAACCATCCCGACTTTTGGTTCTAGGCTGCAGGTCGAAGAGGGCATGGAAGCCCATCATTTCTTCCAGCTCCGATTGGCCAGTCAGAAACTGGGAGGGATCGAACATGACATTACAGAGATCCAAGTTCTGTGCGTTGCGAAAACCGTGCCTGCGGTTGCCACTGATAACGAATACATCGCCGGCCTCCAGTTCGTAGTCCTCGATTTCGGTTACATGAGTGGCTCGTCCTCCAAACACAAACACCAACTCCGAGTACTCGTGGGCGTGCATCTTGAAGTCCCCGTTGTGCTGAACAAAGAGGATGCGGAAGCGGAAGTCTTTTTCCGGCATGTCTTCCTCGAAGGTGCCATAACATTTCTGTTCGTGCAGGCGGCCGTCGATGAATTGATGAGCTGTTCCGATGATTTCATCGGAAACTTCGGGTGGTGTCGGCATGATTATAGCCAATCGCTTTGGAGCCGGTTTTGTCAATTACTGTGCACAAATAATGAAAGAAAATAACTCAGAATTGAGGATTTAACCATGAATATTGATAAAACTAATGCGTTAATATTTAAACTATACGCCTGAATCGTTATAGAAAGATTCCTTATTTTCTTCTATACTGCTCCTGTTTATGTAAGCTTTCGCAGCATACCACCCTAGATGATCTACCCTTTTAAAATTACCCTGAAACAGTTTGTAGCCGGCCAATTATTCGCATTAGCCTTTCTTTTGAGCGTCCCTGCCTGGGGTGCTGATGATTACACGGATGCAGAAAAGCTCTTTGCTCTGAAAGTAAAGCCGTTGCTGAAGCAGAAATGCTTTTCATGTCACAATGACGAGGACCTGAAGGGCGACCTGGTCATGACGAGCCTGGAGGATATGTTACTCGGCGGAGAATCATCCGATGAGGTGCTAATTCCGGGGGATGGTGAAAACAGCCTGATGTATATTTCTACGACCTGGACGTTGGAGGATTACGAGATGCCTCCCAAGGAGGCGGACAAATTGTCTGAAGAGCAGACTTGGCTGATCCGTGATTGGATCACTGCCGGTTCTCCTTGGCCATCCGATGAGGACCAGGCCATCATTGCCGAAAAATATGCTGAAGGAATAGTTGTTCAAACGAGCGGTGGTCTCGATGACGATTGGACCAACCGCCGCTATGAGGAGAAAGATTTATGGGCCTACCAACCGATTGCGGATCCCACACCACCGGCTCGCTCCAAGCGGGCTCATCCGGTGGATGCATTTATCGATGACAAACTCTACGACCTGGGTCTCAGTCCGGCCAAGTTGGCGGACCGCCGCACCTTGATTCGCCGTGCAACTTTTGACCTGATCGGACTGCCACCCACTCCCGAAGAAGTGAATGACTTTGTGCGTGATCGTAGTTCGGACGATAAAGCCTTTGCCAAGGTGGTGGATCGCTTGCTGGACGATCCACGCTACGGTGAGCAATGGGGACGGCACTGGCTCGATGTAGTTCGTTATGCGGACTCAGCTGGCTTTGCCAATGACTACGAACGACCCGGAGCCTGGCGCTATCGGGACTACGTGATCCGGGCCTTCAATCAGGATAAACCGTTTGACCAATTCATCATGGAGCAGGTGGCTGGCGATGAGTGGAAACCAGACGATCCGGAAGCGCTATTGGCTACCGGTTTCTTGCGTATGGGTTCCTGGGAGCATACCTCCATGACAGTTGCCCGCATCACACGGCAGCAATACCTCGACGACGTGACCGACATTGTGGGGCAGACTTTTCTATCGCACCCTCTGCAATGCGCACGTTGTCACGACCACAAGGTTGATCCCATCCCGACGAAGGATTTTTATCGTATCCAATCCGTGTTCGCTACGACCCAATTTGCCGATCGCGAGATCCCATTCCAGGAGAACGAAACCATTACCGGTTTCGATGAAAAGGAGGTCATGGAGAAACGGCTCAGTTACTTTGATAATATACACAAAACGCTGAATGCCAAGGAGGCGGCCGCTGTAAAAGAATGGTGTGAGAAACACGGAATCCCGAATAAGCCACGCGCTCAACTAGCGAAGCAGGGTATTCCCGATGAAAAATTGCCTCCCCGGTCACTCGGATTGACTTCTGAAGATATTGGGGTTCGCAAGGTGGGAGGCATGGTTGTGAAGCGCACGAAGTTCGAAATGAATAAGTTCGAGCCATTTGCACATTCCGTCGTCAGCGGTTTGTCTCCGGAAGTCCCTCCTCTCTCGGGGAAAATGGTTGCCATGCCCGGCGACCCGATGAGCGAAGGCGAAATGGAAATGTCCTATATCCGAATCAGTGGTGATCCATTTGCCCAAGGCCCGAAAGTGACTCCCGGCGTATTCAGTGCGTTGCCGGATTCGAATGATGTCCTTGAGAAGAACGACTTTAATTCGATTCCTGAAACGGTCGAGGGTCGTCGGTTGGCATTCGCGAAATGGTTGGCTAATCCGAAGAATGTGTTGGTGCCACGGTCCATGGTGAATCGAGTTTGGACTTATCACTTTAGTAAGGGAATTGTGGATACGCCAAATAATTTTGGTGCGATGGGTGGGAAACCCAGTCATCCTGAGTTGCTTGACTACCTGGCTTCTCGATTCGTCGAGTCAGACTGGTCTGTGAAAGATCTGCATCGGCTCATCATGTCTTCCAACGCCTACCGGCGCTCTACCGAATACAAGCATCGTGATCGGTTGGCAGAAAAAGATCCCACTGCAAAATCGTATGCGGTCTTTAAGCCTCGGCGGTTGAGTGGTGAAGAAATCCGTGACAGCATGCTTTATGTCTCAGGAGAATTGAATCCGCTTGTGGGTGGTTTACCAGCGCTTCCCGAGATTAACATGGATGTGGCGTTGCAACCTCGGCAAGTCATGGGATCCTTTGCAGCTTCTTATGAACCCGCCCAGACTCCTGAGGCACGGAATCGTCGTTCCATCTACGCCAAGAAGGTTCGTGGTTTGAGAAACCCCTTCATGGAGGTGTTCAATCAGCCAAGTCCTGATGAGTCCTGTGAGTTCAGACAAAGCTCTACGGTGACGCCCCAGGTGTTCAGCTTATTCAACGGTGAGGACAGCCTCCACCGATCCATTGCTACGGCGATTGATTTGCTAGAGAACAACAAGAGCCGCAAGTCGGTGGTCGAGGCCCTCTTCCTCCGCGCCTATGGACGGAAGCCTGCTCGTTCCGATCGCAATCTGGCGTTGGATCATTGGGAGCAGATGGAGAAACGGCATGAGGGCTTGAGCTTTGAGCCACGTGAGTTTCCCCGAGAGGTGACCCGATCAGCCGTGGAAGAAATGACGGGTGCTTCCTTTGAGTTTAAGGAAAGGTTATTTGCTTTTGAAGATTATCAGGCCGATCCGGGACTGGCTGATGTCGATGCGGAAACGCGAGCACTGGCTGACCTTTGTTTGGTGGTGTTTAATTCCAACGAGTTTGTTTATGTGTATTGAGCCATGACTAAGAAATTTAAGCAGGAACTTCTTCAAAACTTTAAGACGGCCAAGTCACTTAATCGCCGTGATTTTATTTACAGCATGGGCGCGAGTCTGGGTAGTGTTGCGTTGGCTGGAATGGCGTCACAGAAAGCCGTCGCCAGCGAGGCTGCCGCAGGACCCTTGTCAGTGAAGCAACCGCACCTTCCACCCAAGGCGAAGAATTGCATCTTTCTCATGATGGAGGGTGGTCCGAGTCATATTGATACCTTTGATCCCAAACCAGCGCTGCACGATCTGCATCTTCAGCGATTTAACCGAAAGAACGAGATGGCTTCCGCCATGGAGACCGGGACCCGCTACTATGTTGAGAGCCCATGGGACGCTCGGCAGGTTGGTCAGGGTGGTGCCTGGATGACAGAACCCTGGAAGCACCTCGCTGAGGTTGCGGATGATATTTGTTTCTACCGTGGTTGTCAGGCCGAGTCGGTCAATCACCCGACCGCGATGTATCACATGAACACCGGTAATCGTTTTGGCGGTGACCCGGCGGTGGGTTCCTGGGTGACTTATGGGTTAGGTTCCGAGAATCAGGACCTTCCCGGATTCATTGTGCTGCCAGAGTTGTCTTACCCACAAGGAGGCTCACCTAATTGGGGAAATGGATACTTGCCTGCTCATTTTCAGGGAACTCCGTTACGTCCAAAAGGTACGCCCATCCTCGATTTAAAACCACCAGCAGGAATCACTCCAGAGCACCAACGGGAAAACCTGAACCTGCTTAGTTGTTTTAACCACGATCATTTGGAAGAGCATCCCTGGCAGAATGACCTGGAAGCACGTATGACGAATTACGAGCTGGCCTTCCGCATGCAGATGCAGGTGCCGGGTATTTTAGATATCGATCAGGAAGACGAAAAAACCAAAGAACTATATGGTATCGGAAATGATGATACCGAGTCCTTTGGTAGAAAATTACTACTCGCTCGCCGTTTGGTAGAGAAGGGCGTTCGATTCGTGCAAGCCTACACCGGTGGCTGGGATTCACACGACTACATCGAACGCGCTCACGGTGCCCGTATTAAAAGTATCGATAAACCCATTGCTGGTCTAATCAAAGACCTCAAAGCACGCGGTATGCTCGACGACACCCTGATCGTATGGTGCGGAGAATTTGGACGCAGTCCCGACAATGGATTTCGCCAGGGTGGGGAAGCCTACGGCCGCGACCACAACGCCAAGGCCATGACTATGTGGCTCGCCGGGGGCGGCGTAAACGCCGGACACACTATAGGTGCTACCGATGAAATCGGTTCCGAAGCGGTTGATGTGGTTCATCCTATTCGCGATGTGCATGTGACTTTGCTCCACCTCCTCGGCCTCGATGACAATCGACTTACCTACTTCAGTGGTGGCCGCTTCAAGCAGTTGTCACAGTTTGGCGGGAAAGTGATCCCTGAGCTTATTGCATAGCCCACGCCATTAGCAGTACTGGTGAATGTGGTTTATAGGCTAAGGTCGTTTGTTTAGGAACTTTCAAATTTAATGGTTCCTTGCAGCGAATTCTTCCAACCTAATTTAATTAGGATTTGTTCCTATTTAGATTTTGCCTGAAATGAGTTTATTAAACCCAAAAGAGATTGGATTGTCCTCCGATCGCTCCGATGTCTCTAGTGATTTATGGGCCATTACCTGCTACTTTAATCCATGTAATTATCGGAACCGTCGAAATGGGTACGAAACCTTTCGCAAGCATCTGCAGGTTCCTCTGTTGACCGTTGAGTTATCATTTACGGGAGAGTTTCACCTCAATGACGGTGACGCAGATAAGTTGATACGCCTTACCAGTTCGGATGTTATGTGGCAAAAAGAGCGGCTACTTAATTTGGCTGTCGAAGCCTTACCGGATTCGTGTGATAAAGTTTGCTGGATTGATTGTGACATTGTGTTTGGAAACAATGATTGGCCTCAATTAGCTCGCGAAGCTCTTGAACGTCATCAGGTGATTCAACCGTTTCAATTTTCATATGACTTGGAACCGGGGATGTCGGGTCCGGAATTTTCTGAAGCATCTTATTCTCGGCGCTGCGAGTCGCTAGTGAGCCTTTATCTACGAGGAGGGTTACCAGAGGATCATATCAAAATTCCAGATAAGAGAGCCATCGGGATCACGCCGGGATATGCTTGGGCTGCTCGACGGGATTTACTGTTAAAGCACACGCTCTATGATCCCTGCATAGTCGGTGGGGGAGACGGTCCTATACTTACTGGATTTTTTGGAAACTTTCAGGACATCATCGAATATTTAAGCATGAATCCTCGCCGGGTTGAGCATTTTATGGAGTGGGCTGAAGCGATTTACCAGGATGTCTCTGGTGACGTTGGCTACATTCCCGTATCGATTTATCACCTGTGGCACGGAGAAATTGAGAACCTTAATTACAAGCAACGACGTATGGAGCTCGAACGGCACGCTTTTGATCCTTATGAGGATATCGCCATAGCCTCCAATGGTTGTTGGCGAATAAAGCCCAACCAACGTTCCGATATTGGTTTCGAATCTGTTGAAATTCAGGGTTTTTGGGGTTCTACCAACATTCCGTTCGACAATTTCTATTTGCTTCTTTTGCTGGAGGAACAATTACCCCTGAATTCCCCTAATTTCTCACTATGGTCATAAAGCGTTGTTTCGCCCAAAAGGTTGCTTACTACATGGGCGGCAAATTGTGGAACCCCATGATGAAGTTCGCCACCAAGGACATCGTCTATGTCTTTGTGGAAATGGATTCCGGTGAAATCGGCGTGGGTGAAGTATGGTCTGCTCATGGCACACCCGAAACACTGGTGCACGTGGTGAATAATGATATATCACCTATGATTGCTGGGGAAAATCCACACGACATCGATCATATCCGAAAGAAAGTTTACGGAATAGCGCCTTTGGGGTCCATGGTCGGGGTGATGATGAATGCGCTCAGTGGTGTGGATATTGCCCTTTGGGATTTACGCGGAAAGCTCTTGAACCTCCCATTGCACAAATTGCTGAACTCGTATTCGGAATCTGCTTACACCTATGCGAGTGGCGGCCTTTATGGGAAGGATAAAGGGCTCGATGAATTGGCGTCCGAAGTAAAAGGCTATGTGGAGGATGGTTTCACGGGCGTGAAAATTAAAATTGGCGCGGTCAGCATAGCGGCGGATGCAGAACGCGTGCGAGTGGTTCGAGAGGCAATAGGCCCGGATGCTCGATTGATGGTCGATTCATTGCACGCCTACGATGTTCCTCAGGCTATGGAAGTTGCGGATGCAATCAGAGACTATGACATTTACTGGTTTGAGTCACCTGTGGCTTTGGAAGACCAGGCAGGCCATGGAGTGATCAATTCAAAAAGTGGTATTGATGTTTGTGCAAATGAGTCACTTTCAGGGATGTTTCAGTTCAAGCATTTGCTGGAGCACCGTGGTGCTACCTACGTGCATTTCGACCTCTCAGTGTGCGGGGGAATCACAGAAGCATTGAAGATCGCTGCTTTGGCCGAGGCTGAAGGACTCAAATGCACGGTGCATGCTGCGCTGGGAGTGGGGTTGTTTTCTACCAGTGCCCATTTCGCTTGCTCGATTCCCAACTGTGACTCGGTAGAGTATCACTTTGTTCATCAATGGCTGTCAGAGCACAAGCCTGAGTTGATGGCCCATGAGGGTCCCATGGTTAAGCCTTCGAGTGAACCTGGAATTGGAATGTCATTCATGACGCCGGACTTTATTGAAAAGGTGGCTAAGGATGAACTAGCTAGGGCCCAGTGAAATTGGAAATAGGCGAAGAAATTATTGGCAATTTTGTTCAAAATTGTGGAACTTTAAGTCTTTACCCACGCTACTCACATGGTGAGTGGCCTAACCATTTAGACGATTCTTACCCTACAGACCATTTGATTTTTTCCATTTGGCCCTGAGCTTACCTCTATGAAATTGCTTTCCAAATTGTCCGGAGTACTGGTGCTTCTCTTGCTTGTGGTGTTATCTCTGATTGACGGGGCAGGGTTGGATATCACCTCGAAATGGGTGCCTTTCCTAGGGCGCATGCATCCGGTATTGTTGCACCTACCAATTGGGATCTTTGCCGCTGTGGTTTTGTTGGAGTGCTATCTGTTTCTTCGTCCTGTTTCGCGAGTCCCGGAAAAAATACATTTCTTATTATCCGCTGCGTTTTTCACCACGGTATTTTCTGCTCTCTTTGGTATCTTTCTATCTTGGGAGGGTGGTTATGAAGGCAATGCGGTCGGATTTCACAAATGGGCTGGGGTTGTAACCGCGGGGCTGATCTTAGCTTTGGATTGGTTGTCCAAATCACGAGAAAGCAATCCTGGAAAACTTCCAACCGCATACCTTGCTGGCTTAGTGGTAACCGTTGTGGCGATGACGGTCACGGGGCATCAAGGTGGCTCACTCACTCACGGCTCTGGTTTCCTGACGCAATATAACCCATTTGCGGCTGAGAAAGAGGTCGTGGAAATCACGGAGGATACTCCGGTATTTGTGTCACACATACAGCCCGTATTGAAGGATTATTGTACTCAGTGTCATAATCCGGAGAAAGTGAAAGGGGAACTGAGGCTGGATACGTTTGAAATGATCATGGCCGGTGGAGTAAACGGAGATGCACTGGTTCCTGGAGACAGTGAGGCAAGTTCCATGATTCATCGAATTCATCTTCCGGTTGAAGATGAAGAGCATATGCCGCCTCAGGGTAAACCGCAGCCGACTGAGGAAGTGGTCCAACTCCTCTCCTGGTGGATTGATCAAGGTGCCAGTGAGACGGCGAAGCTGGAAGAATTGAATGTGACTTCAGAAATCGCTCAGCACTTCATGGAGATTGAAACTTTGGATTTCAACACGCGTGAAGGAGTACAGGCTGAGATGGATGCCATGGAGGTCCCCGCTACTACCGCAGTGCATTTTCTTGCGTTGGACGATCATCGCTTAGGAGTACGTGCCAATAAAACCAATGATGACGATCTTCAAAATCTAAGACCACTAGCCGCCAACATTGTTGAGCTAAATCTGGGCGGGTCTTCCATTACCGATGCGAGTTTGGACCTGATTGGTGAAATGCTCAATTTGACGCACCTTCATTTAAATAATACAGCCGTGACGGATGCTGGCTTGGAAAAGCTAGTTAACCTCTACCAACTACAATACATTAATTTATACGGCACGGAAGTAAGTGATGATTCCTTAACCGTGCTTCGTAGGCTCAAATCTTTGAAAAAGATTTTCCTCTGGGAAACGAATGTTACGAAGGAGGCTGTGGAAGGATTACATGGGTCTCTCTTCCCAGCCGTAGAATCCGATCGTCTGCGTATGCAGATTCAGCAACTTGAAAAAGATCGGGATAACTTGGAAGTGGATATCGTTTCTGCCTTTGATTTTGGAATCCAGCCTTTGAAAGTCATAGAGCCCGAAGCGTCAGCTGCTATTTCCATTTCGGATGTCATGGTCGATTTCCACAAAGGAAAAGAGGCACTTGCCGTGCAGGCACGTGAAGGCAAAGCCAAGAAAGAAGATTTGGAAAAAATGCTTGAGGCTTATCAGGGAATTCTTGGTCTGACCCCGCCCAAGGGAGAGGCCGATAACTGGAAGATCAAGATCAACGCACTTATTGATTCGACCCAAGATTTAGTTGATGGGAAGGAAAGCGCTGCCGCAGCCTATAAGACTGCTGTCAACTGTAAGGCCTGTCATACGGACCACCGAAGTGATTAAAGACTATTGTTGAAGCGGATTAGAATCCTTCCAATGCGTGATCAGACTCTTCGAAGGTTTCTGTAAGCCCTGATAAGTAGGTAATCAAATCGCGCATATTCTGACGGGTTAGAGTTGAACCAAAGATTTCGGGCATGGTGGAAGGTGCTGATTGCCGACTTGCTACTTCCGATTTTGCAATGGCTTTGGTATTTCCGTCTGTGAGCTTCAGCTTCAATTCAGTATCTGAGTCTTCTGTTACAAACCCGGCCAGGATCTCACCGCTTTTGGTAGTAACAATAGCCATTTCAAAGCCTTCTGCCATTTGGTTGCTGGGTTTGATAATGGCTTCCAGAAGATAGTTCGCGTCATATTTGGATCCGATTCCCATTAGAGATGGGCCAGGTTCTCCGCTGTAGGGACCGTCGACAACATGGCAGCGAATACAGGGCATGACACCATTGGATTCGAAAACGTTACGTCCCTTATCGTGGTTTCCTCCTGCCAGTGCATACTCGTAAGGTGCAAGAGGATCACCTGTTGCGGCTATTGCCTGATTTCTTCCCTCAAGGAGTTTGTTGAGCTCCGTGTTGCCTGTAGCTTCTGCAGCTTCGAGCAGTTCCAAGTGTGCGGAATTTGGGATACCTCCAGATGCCAGCTTTTGCAGGTTCTCTTTCAAAGTAGCTATGGCGACTGGGTGAGACATCGTGCCTAATGCTTTGAACGCAGCCCGTTTTTCTTTGGAGCTACCTGTGGTTGCAAGTTTTTGTAGTAGGGGAGCTGAGCTTGCCGGAGATAGCTTCGCGAGTATGGGCAGTGTCGCCAGTCTCAGGCTCTGGTCGTCGGAAGCGTTTGCGATTTGCGCGGCTTCCTCCAATCGAGAATCATTCAGCTTTAGAAGCGTATTCAGGATAGTTATACGAACTGAGGCATGTGTGTCGCTGCTCTGGAATTTCGAAAATAGATTCTTGGTGAGAGGTGCCAGGTTTAGCTGAGTAGCTGTTTCGATCGCTTTTGATTGAACCTGCTCTGGTGCTTCCAGGAGTGCGTCGAACACGCTGGTGAGAGCGTCCTTGGCAACTTGCACATTGCGCGAGGGGAGGGGACGGAAAAGACCTATGACTCGATCACGAGCTGGCGGGTTCTCCCAGGTGGAGAGATGGTGAACGGCTTCTGCTCGAAGTGCGGTGCTTGCGTTTTCGTTTGCTGCAAATGCTGCCAGGGCCTGCGCATCCTTGTCTGATCCCATCCGGAAATGCGCGTTGAGTACTCGTAGGCCGAGCAGGTAGTCCAGTGAATCTGGTTGATTGCTGAGGGCTGCCAAAGCAGGGAAAGCCTTTGAGATGTTTGCGCCGATGATGGCGCGGGCGGCTTCCTGAACGAGCGAGTGGTCTGAATCGGTTAGGAAATTGGCAACCGCTGGATCCTGTAGTCTCCGGTAGGTAAGAAGTGCGCCGAGGCGTGCCGCACGGTAGGTGCTATTAGACGCTCTCTCGAGTGCACGTTTATTTGAGCTACCTACCAAGCCCATAATGGCTGCATGGCGAACGTATACATCGCGATCGTTATTCAGAAGGAGCAGGCCAATTAGTGCGTCTGCAGCATCGGGATTACCAAGCTTACCCAGGCTAATCCCTGCAAAATACTTTACCCGATCTGAAGCGTCATCGAGAGCGGCTATCAGTTGTTGGTATCCTGCTTCCAGGTTGTGATCACCGATGAGCTTTGCTGCTTGAGCTCTTACCTCCGGGTTGGATGCGTTTGAAAGATGTAAGACAGAGCGAGCGGCTTCCCGGTTGTTTGGAATAAGTTGTCCCAGGGCCCAGGTAGCATGCAGTTGATTGTAGCCTTCATTGTTGGCACTCGCTACCTGGTAGAGGTGCTCAGGATTCACTTCTTGGCGAACCAGCTCATATTGAGCTTCGAGTCTTACGCGCCAATCCTCGTGAGATAGTAACTTGAGAAGTTCGTGGGTATCGCGGTTGCCCATTCCCTGCGATATGAGAGATTGGGTTTCTTTTACCAAGTCTGATGCTTGTGTGTCTGAATTGCTAACTGTGTAGATGCGTCCTTTGCTCGATTTTGGCCAGCCTGGCGTCCAGTCGGACAAGTAAAATTTTCCATCTGGGCCAAAGACAACGTCGGTCGGTAATACGCCTTTCAGAAATAGCTTTTTCTCATCCAATTCGAATGAAGCGCCATTGGGTTTTACGGTGTATGTATAGACACCGCTGCTCGCAATGCTTCCTCTGAATTGGCAGACAAAGAAGTGTCCCTTGTAACGTGGGTGGAGTCCGCTTCCTGGATAGTAAGCCACACCGGATGGTCCATCTTCGATGTTGGCAAGCGGAGGGATAATGTACTCCGGTTGACCTTCGTGTCTTGGGGTCCACATTCTTTCCAGCATCCATGGACCGGCTTTGCCAAGAGGTGCGTATTGATAACCCACGCGCCATCCGTTGTCGCTCCCTTCGGCGATGTAGACCAGACGCTCGCTGTCACCGTTGTCGCAATCGTTATCGAAGGTAAATAGGTTGCCGTATTCGTCGAAAGCTAGCTCCTGCGGATTGCGTAACCCGGTCGCATAGACTTCGAAATCTGAGCCATCGGGATTGCAGCGGAAAACCGCACCTTCATCTTGAAGCTCAATGACCTTGCCTTCCTGGGTAGTCACATTGGTGCCACGGTCACCTATGGAGAAGTAAAGTTTTCCGTCGGGTCCAAACACCATGCCATGTGAGTCATGCCCCGTGTAACCGAAATGGATTCCGAAGCCTCGAGCTAGTTCAGTGCGCTTACTCGCTTTGCCTGTAGTCCCGTCCTCTTCAAGCATCCACAGACTTGGGATATTGGTGAACCAGACCTTTCCGTTTCTTGCTAGTACGCCCGAGGCGATGCCGTCTAGCGGTTCGTCAAAGTCGTCTGCGAATATCTTACTTGAGTCTGCTTTTCCGTCGCCGTTGGTATCTTCCAATACCCGGATCACTTCCGTTTCTAATTCAAACTGCGAAGCTTCTTCTTCAAAGACGGAATGGATCAGAGCTTGGCGGTCTTCGATGGTCCGGCTAGCCAGGTCGAGCTCCAGCATTTCCATGTAGTCGCGGATATCCAGCGTGCTGGTCCGGTAGCGGTTTGTTTCAGAAGTAAAGAGTCTTCCTTTTTCATCGATGTCGATGGCTACTGGGTTGGCCAGCATCGGTTCTGCAGCCCAGAGGTTTACATCCAAATCGTCTGGGACCTGGATGATCTGCAAGGCGAGCTCAGCTTCATTGGTGGCTGGCGCAATGATGGGCTCTGCCCGCCGGTCGGCAGGGACGAGGTCCAACTGTTGAGCCAGGACGGTTCCGGCGAGAAGAAAAGACAAGGTAGTTAGGCAGATCTTTTGGTACATGATGTATTTTATGAAGTGGGAAAAATCATGAGCTTGGATGGGTGATGCAAGCTTCAATCGGTGGAGCAGCTTCTAACTCCCTGGCATAGCTGATTCGTTTTGCTCTTATAAAAAAAGCCCCTTTCGAAAAAGGGGCTTTTAGTCATTTAAAGTTCTTATACGTCGCAGATGTGAACGCCTTGCTTCAATGAAGCCAGAGGCTCAGGTCCTTTTGGAATAAACTCCTGGGCAACATAGCCGTCATAGCCGGTTTCCAGAACAGCCTCCATGATGGCTGGGTAGTAAAGTTCCTGTGTTTTGTCGATCTCGGCACGGCCAGGTACACCACCCGTGTGATAGTGACCGTAGTATTCGTGGTTCTTTCGGATGGTGGCAATCACGTCACCTTCCATAATCTGCATATGGTAAATATCGTAGAGCAACTTGAATGAGTCGGATCCGACCGCATCGCACAGGGCAACTCCCCAGTTACTGAGGTCGCACATGTAGTCTGCGTGGTTTACCTTGGAATTGAGCAATTCCATGATGATGGTGATTCCGTGTTTCTCTGCCAGGGGGGTGATCTGCCTGAGCCCTGCCGCGCAATTTGCCAGGCCTTGCAGATCGCTCATGCCATCCCGATTACCAGAGAAGCAGATGATGTTTTTGTAGCCGGCTTTCGCGGTGACAGGAATGGTTTTTTCAAAGAACTCAATGATGGCATCGTGGTTTTCTTCGCGATTGAGGCCTGTTTTAATGCCGCCAGGGACACCTGATACCATTGAGCATTCGAGCCCATGTTTCTTCAGGGTCGGAAAGTCATTTACGCCCATCAGATCTACGCCTTTGAGGCCCATGTCCTTGACTGCTTTGCAGAATGGATCGAGCTCGATGCCTTTATAACACCACTTACAGACCGAGTGGTTGATGTTTCCTTTGAGACCTCCGCTGTGTGCGGCGGCGCTTGTCTGATTGGTTATGGCTTGAGTAGCTGCAACAGCTGCTGCTCCGGTGGCCATGGTTTTCAAGGCGGTTCTGCGAGGCATGGAATCTTTCATAATCGTGAGTGTGGTAAATTGTAAAAGTAGTTAGTCTAGTAGCGCTTTAAGTTTTGTAAATGGTTCATTGAGACTCTCGATGGCTCGTTTCCAGAATGCAGGATCCTGGATGTTTTCGCCCAGCGTTTCTTGAACGACTTGTTCGCAAGACATGGACCCCGACTTTTGAAGAAAGGTTTCATAGCTGGGGAGGAAACTGGATCCTTCCTCTTTGAAGCGTGCGAATAAAGAGACACTCAAAAGATAACCGAAGGTGTAGGGGAAATTATAGAATCGGATGTCATCTATGTAGAAGTGAAGTTTCGAGCACCAGAAGTAGGGGTCGAGTCCATCTTCGTTGAGCTTATCTCCAAACTGTTTCTGTTGCTCTTCTACCATGATTTTCTTCATCCGCTTGACTGATACGATACCTACTCGTCGTTCTTCATAAATCCGTTCCTCCCATCGGTAGCGAACAGGGATATCCAGAAGGAAGGCCATGATCCGAGTAGCATCTGAATCTAAGAGCGTTAGCTTTTGTGCATCGGAAAACGCACTTTTGGATAACACGCCGTCCGAGAGAAGCAGCTCGGCAAATGTGGATGCTGATTCGGCCAAAGTCATGGGATAATCACTGGCGAAGCGTCTCTGGCTGGACATCACACGTGAATGCCACGCATGACCTACTTCATGTGCATAGGTAGTCACAGCAGTCATGGTATCCTTAAAGGTCATGTAGATCCTGGACTCGTGATTGAGCTGACTGCCTGTGCAAAACCCACCGGGGCGTTTGTTGTCACGGGGCTGGTAATCGACCCATCGTTTTTCCAGAAGTTCTTTGTTGAACGCGCCCAGAGCAGGGTAGGCGGAGTCAAAAGCGCCTTGGACCAGTTGGGTGCCCGATTCCCAGGAGATGGGTTCCTGGTCTGGAAGATCCATCGGTGCGTAGAGGTCGTAATAGCCAGCTTTCTCAAATCCCATCTGTTGGGAGCGATAGCCCAAAATATTTCTTGGGAGATCAATGGTGTCATCAATTGCCTGAAACATGGCATCGAGGGTCGCATGTTCCAGACGTGCCTCTCGGCAGGCTTCGTTGAGGAAATGATCTGAGCCACGCCTTTTGTCCAGGCTGTGTCGGGTGCCTGCCAGTGCATTGAGCGCTGCGTTGCAGGTTGCTTCGTGTTCTTCCCAGGCTGCATTGGAACCGTGAAAGGCTGAGATCCGCACGTCACGATTGGCCCCTGAGATGAGTGATACTCGTTGGCCCATGGGTGCGGTCTGAGTTTCTCCATGCTCGTCCACATATTGAAATTTCAGCTGACCGGATAAGGTGTCGTAAAGCTGACTCCAGGCATTGATGCCATTCACGTTGAGTTCTGAGGCGAGGTCTTCGGCTGCGTCCTCCATCTGATACTGCGCTTTGGATCGACATTCCGCCAGATAGAAGGCCGCGTCTTCGAGTTCTGGTATAGAAGTGAGCTTTGCAAACGCCTCATCTGAGGTTTGACCCAAAAGGCTGTTGAATTGGGCGTTTAAGGTATTCATGCCCGCCGCATGCTCCTTTAACCAAGCATACTCTGCTGAATACCCATCGTCCGTCGCATCTGCGGCACACAGGCACTCAAGGTAGCTGCTCAGGTGTCCGAAGCGGCTCGATAAGTCCTCTAGGGCTTCGATGATTCGGGTCCAGGCCTCTGAATTACTATCCGATAGATTATCGAGCTGAGTGAGGTTGTCTGTAGCTTGTTTTAGGTCCCGCAAAAGATCGGCTTTGAATGCCTGATAATCTGGTCCGTTGAATTCCTTGAAGTAACTGCTTAAATCCCAATCCATGGTGTTGACTTTAGGATCGTTGAGAGCGCAATCAAGCTTGCTTGAGACCAGTGTATGAGAAATTCCTGCAGATCCTTCTTCTGGGAGGCCTAATATACATAGGTAATAATATGCATTCTGGTGTTGCCAAAACGAATTTAAGCCTTAGCCATGTCTGCTTTTCCTGAGTTGGCCAACCAAAGAGGACCGAATTATGGCAGATTTAAGCAAATATAGAAACATTGGCATTTTTGCTCACGTAGACGCGGGCAAGACTACGACAACCGAGCGTATTTTGAAGCTTACCGGCAAGATTCACAAGATGGGTGAAGTGCATGACGGTGCAGCTACAACTGACTTTATGGATCAGGAGCAGGAACGTGGAATCACGATTCAGTCTGCTGCTACCACTTGTTACTGGGACGATCATCGTTTCAACATCATTGATACTCCGGGTCACGTGGATTTTACCATTGAGGTATACCGCTCCCTGAAGGTTCTGGATGGTGGCGTAGGTGTATTCTGTGGATCTGGTGGTGTTGAGCCTCAGTCAGAAACTAACTGGCGTTATGCTACCGAGTCTGAAGTTGCGCGTATTATTTACGTGAACAAAATGGACCGGGTAGGTGCTGATTTCTACCGTGTTGTTGAACAGGTAGAAAACGTGTTGGCTGCGAGGCCTCTCGTTATGACCCTGCCTATTGGTGCAGAAAATGACTTTGTCGGAATGGTCGATGTTTTGACCAAGAAGGCTCACATCTGGGATGATTCTGGAGATCCATTGAATTTCGAAATCACTGATGTGCCTGCCGATATGGTAGACAAAGTGAATGAGTATTACGAAAAGCTCGTTGAAACTGCAGTTGAGCAGGACGACGACGCGATGGAAGCTTATCTCGAAGGAAATGAGCCAGACATAGATACGCTTAAGAAGTGTATCCGTAAGGGCACCATCAATCTTGATTTCTTCCCCACTTATTGTGGGTCTTCCTTCAAGAATAAGGGAGTGCAACTGATTCTCGATGCCGTTGTAGACTATCTGCCGAATCCGACTGAAGTAAAGCCTCAGCCGGAAATGGACATCGATGGTAATGCAACCGGAGATTTTGCCGTGGTTGATCCCGCTGGTCCTCTTCGTATGCTTGCATTCAAAATCATGGATGACAAATACGGTGCCTTAACTTTTACCCGTATTTATTCCGGAACCCTCAAAAAAGGTTCTAACGTCGTCAATACCTACACAGGCAAGACTGAGCGAATTGGCCGTATCGTTGAGATGCATGCCGATAGTCGTGAAGAAGTGGATTCTGCTCAAGCAGGAGACATTGTTGCTCTGCTGGGTATTAAGAATGTTCAAACCGGTCACACTTTGGCTGATCCGAACAACCCTGCGACCTTGGAGCCAATGGTGTTCCCGGACCCTGTTATTTCAATCGCTGTAGCGCCTAAGGATAAGATTAACGCTGAAAAAATGGGTGTAGCTATCGGTAAGATGGTTCAAGAAGATCCTTCCTTCCGCGTTGAGACCGATGAAGACAGTGGAGAAACCATTCTTAAGGGAATGGGTGAGCTTCACCTCGATATTAAGGTCGATATCCTTAAACGTACACACGGTGTTCAAGTTGATGTAGGTAAGCCACAGGTTGCCTACCGCGAAACGATCACCCAGCGCACTGAAGATTCCTACACTCACAAGAAACAATCAGGTGGTTCTGGTCAGTTCGGTAAAATCGACTACGTTGTTGAGCCTGGTGAAAGTGGTGAAGGTTTCACTTTCGAATCCAAAGTTGTTGGCGGAAACGTTCCTAAGGAATACTGGCCAGCCGTTGAGAAGGGCTTTGGAAGATCTATGGAAAAGGGTGTTCTTGCTGAATATCCAACCGTGGACGTAAAAGTCACTCTTGTTGATGGAGCATTCCACGCGGTTGACTCGTCAGCTGTTGCTTTCGAAATCGCAGCCCGTTCTGCTTACCGTCAGACTTTGCCAAAGGCAGGTCCACAAATCCTCGAGCCGATCATGAAGATCGATGTCTTCTGTCCGGACGACAATGTAGGTGATGTGATCGGTGACTTGAATCGCCGTCGCGGAATCATCAAGACGCAGGAAACTACACCGACCGGTGTTCGCGTGAAGGTCGATGCGCCTTTGAGTGATATGTTCGGTTATATTGGTGACCTTCGTTCTATGACTTCTGGTCGTGGTCAGTTCTCTATGGAGTTCTCCCACTACGAAGCCTGCCCACGCAATATCGCTGAGGAAGTGATTGCTGAGGCTGCTGAGCGGAACGCTAAAAAATAAATTTTCCTGCTACCAAATCTTTAAGACACCCGATTCGAAAGGATCGGGTGTTTTTTTTGCATAGATTAAATTCCGAAAGAACTGGGCTCAGGGTTTGGTTTGTGATTCGTATAGGGTATGGCGAGCTTTTCTGAAATACCTCACTACGACTCTCTGGGTCTTTCATCGGGCATCGATGAAGATGATCTGGAGCAATTCGATCATCTGTCTGCCTATAAGGCACTGGGGCTTATTTACCGTGTTCAATACCGTGGAGAAGAGTGGGCTTGTGTAGGTGGCTTGAAGGCCAATGAGTGGGCTTGGGGGCATCCTGACCGATGGAATTATGCAGATCCCATGAAGGCTTTCCGTGAAGTGATGGGTGAGAAGCATGTTACGCAGCTCGACGGCGTTAGGCACCGCGCCAAGCGGAAAGCCCTGAAGCCTGGTTTTGCTATGAGCCTCATTGCGCAGCAGATTCCCAAGATTGATCAAGTGGTGAAACAATTTTTTGAGGACCACTGTGGTGAGACCTGGACCATGATGGATCTTTTCATGGAAGTCCTGACGGAAGCTAATTCGCAGTCTGTCATCGTGACCCCACTCACGCCTGAAGAGCGGCACACTTTTATCGAATTTGAGGAAGTCTTTCTTCCTGGAGTGGCTATGACTCCTGAACAACGCACTCGTTACTACGAAAGCTCTACGTTTTATCAGCTCAAGCCCGTCGTATTCGAATTTTTGAGACAGCTGGTAACCAAACGTTTGGATGGCCATCGTGAAGATGATAGTTTTCAGACGATGATAGATAATCGTGAAGACCGAGAGTTTCCTCCTGATTTAGAGGAGCTTCTCCCGGAAGCTTATCTTTTATTGATGGCCGGAACTGGTAATACTGCTCGGACCATTAACTGTGGTCTTCATTATATGCAGGAACAGCCCGATTGGTATGCTGAGCTAAAGGAGGAGGTAAAAGATTACCAGCCCGACCAATTACTTCGTGGCATGGATCGGTTCCCCAAATTAAAAGCAACCATTATGGAGATGGAGCGTGTGTTTCCCGCCGCTCCGTTGCATCCACGATTAGCCGCTGAGGATCTGGAGTTTGAGGGATATGAGATTCCGAAAGGAACGCGTATCCTGCATCTGCATACGCTTACGCATTTTCTGGATGAAATTTATGAAGAGCCATTGCGGTTCAATGCGAGACGCTGGACCGAGAATGATTATCCGAAAAAGGCTCACGGAACGTTTGGAGGCAGCACCCATATTTGCCTGGGAATGAACCTGGCTCGGATTCACATGCCAATCGTTATGGCCAATTTGGTGCGATACTTCGATTTGGAAGTCGATGAGTTGCCGGAAATCAAGGTGAACTTTAATTATGGAGTTCCTCAAAGTTCTGACTTGGTAGGGCGATTGAAACTACGGGATCAATAAGAGTATCACCCAAGTAAAACAGAGGCGAAAATTGGACTTCCGATTTTTAATATAAGCGATCACTTACCCATTGATTGCCATCTCTAGCGATAGCTTCCGCGCGTGCGTCGCGTATTATGAGCACACCCTGGGCTTTGTCTTTGAGGAGTTGCTCCACGAAACTAGCTCTTACCCATGAAGCGGTTGGAACTATTTCCACATGGTAACCAGTGAGTCGATCTTTCCACACCGAAGCACTCATGTGAGTCATGCCTCCTTCCAGATCTCCAGGAACAAATGCAATCCAGGGAGATGCACCTTGGTTTAGTGAGTTTGAAAAGGATGATAGAATACTTGCTTCTTCGGGTAGACTGTTGAACCAGCCAAGTCCAATTCCCGCTGAATCGCACGATCCATTACACACGCCACAGCCTACGCATTTTGCAGGATCAACCGAGGCTTGTGAAGGAAAAGCTTTTCCATCCGTGCGAGCAACAAGGCTAATCGCATCGAAGGGGCAATCGTTCATGCACTGAGAACATGAGTGGCACCTGCTGACTTCAACTTCTGCCTGAAATGTATCCGGTTTCCTACGACGTCCAAGTATCCAGGGGATGGCCATGCAAAGTCCCAGCGTTCCAAATATGGCCAGCCAGAGTCCTGTCTGTTGAAACCTAAGCCCTAAGGCAAGGGGTGTCATATACCAGGCGTCGACTGTGAAGCCTTCTGCTTTGACGGCCATGTCTGCTGCCTCATCCAGAGGGGCAGGGATAAGGGTCGCAGCTGCCATCAGCGCAACGGTCATAGCCGCGCTCAGTCGCCAATCGGGGAGCAACTTTGCCCGGCTCAGTCGCAGTAGGTGCACCACCAGGCCCACTGCAATACCTAACGGAAGAAGCATGTGCAGAAAGAAGATTACAAAAAATAGGAGGCTCGGGACTAAGCGGTTTGCCAGAAAGCTTCTTCCAAGTGGTTCGGCCCAAACGGGGAGGGTATCCAAAAGGTTGACGGAAGTCAGCGCCACTTGCTGTGCGGGTTGATCCCACACCAGCCAGTAGCCTGTCCAACCGATAAACCAAATGAGTGCTATCAGTCCGATACCCGATACCCAGGGTAGCCAACGTGCTCCGGCAAACTTACGAGAGAAAAACATGCGACTGGCATACACAAATAACAGCAGCATCAGAATGTCTGAACTGTATCGATGAGCTGCCCGCACAATTCCTCCCAAGCTACGACCTTCGATGGATTCTAAAGAAGTATAGGCGAATTGAACGCTTGGAGAATACCACAGCAGCATCAATACCCCTGTGACAACCGCTTGAATGAGAGCGAAGTTTGCTGCGCGACCTGAGTTTGCCAAAGGATTGAGCTCCTTCGGACAGAGCTTTTGCAATTGTCCGTCCAGCCAGGTCCATGCGCGGTTGAATTTAACCAGGACTTCTTCCAGGCGCACTTCCTCTTCCGGCATCTTGACTCCAGGCACACCCGGATCGGCCGAATCATCGGCATTGAACGCACTCGTATCCATGACAGTTAGCTTAACGGTTCGTCGCGGCTAGTTCCTTTTGCCCAATCTCGTCACTGAGAGAGATGATGGCTTCACGTAACCACTCTTTGTGCCGATTGGCTGTAAGAAGATGAATTGGAAGGGTCAGGAGGTATCTTTGGTCTGTTTCCATCGCGAGGACGGCAAGATCATTCATATGTTCGTTGCTGAGCGTGACGGATTTTCAGAAGAAGCCATTGCCAATTTGGACGAAGTCTTGGTCAGCCACGACCTGGAAACCGGCGGTTGGGTGACCGATACGCACGTCTATTTGCTGACGGGTTCCGAACCCGGAGTGACCGTTCGCGAGTATCTGGGATAATTTAGCGAGGCTATATAGAGCATTTTAACTTTTTCTTGTCACACTGGCTGGGAGGATTTTTGCCCTTTAGCGAGGCGCGTCTTCAGAATGACGCCCTGGAAGGGCTTCTTCTGTAGACGGAACGCTGCTGAGGACAAAAAGCACCCAGTTCTCGCAGGATGAGGCATACAAATAAGGTCGGCGCGTTACGTCAGCCACACCAGGGCTTTAGCCCAGCGGTGGCTGAAGAGCCTTCCGCTGCTTCTTTGTCTGTTCTCACCAGCTCGGCTATAAAAAATTAAAATGCTCCTGGGAAAAGAGGAGATAAATCTCTTTATTTATAGGGGAGAAAAGGCCGGAGATTGGGGGATCTTCGGCCTTGGTCATTTTTCCCTGAAAATCTGTGATTTCGCCCTTTACAAGCAGAGGCGTGAGGGGTTTTATGGTCCGCTTTTCCGCAATTCACATGCAAAAAACCAAAAAGTCTATTGCTAAACGTTTCAAGGTCACCGGAACGGGTAAGGTCATGCGCCGCAGCCCGAACCGTCGTCACCTGCTGACCAGTAAATCTACTAAGCAGAAGCGCCGCAGCGGACAAGACCAGGAAGCCTCCAAAGGTTTCTCTGCGATTGTTCACAAAGCACTTCCGCACAGCAACCGTACCTAGAAACACTTCTACTAATTAATCGTTCAGGCGACACTCTAGATTAGGCGGCCTGCCGGTTTTAACATTAAGGATTCATTGAAACATGCCTAGAGCAACCAACGCACCAGCATCACGTAAACGCCGCAAGCGCGTTCTAAAACAGGCTAAAGGCTTTTGGGGAAACCGTTCCCGCCTTTTCCGTTACGCTCACGAGGCCGTCAACCACGGCCAGCAATACGCATACCGCGACCGGAAGAATAAGAAACGCACTTGGCGTTCACTCTGGATCGTTCGCATCAATGCGATGTGTCGTACCTATGACACAACTTACAGCCGATTTATGAATGGACTTAAGAAGGCCGGGATCGAACTCGATCGGAAACAGCTTTCGGAAATGGCCATTCATGACGAGACCGCGTTCATCGCACTCATCAATAAGGCTAAAGAAGCTCAAGGAGCTTAATCCGAGGCACCAGTTTAAGACATACTTGCCCCGCATAGCTCCATGGAGGATACACTCAAGGCCTTAGTATCCGAGGCTGAGGAAGGAATCCCATCGGTTCATACCCGCCCGGAATTTGAAGCATTCAAAGCCCGCTTTGTAGGCCCCAATGGGTCGCTCAAAGAGGCCATGCGTGACATGGCGCAGGTACCGAAGGAAGACAAGCCAAGGATCGGACAGCTTCTTAATAAAACCAAACAAGCGTTGGAAGCCATCTTCCAAACAGCTTTGGATAAAATCGAAGCGGCCGAACTGGCAGCTAAGTTGGGGGATCCCATTGATCCGTCACTACCTAGCCCGGATCCCGCTGTAGGGGGACTGCATCCACTGACCCAGGTTCGGAACGAAATCGTTCGTGTGCTCAAGTCGGTTGGCTTCATCGTCGCCGAAGGTCCTGAAGTTGAAACAGAACATTTCTGCTTCGATGCGCTTAATACGCCCAAGGATCACCCGGCTCGTGATTTGCAGGATACCTTTTACCTGCCCAACGATGCTACGGTAGGTAATGTCTCGAAACACGAGGACGAGCGATACCTGCTCCGGACTCATACTTCGACGGTGCAGATTCGGACGATGCTCGAGCAAGAGCCACCTGTTAGAATCATTTCACCCGGGCGTTGCTTCCGTCGCGATACGACGGATGCAACTCATAGTGCGAGCTTTACGCAAGTAGAGGGCCTCTATGTAGACAAGGGCGTGACCGTATGTGATCTGAAAGCGATATTGGATTTCTTGATGAAATCGCTCTTGGGAAATGATGCGAAGACGCGTTTCCGTCCTCATTTCTTTCCTTACACTGAACCCAGTTTCGAGATGGATGCGCAATCCTCACACCTCGCCAAAGTCGGCAAGGATTGGGTAGAGCTCGGTGGCTGTGGCATGGTCGACCCCAATGTTTTCAAATCTGTGGGATACGATCCTGAGGTTTATTCGGGTTATGCGTTTGGCTTCGGTATCGAGCGTATTGCCATGATCATGTATGGTATCGATGACATTCGTTACTTCTACCAAAACGATTACCGCTTCCTTAAACAATTTAGTTAGATCCGATGCTCATTTCACTTAGTTGGTTAAGTAATTACGTCGACCTGTCTGATAAGAGTGTCGAGGAGATCGAGTATGCCATGAATATGATTGGCTTTGAGGTCGAAGGAACCAAGGAGACGGGAATACCTGATCTGCCAAAGGTGGTCGTGGGTGAAGTACTTTCTCGCGAACAACACCCGGATGCTGATCGACTCGGTGTCTGCGAAGTGAATGTAGGCGAAGAAGAAGCTCTTCAAATCGTATGTGGAGCGAGCAACTACAAAGTGGGAGACCGCATTCCAGTTGCAACCGTAGGAGCTCGACTTCCCGGAAACTTTAAGATCAAGGCATCCAAGCTTCGCGGTGTAAAATCGTTTGGCATGATGTGTAGTCCTCGTGAGCTTGGCCTCGGTGATGATCATGATGGTTTGATGATTTTAAATCAGCGTCCTGACATTGGTAAACCGATCAACGATGTGTTCACCGATTCGGATACCGTGCTCGATATTGAAGTGACCCCGAACCGTCCAGACTGCTTGAGTCATGTGGGCATCGCCAGAGAGATGGCTGCCTATTTCGGAAAGGCGTTAACTTACCCCATTCTTGAAACTGACTTTGATGGCATTCGCAAAACAGGTGAGCCCACATTGATTTCTGAAGTCGACGTGCAGGCACCCGATGACTGCCCCAATTACTATGCTCATAGTATCAAGGGAGTTAAGATCGGTCCAAGTCCAGATTGGTTGAAACAATACCTGGAAGCGGTTGATCAACGTCCGATTAACAACGTCGTAGATATTACCAATTTTGTGCTGCTCGAATTTGGTCAGCCGCTGCACGCATTCGATGCCAATAAGATTGGTGGTAACAAGATCGTTGTTCGTAAAGCAACTCATGATGAGAAGATCGTCACCCTTGATGAAAAGGAACGTACCCTGAATTCGGATATGCTGGTCATCGCCGATGCGGAGAAGCCTCTTGTCGTAGCTGGGGTTATGGGTTCAGTCGATGCTGAGGTCGATGATAACACCGTCGACGTCGTTCTCGAATCTGCTTACTTCGATCCTTCTGGAATTCGTAAAACCAGCCGTACACTCGGACTGTCCTCTGATAGCTCCTATCGTTTTGAGCGTGGTGTGGATCCTCAAGGTGCAAACTTTGCCGCCTTGCGAACCATCGATCTCATCCTGGACATCGCTGGTGGTGAATTAGTCGGTCCGTATATCCAAGCGGGTACTGAGCCGGTTATTGAACGTGAAATCGAGTTGAATCCTCAATTCATTCGCGACATCGCTGGCTATGAAATTTCAGACGAGCGTATCCGTGAAATTTTAGAATCATTGGAATGCTCAGTGAGTGATGGTGGAGAATCTTGGGTAATCAAAGTTCCAAGTTGGCGCGGCGATCTTTACCGCCCTGCGGATCTTTCTGAAGAGATCATCCGAATGTTTGGTACAGACCAGATCCCAGAGTCACCTGTGGAAGTATCTGGCTTGATTCATCAGGATGCCAATACGGCGAGTCTGAACGATCGTTTTTCATCCTACCTGGCGGGCCAACACTTCCAGGAGTGTGTTCACTACAGCCTGCGTTCCGGCGATGAAGCGAGCCAATGGTTCAGCCGCTATAGTTTAGATACACTTAAACTGGCGAATCCTTTTACCTCAGATCAAACCCACCTGCGTGTTTCCTTGATTCCTGGATTGCTCGACACCTTGAAGTTGAACTTCGCCCGTAAGACCGGGATGGAGCGAGTCTTCGAAGTCGGTAAAGTTTTCCACGAATACGAAGGTCAAGTGTTTGAAATGGTATCCGTTGCCTTTGCGATTTTTCAACCCGATCGTGATTCCAGTTGGAAGAGCCGGGAAGAAGGAGACTTTTACACCGCGAAGAATATTTTAAATGCACTCGGTGGGCTCGCTAATGTGAATCTTGAAGGAGTGGGCTACAGGAGTCTGTCCCTGGGGACTTCCATTTGGCAGGAAGATCATTCCGCACATGTGGGTAGCTTTTCAAAGCAAGGCTTTGAGGCCAAGCTAGGCATGCTCAATGTGAACCTGGTTAAAGAATGGGACCTCGAAGGAACTGTTCTGGCGGGTGCCTTTGAGATCTTACCTGAGCGCATAAAAGCCAGTGGGAAGATTGTGAAGTTCAAGCCCTTCAGCCAATTTCCTCCGACCGAGAAGGACCTCGCATTGCTGGTTGATGATACTCTGCTCGCTGAAACCGTGCGCCGTGACCTCCACAAAATTACCAAACGTGCGGTGAACAATCGTTACGAGTTGGAATCGGTAAGCGTGTTCGACGTGTATACCGGGGAAGGGGTTCCGGAAGGAAAGAAGAGTTTAGCTTTCAATATGAAGTTTCGCTCCAACGACCGTACGCTTACAGACAAAGAGGTCGGTGAAGTTTTCAATACCGTTCAGCAGGAGATTGAATCCAAAACCTCCTACGAGTTACGATCTTAGTATGAGTGATAAAGGATCCATTGATATTGATTACGTGGCTAACTTGGCTCGCATCGAATTGACTGATGAGGAACGTGAAAGGTTCAGCTCGCAGTTAGGTGGCATACTTGAATACTTCGACCAGTTGAACCAAGTGGACGTAAGTGGAGTTGAGCCGATGGCTCACGCTTTCCAAGTTGAGAATGTTTTACGTGACGATGCTGCAGTTGAAGGCTTCGACCCTGAAACAGCCGTCAAGCATGCCGCTGCTAAAAGAAACAACATGGTGCAAGTCCCCAAAGTGGTGGAAGGTTAATCTCGTTCTATAACTACGAAATGGCGGACGACCTACATTTTAAAACACTCACAGAGCTTCAATCGCTTTTGTCATCCGGAGACATGTCTTCGGTAGAATTGACCCAAGCTTTGATTAATCGCAAAGAAGCTGTTGATCCTCAAGTTCAGGCATTCAATTCCCTGAATACCGAAGGGGCGCTAGCTGAAGCCGAAGCGGCAGACCAACGACGTGCTGCTGGAGAGATCAAAGGTCCACTCGATGGAATTCCGATCGGGCTGAAAGATGTGATTTCGGTCAAAGACCGTCCGCTGACTTGCTCGAGTAAAATGTTGGAGGATTTTGTATCTCCCTACGATGCAACCAGCACTGCCAAGTTAAAGCATGCTGGTGCAGTTCTTTTCGGCCGTCTGAACATGGACGAGTTTGCCATGGGGTCCTCTACGGAGAATTCCGCTTTTAAAACCACATTTAACCCCTGGGATCTCGAGCGTGTTGCTGGTGGATCGAGTGGGGGAAGTGCTGCTGCTGTATCCGCAGGCTCGGTACCGGTATCTCTAGGAAGTGACACGGGTGGATCTATTCGTCAACCTGCTTCATTCTGTGGAGTGGTTGGCATGAAACCAACCTACGGACGTGTATCCCGATTCGGTTTGGTTGCTTACGCTTCTTCCTTGGATCAGATTGGACCCTTCGGTCGTTCTGTGAAGGACGTGGCATCAGTCCTGCAAGCAATCGCCGGCCACGATCCCAAAGACTCGACTTCCATTGAGCAAGATGTCCCCGATTACTCGGCTGCTGTGGCGTCCAGTAAAGGACCTTGGAAACTAGGAGTGCCTAAGGAGTACTTTGGAGAAGGCCTTGATCCTGAAGTTAAGGAGAGTGTTCAAAAAGCGATCGACTGGTACGCCGACCAAGGGTGTGAGATCCAAGAGGTATCCATGCCTAATATGAATTTGGCTGTAGCGACTTACTACATCATCGCTACGGCAGAAGCTTCCTCGAACCTGGCACGTTTTGACGGGGTGCGCTACACTCACCGAAGCAAGGAAATAGAAAACGCGATTGATTTATATTTCAAAAGTCGTGCCGAAGGCTTTGGAGATGAGGTGAAGTTGCGGATCATTCTGGGAACCTACGTGCTTAGCTCTGGTTACTATGATGCCTACTACTTAAGAGCGCAAAAAGTGCGGACCTTGATTCGCCAGGATTTCATGAAGGCCTACGAACAGGTCGATGCTCTTCTGACTCCGACTTCTCCCTTTGTGTCCTTCAAGGCTGGAGAAAAGAATGAGGATCCCTTGGCCATGTATCTGAGCGATATCTATACTATTTCTGCCAACTTGGCTGGCATTCCAGGTCTGTCCCTTCCTTGTGGTCTCAATTCCGAAGGTCTTCCGATTGGACTGCAAATTCTCGGCAAGCCATTTGGCGAAGCTGACTTGCTTGCTATCGGGAATGCCTACGAAGAGGCGCACGATCATTCAAACCAACACCCAAAGCTATAACCATGGAATACGAAGTCGTTATTGGTTTAGAGGTGCACGTCCAAGTTCGGACTAAGTCGAAGATATTTACTTCGGTCGGAGTTGGTTTTGGTCAGGACCCGAATACGTTGACCGATCCGGTCGTTCTCGGATTTCCAGGTGCGTTGCCCGTGATCAATCGCGAGGCTGTTGAGAAATCGGTCAAAGTGGGCATGCTTCTTGAAAGCACCATTCCCGAAATTACCAAGTGGGATCGTAAGAATTACTTTTATCCGGATAGTCCAAAGAACTACCAAATCTCCCAATTCGATCAACCGATCTGTGAGGGTGGTAAAGTGGAAATCGAACTTCCCGGCCCATCGCGAAATATCATGGGTGAGCACATGTGGGTCGAGCTGACTCGTGCTCATTTGGAAGAAGATGTTGGGAAGCTCAATCACTTCGATAGCGATAGCTTGGTTGATTATAATCGGGCCGGAACTCCGCTATTGGAAATTGTGACTGAGCCGGTGTTGCATACACCTGATGAAGCTTGGGCTTACCTCAATGCTTTGCGCAACCTGATGATCTATGGCGACATTTCCGATTGCGACATGGAGAAGGGGCAAATGCGCTGCGACGCGAATATTAGTATTCGTCCAGTCGGTCAGAAAGAGCTGGGAGTGAAGGTAGAGATCAAGAACATGAATTCTATCTCTGGCGTTCGAAACGGTCTGGCCTACGAAATTCAACGTCAGATCCAGACCGCAAAAGCGGGTGGAGCGATTCATCAGGAGACGCGAGGATGGGATGCTGCAAAAAATGTCTCCTACCATATGCGCTTCAAAGAAGAGTCGCATGACTACCGGTATTTCCCCGATCCAGATTTGATGCCCGTGCGTATCGACGATGCTTGGCGTGAGCGAGTTGAAGGGACCATCCCTGAGAGACCCTTTGATCGTCAACGCCGTTACTATGAAGACTACGATCTTCCCTTTACGGTTACGTCCGTCCTGATCCCCGATCCTGAACTCTGTGCCTTTTTTGAAGAGGCTGCTGAAGCTTCCGGTGAAGCCCAGCAGTCGGCCAATTGGATTGTGAACAATTTGCTTGGTGAACTTGGCAACGCTGGCCTGACCCTAGCGGATAGCAAAGTGACACCTGCTCATATCGCTGAGTTGGTTGGCTTGATCAAGGAGGGCGCTATTTCCAAAAACATAGCCAAGGAGCAAATCTTCGGGGATATGTTTGAAAACGGCAACATGCCTGCTGCTATTGTTGAAGCTAAAGGACTGAAGCAAAGCAACGACACTGGCGAACTGGAGCCCGTTTGTCAGGAAGTCATCGATGCGAATCCAGGACCCGTAGCAGAGATCCAGGGTGGAAATGATAAGGCGATCAACTTCCTTAAAGGGCAGGTGATGAAAGCGACTCGTGGCAAAGCCAATCCCTCGCTGGTCGACCAAGTGCTCAAGGAGTTGATTGATAAAAAAGGCTAAATCTGAAATTTCGCCTTTCTTCTGTCCCTGATGAAGCCATACTTGTTTAATAATACCTGCACAGACTGAGCACCTATGAGCGGAAAAGATTTTTCGGAAGTCGTAGACCTTGTAATCAAGGATGACGGCCGTTTTAGTAAAGGCGCTTATTTCTTCATCCGGAAAGCCCTGGACTTCACCGTGAAAGAATTAAGCGAAGATAAAACGCGTACCTCCCACCATGTTTCTGGTCAGGAGTTGCTCGAAGGAATTCGTAAGTATGCGCTCGACCAATATGGTCCTCTCACCTTGACCGTCTTTAAAGATTGGAATGTAAAGCGTTGCCGTGACTTTGGTGATATCGTGTTCAATCTGGTAGAATTTGGTGTATTAGGAAAAACGGACACCGACCGCCGTGAAGATTTCGATGGTGGATATGATTTCAAATCCGCATTCCTAAATCCCTTTGTTCCCAAAGATCGAAGAATCCCTTCTTTCCGTGATCGGAAACGCAAGGGACCATCAAAAAAGGACGTGTCGGAAAATTAGCACGCTACTGAATGGACTCACTTGATACTGTACTTGAAGCGCTATTTGCGGAACCTGTCCATCGTCGTGTTCTTGAAAACGGAATGACCATTCTGGTCCGTGAGGACTCGAGTAGCCAAGTAAGTTCCGTCCAGCTTTGGGTGAATACTGGCAGTATTCATGAAGGCCCTTTGCTGGGAGCGGGCGTCTCTCATTATCTTGAGCATATGCTGTTTAAGGGGACTGAAAAAAGATCCGGAAAACAGATTAGCCGAGAGGTGCAAAGCCTGGGAGGGTATATCAACGCCTATACCACTTTCGATCGGACTGTTTATTACATAGACCTGCCAAGTGAGCATACTCTGGGCGCAATAGACATACTCGCCGATGCTGGTTTCAATTCTACTTTGCCGGAGGAGGAAGTGGAGAAGGAACGTCAGGTGATTCTTCGGGAAATTGATATGGGGAAAGATGACCCCGACCAACTTCTTGGTCGCGCCGTTTTTGAAACAGCCTACCGTGTTCATCCCTACAAGTACCCAGTAATTGGCTACAAAGATATTTTTGAGACGGTGACCCGTGACGAGTTGATGGATTATTATAAGTCCCGTTACGTGCCCAATAACATGGTGTTGGTAATTACCGGCGATGTGAATGCGGAAGAGATTTTTAAGTCTTCTTCCGAGATGCTGGAAGCATATCCACGTCAGAGATTGGAATCGCTTTACATTCCCGAAGAACCGAAAGCGTTGTCGAAACGCCAACAGTCATTGAATGGCGACGTGAACGTGAGTCGGATTGGTCTAGGTTTTACTATTCCTGGCTTGCGCCATCCAGATGCAACCGGGCTCAGCTTGCTTTCAAGCATTCTGGGGAATGGTGATAGTTCGATCCTATGGGAACGACTTCGGCAAGATCGCGGTGTAGTTCACTATGTGGACGTTTCGAGTTGGAACCCCGGGACATCGGGGCTCCTATGGGTTTCAATGATGACCGACCCTGATAAGAAGGATGAGGCTCTCAAAGCCTTTTGGGAAGAGGCCGATACTCTAAAGGAATCTTTGATAGAAGACTTCCGGATTCAGAAGTCACTGCGTCAAGCCATGGTCGGCGAGATCAATAATCGTAAGACCATGAGTGGACAGGCAGCCCGGATTGGTGCTGCAGAAGTAATGGTCGGTGATCTCGATTATCCACGTGTCTATCTCGACCAGTTACGTTCCGTAACAACCGAAGATTTGAAGCGTCTTCTGAACGAATACTTAGTTCCCGATCGGCTTACCCAAATTACATTTGATCCGGAGAAGGATGAACAAGAATCCATTTCCACTGGCGAGGCAGAAGCAAGGGTTCATGAGTTCGATGAAGTGTCTCTGGAGAACGGCGCACGTTTATTATTTCAGGAAAGCCCCGATCTTCCGAAAGTCCATATCCGCATCATTTTCAAGGGAGGTGCTTTGTGGGAAAAACCAGAACAACGTGGTATCTCTGCTTTAGCGGCAAATCTTCTAACTAAAGATACGGAAGCACGATCCGCTTCCGAAGTGGCCAACTCTATTGAGTCGCTTGGTGGGTCTTTCTCAGAGTTCTCCGGAAACAACACATTCGGATTGAGCTTGGAAGTCTTACCTCAGGATTTGGAGCTAGGATTGGAATTGCTGGAGCAGTCCCTGTTTCAGTTAAAGGTGGATTCCGAAACCTTCGAACGCGAACGCGAAGGACAGATTGCTCACGTTAAAGAGACCCTGGACGATGTTGTGGATTTTGGGATTCGAGAGCTGCGAAATCTTTTCTTTGGCGATTTCCCGTATTCAGTAAATGCGTACGGCCGAGTCGAACACTTGGAGTCTTTGAAGCCGGAAGATGTGCAAGCTTACCTGTCTTCTATGATCCATTCGGAAAACTGTGTGGTTTCGGTGAGCGGACTCTTTGATCGCTCCATCGTTGAGCCACGGTTATCAGAGCTATTTTCAAGACTTCCTTCCAATAACGTTTCAGAGGAGCTTCCCGCTTTTGATCGTCCGGCTAATACTGGCCGATCTGAAGTTTCAATGGATCGGGAACAAGCGGTGGTCTTCCAAGCATTCCCCTGTGTCGGAGTGAGACAGGATGATTTGATGATTCAGGCTTCAGTCCTGGATGAGCTTTTCAGTGGGATGAGCAGTCAGCTTTTCGAACGAGTCCGAGATGACTTGGGCTTGGCCTATTTCGTCGGTAGCAGTCGTGTCATTGGATTAGATTCAGGAATGCTGTTTCTCTATGGGGGAACTCATCCCTCTACTGCTGAGCAAGTCCTTGAAGAAATGTCGGTCGAAATGGAGCGCATTCGCTCAGGCAAAGTAGAGCAAGATGAGCTGGATCGTATTAAAATCCGATTGAAAGCTCAGCGACGAATGAGTTTACAGACGATGGGTGCTCGGGCGATGCAAGCCGGCTTGAATGCCACTTACGACCTCCCCGTGAATGATTGGATGAACTTCGATTCCAAATTGGATGCGGTGACAATTGATGACCTGGCTGCCTTCGCAGAGACCTACTTCAAAGAAGAACAGCGGCTTGAACTCATCGTGCGTCCCGAAGAGGCTTAGAAAAGAATTTTCGATTCGGGTATTCCGCGGCGAAGTAAGGCCGCCTTCAATGATGGTAGATCGAAAGTTGCTCCTGGTTTGACACCGTTCTTGGCATACCAACCCTGGTTCATTTCCAAGGCTATAAGAATGTCGCTCCTCCTTGATCTTACGCTGCGTTCATCCATGGGATACATGGGATAGATCTCTCTTAACACGCCGTCAGATGTGAAATAACCGATGTCCAAGGGGATCTTGGTGTTCCGCATAAAAAAGCTCATTTGCTTGGGAGGCCCATAAAAGAAGAGCATTCCTTGGTGCTCGCCCATAGACGCTCGATACATGAGTCCTTTGCTTAGCTCATGTTGTTTGTATGCGATCTGGATCTGAATGGCTTTACCGTCCAATTGCAGCGGTAGCCATTCGTCCACGGTAGCAGGCTCCGAGTTGGTGCTGGCTCCTTCAGCCGATTTATCGCACCCAACCGACATGGAGGTGATTATCAGGGTGAGGCTCCAAACAAGGACGATGGATCTTGAGGACATGAAATCTAATAGCCTAGACATTTTCTCTAGGAGTTAAATGGTCTTAGACGATGGTCAAAAGGAAAAAACGTCCCGTTGTTGCTGACTGCATCTTTGCAGATTCTGAGCAGGATCCTGATCAACGCTATTTATCGGGCTTTTCTGTCCCGGATCCATTTCTCAGTCTGCGGATGGGTCGAAAGTCCATCGGTGTGTTTAGCGACCTCGAATTTAACCGGGCGCAGAAAGAATCGCGGTTCACTGAGATATTGTCTCTGACAGCGGTTGATCGGTCGGCCAAGGAATGGAGAGACCGGCGTACTGTAACGGTGGCCGACCAAATTGCTTGGTTGGTCAATGTGTACCATATTGATATTCTTCGTTTGCCACAGAATTTTCCTGTTTGGGTTTCCGAAGGCCTGCACAAGCACAAGATTGATTTTCAGGTAGTAAAGGGTGCCTTGTTTCCTGCACGCTTAGAGAAGACGGGCATTGAGGCTGAGATGGTGCGCGAGGGAAACCGCTGCTCTGCTGCAGGATTCCGCATCGTTAAGCAGACGCTCGAAGCCTCCGAGATCAAAGAGGGTCTGATTCACTTTGAAGGTAAGCCACTAACCAGTGAGCGCCTTCGGCAGGAAATTGATGTTAACTGCCTGAGAATGGGAGGTGTCGCGATGAACACTATCGTGGCCGGTGGAGATCAGGCTTGTGACCCGCATTGTGTAGGCTCTGGACCGCTAGCAGCAAATGAGCTTATCATTGTAGATATCTTTCCGAGGATGATGAACCACGGCTACTTTGGCGATATGACTCGAACGTTCTTAAAAGGAGAAGCGAGTGAGGAGCAACGACGCCTAGTTTCGACTGTTCACGAAGCTCAAAAAATCGCCATCTCTATGGTTCGAGCGAATGCCCAAGGTCGAAAGATTCATCGAGCGATTCAGGCGCTTTTCGAAAAGGAAGGTTATGAAACCAAAGAGGTTAATGGGGTTCCTACTGGATTCTTCCATGGAACCGGCCATGGATTGGGTCTTGAGATCCATGAATCGATAAGGATTGGAAACATAAAACAAACCCTTCGACCTGGATTTGTGGTCACGATCGAACCCGGACTCTATTACCCCGGGTTGGGAGGCTGCCGAATTGAGGATGTCTTATGGGTGACCAAAGACGGCTCTGAGCTTTTATCCAGTGCTCCATACGAGTGGGAGATTCCTTGAAAAAGGTTTCAGTATTCAGTGACCAGGTTTTAGGACTTCCTTGAAACCTATGGATGCAAAAAGCCAGACACCAGCTCTTCCCCTACATCCGATCCAGCGTATTGATCCCGAGGAGTTCAAGGCCGGTTTCGAGAACGATCATAGTCTGTTTGCAGAGTAAGAGTCTTCGGTCTCTAACCGCTAGATCCTCCACATTGACGTGATCTGCATTGAAGAAAGAGCTATAGGCTCCAGAAAGTTCAAAGAGATAGGAACAAAGGAGGTGCGGTCTAAGGTCGCTGATGGCAAGTTCCAGTGCGTAGGGGAATGCAGATATCTTTCTGGCGAGTGCGACTTCTGTACCCGTTTCTAGAATACTGGCTTTTTCCAACGCGCTATCTTCCGATACTCCAACTTTACGGAAAATGCTTTTGTTTCTAGCAACTGCGTAGAGCAGGTATGGCGCGGTGTTACCTTCCATACTAAGTAGCTTTTCCCAGGAGAAAATGTAGTCCGTAGAGCGGTTTTGCATCAGGTCTGCATAGCGCACCGCGGATACACCGACGGTTTCCGCGATGTTGGACTTTTCCTCTTCCGAAAGGTCTGGGTTCTTCGCTTCAACCACTTTTCTCGAGCGCTCGACTGCCTCATCCAGCAAATCACTCAAAAGGACCGGTGTGCCACTTCGAGATTTAATGGGCTTTTTGTCTTCTCCCAGAATGGTGCCAAAATATACGTGGTGTAGCTCAGGCTCTTTATAGCCTTTGGCTTTAAACCATCGATCGACGGTAATGAAGAGTTGGGCGAAGTGATCCCGTTGTCGGTCATCGGTTACGTAAATGATCTCAGCGGCATTAAACGCTTCCAGTCTATAAAGGACCGTCGCTAGGTCCGTACTTGCATAATTGGAGGCCCCATCGGACTTCCGGTAAAGGAATGGTTGTTTCTTGTAGCGCTTATGGTCCGGAAAGAAAACAACCTGGGCTCCTTCGCTCTCTTCACCAACACCTGTTTCTTCCAGCTCGTCGTAGATGCGTTGCACCTTATCCCGGTAAAAGCTTTCCCCAAGTTCGTAATCGAATTTGATGCCGAGGCGGCTATAGATTTTGTTAAAACCTTGGCTGCTGATGCGGTTGATTGCTTCCCACATGGCGACGTTCTCTTCATCGCCCTCTTGGAGCTTCACGAGCTCTTCGCGGGCTTCAACTAGAGCAGCTTTATCTTCATCAGTGAGTTTATTGCCCCATTTATACAGCGCCTCCAACTCTGCTAGCGGATCATCGTGATCGGCATCCAGCTTGAAGTTCTTCCGTTTGATGGCCAGAATGAGTTTCCCAAAAGCAGTTCCCCAATCGCCTAAGTGATTATCTCCAATCACCTCTGCACCAAAGTAAGCCAGCATTCTTTTAATAGCTTCTCCAATGACAGTGGACCTCAAGTGCCCCACATGCATTTGCTTGGCTGAGTTGGGTGAGCCATAGTCGACGACGATTTTTTTCCCCTTCAATCTTTGTGCTGCTGCCTTGCCATAGTCATCGGCTGTGCGGAATTTTTTTAGCCATTCGAACAGAAATGCTTCGCTCAACTTGAAATTGATAAAGCCAGGACCTGCGACCGAGATCTCAATCTGGGCCGTATCAATCTTTCCTGAATCAACCAGGGACTTGATCAGTGTTTCTGCCAGAGCACGTGGATTCTTCTGATTGCGTTTTGCGTAGGGCAATACGCCATTCGCCTGGTAGTCGCCAAAGCGTGGATCTGCCTGTCTTACTTCAGGAGAAAACGTTTCATCGAACTCTTCTAATTGCTCTGCTACTGCAGCGACCGTCTCATTGAGGCCAGTGGCTATGTCGAACCATATCGTCATCCAACCAAGGAATGTAGGTGGATTTAAAACTGCAAGTATATACCAAGGTGGATCTTAAGGAGTTCTATCCTCGGTGAGGCAGGTAGGCATACCATTTGGAAGGCCCACCTTTTGATCATCAACAATAGGGCTAGGGATTGAAATTCCTGTGTATCCAGAATCCTCTTAACGGTGTAGTCGGGCCATTAGGAATGCTGTTTGGGCGTCATTTAGGTAGGCTTTGTAAAAAGTGCCGGATCTCTGATAATATGCTCGACAGAGAGGGCCTAATTACCTACTACTTAAAAGTTTACAATTTTGATAGGCGAGGCACCTAAGCTCGTCTGTAAACGTTATCTATGAGAAAAAAGATCCTTACACCTAGGAAGTTCATTAAACCGTCCTACGCGTACTTAGTAGAGAAAAAGCGCGACGGAGGGGAGTTTTCCCAAGAAGAAATTCGATACATTGTAGATTCCTTGCTAGATAAGGAAATGCCTGAATATCAAATGGCTGCGCTTGCAATGGCCATATATTTTCAGGGGATGTCTGCTCAGGAAACCGCTATTTTGGCTGAAGAGATGATGCTCTCCGGTGAAGTGGTCGACCTTTCCAAGATTACCCGTCCGAAAATCGACAAATATTCTACGGGAGGAGTAGGGGACAAGACCTCCCTAGTGCTTACTCCTCTGGCAGTAGCCTGCGGCGTTGTTATGCCAATGATGGTCGGTCAGGATGAAGAGTTTCTAATAAGCAGTCTCGATAAGTTGGACGCGATTCCAGGCTTCAACAGCAAGTTGGATCTGGAGCAATTCGTAAATCAGCTGAAAACCACAGGCTGCACGATTTGTGACCAGAGCACGGAAATCGCACCTGTTGATGGCTCTCTTTACCGTCTTCGCCAAAACACAGCGACTATTCCAAGTCTGCCACTCATCACCGGTAGTGTTTTGAGTAAAAAATTGGCAGAAGGAGCGGAAGGCTTAGTTGTCGATGTGAAGTGGGGTAACGGATCTTTTATTAAGGACGTAGAGCAAGCTCGCCAACTGGCTCGCTCCATCACGCGTGTTGGACGTTCCTTGAAACGTCGCTGCGTGGCGCTCGTGACTGATATGAATCAGCCTCTCGGTGATACCGTTGGAACCGCATTGGAAATTCAAGAAGCCATCCAACTGCTG